>JALZEI010000110.1 GCA_030862115.1 Actinomycetota bacterium
CCGCGGTCTCGAGGTCTTCGACGTGAACGTGGGAGCGGTCGCGGGGGCGGCCGACTTGCCGCACCTCAACCCGCAGACCGTGGAGCAGGTCTTCGATACCGGTCTCGAATGCGATGTTTACGGCACCAATGGCGCAGACCGCATTGTCGGAACCGGTAACTCCGAGGTCATCTGCGGATTCGGTGGATCCGACAGGATCCGCGGTCGGGGCGGTGACGACACGATCTACGCCTTCGGTGGAAACGACACCGTCTTCGGCGGACCAGGAGATGACCTGATCGAAGGTGGCAACCGCCACGACACGCTTCGTGGCAACGCCGGCAGCGACGCCTTGAGGGGCGGCTTCGGCAACGACAGCCTCGACGGTGGAGCCGACATCGACACCTGCACCGGCGGGGCGGGAGCGGATACCGAAGCAAACTGCGAGATCTGATCTCCACGCCCAAGCGAACGAACGAGGGCCCCCTTCGGGGGGCCCTCTGCTTTTCTCATGTTCCGGACGGTTTTCGTCCCTTTTACCGGAACCGGAGGGAAGAGGCCGACCGGGTGCAAACCGGAAGAGGGGCGAGCGCGGTAAAGAGGTCATGAGCACCAGAGAACTTCCGCCTCATCACGCGGCGAGAAGCGGCCGCGGGCACCTCGCTGCGATCGCCCGATCCGGCCGGGTGTGGCTGGCTCTCGTCGTGATCGGTGGTCTTGTGGCCGCGATGGGATGGCCTGTGGCGGCGGATCGGGACAAGCCGCCGCCGAACGTCCTCGTCGTCGTCACCGACGACCAGAGGGGCGGCCTACCCGTAATGCCCGCGCTTCGTGAGTGGATGCAAGAAGGCACCTTCTTTCCCAACGCTTACGCGACCACCCCGCTCTGTTGTCCTTCCCGGGCGTCGATCATGTCCGGGCTCTACGCCCACAACCACGGTGTTCGGGGCAACCCCGACGCGCTCGGCTTCAATCCGGACCAGACCCTCCAGGCCTATTTGGACGAGGAGGGATATGAGACCGCCCTCTACGGCAAGTACCTGAACAACTATCCGCTCGAAGCCGATCTCCCTTACTTCGATCGATACGGGTACTTCTGTTGCAATCCGAAAAAATCGCCCGAGGCCTACATCGGGGGCAAGTGGAACATCGACGGGGAGATCCAGACCGTCGAGGAGTATTCGACCGACTTCATCGCCGACCGCACCGTCGACTTCATATCGTCGGCGTCCGACCCCTGGTACGCATATGTCGCGCCGATCGCCCCGCATCAGCCTTTTGAGCCCGATGCGAAGTACGCCGACGTAAAGATCAACGACTGGGCGGGCAACCCCGCAATCGATGAAAAGGACCTGTCGGATAAGCCGGCCCACGGCCCCACGACGGACGCCGATATAAAGGTGGGCGAACGCCGTCGCAAGGCTCAACTACGGACACTGATGTCCGTAGACGACATGGTCCGACGGATTTTTGAAACCTTGCGCCAACGCGACGAACTCGATAACACCATCGTTGTTTTCATGTCGGACAACGGCTACATGTGGGGCGAGCACGGTCTTATAGGAAAAGCTTTTCCCTATAGCCAGTCGGTGAACATACCGATGTTCATTCGCTTCCCCGAGTCGCTCGATCCGGGACCGGTAGACGAAAGGCGCGTTGCCAACATCGATGTGGCCCCCACGATTCTGGACGCGGCCGGCATCGATCCCTTGACCCCCATGGACGGCCGCTCGGTTCTGGACGATGACTGGGAACGAGAGCGAGTGTTTACCGAGTTCCTCAATCCTTTCTCGGAGACGCGCGCGCCGTGGCGTAGCGTCACGACCGACGAAGCCCAGTACATTCAGTATTACGGCCCCGACGGGGGCGTCGTAGAACAGGAGTACTACGACCTCGTGGCCGACCCCTGGCAACTCGAGAACCTTTTCGGCGACGAGAACCCAAGCAACGACCCCTCCGCCGAACTAGTGGGAGAACTTGCATCGCAGCTGGTCGCCGACGGCGACTGCGCGGCCGAAGCCTGCCCTTAACGGTCTCCCCCTGCATAGGTCACCAGGGCTACAAGGGCATGATGCCCGACGGGTAAAACAGGAGACGTTTTCTGAGGAGGTGCTTAGTCGCTCGCGTACCTGCGACTAAGGAGCCGGAGGCCGAGGTTGATCGTCCACGAGGCCGCCGTGTGAATGGCTCCGGCTCGCGAGAGCGCTGGCAATGGCCGAAATCGACAGGAGGA
The DNA here is from genome assembly GCA_030862115.1 of Actinomycetota bacterium. Lineage (GTDB taxonomy): Bacteria > Actinomycetota > CADDZG01 > CADDZG01 > WHSQ01 > JALZEK01. The sequence continues at coordinate 2,213 of JALZEI010000110.1, forward strand.
TGAGGACGATGGCGATCCACATCACGGTTTCTTCCAGGGCCCCCTCGCTGTCACCGCTGTTGCTGTGATCTACGAGACCCCATATCCCACCTACCAGAGCAAGTGCGCCGGCAACAAGCGCGACCGTCGACAGATTTCGATTGTTCATTATTCCCCTTTCGACAACCCAAGCGACCGTTCAAGCCGCATTAGTCGTCATTGTCTACGATTCAGCCTTGAGGCTCCCGGCCCGGGCTCGATTTTCTTCGCGCTCGTGGCCTTCGCAACTCAAAAATGTCTCACCCTCTCTGTAAGTTGAGGACATGACTGAGGGGGTGGCAGGAAAGCAGCTCGAGGGACGGGCCGGAGCGCTCGATCTCGACCACTATCAGCGCGCGGTGGTCGATCACGACACCGGCTCGCTGGTCGCGTTGGGGGGGCCGGGTACCGGCAAGACAACCGTGCTCGTCGAGCGCTTCATCTCGCTCGCCGCCCAGGAGGGTTGCTCGCCCGACCGCATCCTGTTCCTGGTACCGAATCGGTCCCAGAAGATGGCCCTGCAGGAGCGGCTGACCCGCCGGCTCCTTTTCGACGAGGGGCTGGAGGCCCTGATCGACGTGCCGGTCTACACGTGGCACGGTCTCGCCAACCATCTCGTCTCCCGTCACTACGACAAGCTCGGCTATTCGGAGCCGCCGGTCCTGTTAACGAGCCCCGAGCACTGGGGCGCCGTCCGCGATGCGCTCACCAACCCGGACGAGGCGGTCAACTGGAAGACCGGCCATCGCCACCTACTCCACAACCGAGGCTTCGCCGACGAGATCGTCGACTTCTGCATCCGGGCGGAACAGCGCGTCCTGGGCGAACCCGAGCTCAACGCCCTGGCCTACGCACGGCCCGAGTGGGCCGATGTCATCAGGTTCTTCAAGGCCCACCAGAGACGTATGCGGGCGAGTGCCCGTGTCGACTACGCGATGTTGTTGAACGAGGCGACCGGGCTGTTGGCCAGCTTCGATGAGGTCCGCGACGACCTACAGCGGCGCTTCCTTCACGTCCTGGTCGACGACGGACAAGAGCTGGCGCTCGTGCAGCAGCGAATGCTGAAGTTTTTGACCGAGTTCGGTATCGAGGGGGCCGCGCGACCCTGGGCGTCGCTGGTGATGGCCGGCGACCCCGACTCCGCCATCGAGACCTTTCGCGGCGCGGAGCCCGGATGGATGCAGGACTTCGACAAGGAGCTCGGCCCCCACGAGGTCGTCACACTCAAGACCTCCTACCGCCAGAGCGCCGGCATGGGCGCCCGCACCTCGGCGCTGATAGCCCGCAACGGTCGCGCCGACCATCGCCCCGAGAACTTCAAAGGCAGAGCCGAGATCGAGGTGCATGCTTTTTCGAGTCTTGCCGCCGAGGTCGATTCGATCGCCCGCGCCCTCCGCCTCGCCCACCTCGAGGACAAGGTGCCGTTCGAGGACATGGCGATCCTTTTGACGTCGCCCCGCTCCATGCTCCCGCCGCTCGAGCGCGCGCTCGACGCCCTCGAGGTCCCGTTCACCGTGGGCGCGCCCGATCGTCCACTCGGTCGGGAGCCGATAGTCCGCGCCTTTTTGGATCTCGCGAACCTCGCTTTCAAGGACGACCCCGATCCACAGGACCTGGTCGAGCTGCTGCGGTCGCCGCTCATCGATCTCGAGGACGCGGCCGTCCGCGAACTCGAGCGGGTGGCCCGCGTGACCAACCAAACGTTGAAGGAGGTGCTCGACGATCCCCCCGACGACGTCCGGGGAGACGACGACTTTCAAGAGAAGATCGCGGAGCTCGCGCGGCTCCGGGACCGGCTGCGTGCCAAGAAAGACGCGCCCGCGGACGACGCCTTCTGGGTCGTGTGGGATAGCTCCCGGGTGTGCGACGAGCTCCAACAGAGGGCCCGCACCAGCCTTAACGACCCGGCCCACCGCGATCTCGATGCCCTCGTCGCTTTCAGCAAAGCCCTCGGACGGTTTGTCGAACGCCGGAGGGGGAGGGGGACGCTGGAGGATTACCGAGACGCGCTCGGCCGCGCCGACTTCGGGTCCGATCCGTGGCTCCCGCCGGAGCGCTCGAGCGGCGGGGTCAACGTCGTCTCCTTTCACGGAGCCAAGGGCAAGGAGTGGGCGGTCGTCGCGGTCGCGGGGGTGATCGAGGGATCCATCCCCAAGGGACGTCGCGCGACGGGGCTGTTCGATCCGTACTTCCTCGACGAAACCGACGTGGTGCAGCGGGCGCGAAAGAACGAGATGGAGGACCGGCGCGTCTTCTATGTGGCCACCACGCGCGCGACCACGCGGTGCATCGTCACGACCTCGCCCGGCCCCTCTCGACGCGGCGAACCCTCTCGCTTCATCGAGGATCTCTTCGGATCGTTCCCGGACGTCGAGTCGCCGTCTGCCGATTCCCGCCCGCTGACCTTCGGCGAGGCGGCCGCGCGTTACCGGAAGATTCTCGGCAACACAAAGGTCCCGGCCCCCGAGCGGATCGCGTCCCTGGCGGCGGTGCGACAAGTGTGCGAGCTCGACCCGTCGTGCTCCGCGGCGCAGCCGAACGAGTGGTGGTGGCGCTGGGACTGGACCGACGGACAACACTCAATTCGCGAACAGCAGCAGAAAGAGGACGACGACCTCCCCCTCGACAAGTTGCGCACGAGCTACTCGCGCATCGGCACCTACGACAACTGCGGGCTCCAGTACCTGTTGTCGGTCGTGCTCGGACTCGATCCCGAGTCGAGCCACAACATGGCGTTCGGCTCCTGGATCCACAGGGTGTTCGAGGACATCGAGAACAAGAAGCTCGGGCCAGAGGAGGCCTACGGCCTCTACGACGAGCTGTTCGATATGTCCGTGTTTCCCAACAAGGCGATCGGCAGACAGTTCTACCGCGACGGCCAGCTGATGATCGAGCGTTACGGCAAGTACCTTAAGCCCGGTCAGGCCGCTCAGGCCGAGACGCAGTTCAAGGTCGACCTCGACGGTCACCGCATCACCGGTCGGATCGACCGCATCGACAGGGTCGGCAAGAACCTGATCATCTCGGACTACAAGACGTCGACCTCGGCGATCGGATGGGACGAAGCACGGGAGTCACTGCAGCTTGCGATCTATTACCTGGCGGCCAAAGAGCACCCCGAGATCTCCGCGCTGGGAGAACCGGCATCGATGCAGCTGATCTATCCGAAGCCGCCTCTGGTCAAGGGCGACGTGGTCAAGCGGAACCAGAAGCCCGAGGATGCCGAGAAGGTGCTCGAGCGGCTGCCGGCTTTGATCGAGGGGGCCCTGGCCGAGGACTTCCGTCCGAATCCCGAGGCCGATTGCACCTGGTGCAAGTTCAAACCGCTGTGCCCGCTGTGGTCGGAGGGCAAGGAGCTGCCGGCATGACCGACGACCCGCGCCGGTCCCCGGCAATCCGCGCCGCACTCAAGGGCTACGAGCCCACCGACGAACAGTGGAGAGCGATAAGCCACGGCCTCGAACCTCTCCACCTCATCGCGGGGGCGGGATCGGGCAAGACGGCGGTCATGGCCGCGCGCATCGCCTGGGCCCTTGCCACGCAGCCGTTCTCGCCGAGCCAGGTCCTCGGCCTTACGTTCACGAACAAAGCCGCCGACGAGCTCCAATCCCGCGTGCGCCTTGCTTTGGCCGAGCTGCACGACGAGTCGGGGGAGGACGTCTCGGTCTTCACCTACAACGCGTTCGCGGCGGGCATCGTGAGAGACCACGGCCTGCTCGTCAACGTCGAGCCCGAAGCCGGACTTTTGTCGCAAGCGCAGCAATGGCAGCTCGTGCTGTCCTGCATGGACGACCTGCCCCCCTTCGACCATCTGGAGGTTCGTTCCTCGTACGTCGTGAGATCGGCGCTCGCTCTCTCGGAGGCCGTTGCCAATCACATGGCCAAGCTGTCGGACATCGAGGCCGCGGCCGACCGGGTCCTCGGCATGAAGGACGCCGACGAGGACATGATCCGCGCCGCGGCGCGCCGCAAAGAGCTGTGTCGTGCGGTCGCCGCCTACATCAAGGCAAAGGCGAAGGCCGAGCGCATCGACTTCGGCGACCAGGTCACCAAGGCCGTGGAGGTTCTGGAGGGACATCCGGAGGTGCGGGACATGTACCGGCGTCGGTTCCCCTTCGTCTTGCTCGACGAGTACCAGGACACGAACGTGGCCCAGCGCCGCATGCTCCAAGCGCTGATCGGTGAGGGGGCCGTCACCGCGGTGGGCGACGCGCGCCAGGCGATCTTTGCGTGGCGGGGAGCGACGATGTTCAACCTCATCAACTTCCCGCAGGACTTCAAACGCCCCGACGGGCAGCCGTACGAATCGATCTCTTTGAGCGAGAACTTCCGCTCGGGTCGGAAGATCCTCGAGGTCGCCAACGCCCTCGTCGAGCACATTCCGGAGGAGCGCCGTCCGGGCGATCCGCTGCGCGCCCAATCGTGGAACGGCGAGGGGGCCGTGTCGCTGGGGCTCTTTTCGGACGAGCGCGCCGAAGCCGATTGGATCGCCGAGCAGTGCGACATATTGCACGAGCAGGCCACGGACGAGGGCCGCGATCCGGTGGAGTGGCGCGACATCGCCATTCTGGTGAGGCGCAAGGCCGCCATGGACATGCTCTTGCAGGCCCTGGAGGAGAAGAAGATCCCCGTCGAGGTGGTGGGTTTGGGCGGGCTTCTCAAGACGCCGGAAGTTACCGAGGTCGTGGCCTGGCTGCGCGCGCTCGAGACGAAACCGGGTGCGAATCGCTGGCTCGCGCGCATCCTTCTCGGACCGCGCTGGCGCATCCACTACCGGGATCTCGCCCTCCTCGCCCGTTGGTCGGCCGAACAGAACTGGGACTTGCGACTGCGACTTGCGGGCGGCGATGAGGAGCGGGCGCGCGACATGGAGCCCGGCGAGGTTGGGTTCTCGCTAAGCGAGTCACTCGACCACCTCGACGAGATCGATGAGTTGCCGGGAGAGGCGAAACGTCGCCTGAAGGGCTTCGCGGCCCGGCTGGGAGCCATTCGAAAGAAATCGAACGCTCCGCTGCTGGAGCTGGTCCAGGAGGTGATCCGCGAGGCGGGCATCCTCGACGCGCTCGAGGCGTCGACGGGGCGAACGGCCCCCGCGGCGAAGCAAAACATCTCGAACTTCCTCGACCAGGTGGCCACCTTCGCGCCCGTCGAGGGGGAAGCGACATTGCGTTCGTTCATCGCGTACCTGGATGCGGCGGAGGATGCCGAGGAAACGCTCGAGGCGACCCAGCCCGCCGAGGGGAACTCTGTGAAGCTGATGACCGTCCATCAAGCGAAGGGCCTGGAGTTCGAATGCGTGTTCGTGCCCTCCGTGGCCGCGTCCGAAAACAAGAGCGGCAACAAGGTCTACTCGGTCTTTCCCAACACCATGTCGCCCAACCCGCTCACGTCGTATTCGGAGCTGCCCTATGAGGTGCGCGAGGACGCCGGCGACCTCCCGAAGTACGAGGGCAACCTGAACAAGTTCAAAGAAGCGGTGCGCGAGCGAGTCATCGAGGATGAACGGCGACTCTTCTACGTTTCGTTGACGAGAGCGAAGCAGCGTCTGGCCGTAACCGCGTCGTGGTGGTACGGACGCGACAAGCGCGAGAAGGGTCCGTCGCAGTTCTGGGACGAACTTGCCGAGCTCGAGGGGCGGGATCTCCTCACCGTGGTTCGTCGCGACGAGATGCCGGAGGAGAACCCACTCTTTGAGGCGATGGAGGACCGCCGCAAGTGGCCGCCGCCGGCCCGCATCGGTACGGAAGACGAGCTGTTCCCCCAGGGATGGGGGAGTGCTGCAGACGCCGTCGTGTCGGAGAAAATGAGTCTCGAGTCCGTGCTGGACCAACTGTCTGCAGCCGATCGGGCGGAGGCCGAGACCTTGATCGCCGGCCACGAGCGGGATCTCTCGCTCATCGCCGCGGCCCATCGTGAGAAAGCTTCGGTCGAGCCGGCAGTGCCGGACTTCATCTCGGCCACCTCGCTGATCCGTCTCGCGAAGGGCGAGATAGGAGCGTGGGACCTCGTGCGCCCGCTACCCGAACGTCCGACCTCCGCGCGCCGGATTGGTACGGAGGTGCACCGGATGATCGAGGAACGGAGTCGGGGGATAGCTCCTTACCCCGACGAGGGCGAGATGGACGATCCTGCGGAGGTTCAGGAGGTGAGTCTCATCTCCAGGAAGATCGCCCGCTTTAACGAGCTGGGCTACGCGGAGCGGACGGTGGCGAAGTTGCCGTCGGGCGAGCCGATGCTCGAGCTGCCGTTCGCATTGAAGAAAGACGGGCGCGTCATCCGCGGTCGCATCGACGCGGTGTACGAGACCGACGACGGGGGACTCGAGATCGTCGACTTCAAAACCGGCCGGCGCTTCGACAAGTCCGACGAAGCCGATCAGCTCGAGCTCTACGCGCTGGCGCTGGAAAAGCTCGGACTGGCCGTGAAGGGGCGTAATCTGAAGCTCCACTACGAGTTCCTCGAAGAAGAAAGGGACGTCTCATGACACGCACGCCGGAGGTAAATCGACGCGGCCGCCTCGCAAGGCTTGTCGTCGTCACGATGGCCGCGAGCCTTTTTCTGACCGTCCCCGCCGTCGCGGATAAGGACGACCTCGTCAACGTTCACCGGATGGGGCCCATCAAGAGGGATGTGACGACCTACAAACAGTTCAAGAACTGGTTCGGCCCCCCCACGAGTGTCGACCGTCACCCCTATCAATGCATAGACGTCATCGACGCGGTCTGGAAGGGTCGCTTCCGCATGTTCTTCAATGAAGACACGAAAACGGCCGTCGTCGCCATTCTGCGCAAGCGGTCTGTGGTCTCCGACCGCCACGGGCTTCTCCAGTTTCATACGAGAAAGGGACTGAGGGTCGGCGACCGGGCGCGACGGGTGCAGCATCTTTATCCCCGCGCCGACAAGCACGAGCATCCCGATAAGAACCACTGGATTTTGGTGTCGGGCGATAGGGGTCGTCTCGAGGCGACCACGGCGGGACGCGAGGTCACCGAGCTGCGAGTCTTCCCCTTCGAGGCCTGCTAAGTAGTCGTCGAGTGCTCCAAAAACGGCGCATAGCGCCTGAATTGGAGCAGTCGACGCCGGGTTACTTCCAGGGACCCACGCCCGCGAGGCGTTCGACGGAGATGTGCGTAATGAAGCCCGGCGGGGGATCGTCCATTGCCGGAAAGACGACGTCCGGGCCGAGGTAGGTGTGCGCGAGTTCCTGTAGCAGCCGCGCGGCGTCACCCTCGGTGATGCGGGCGGTCCCGTAGACGACGAGATACTCCTTGAGCCCGTAGTCGTTGACGACGTCGGTTTCGAACGACAACGTCACGTGCGGGTTTCGTCTCATGTCTTTGAGTTTGGCCTGATCGAAAAGGGTGGCGAGAACTATCTCGTCACCGTCGAGGCCCACCCAGGCGCAGGTCACGCGCGGCCTCCCTTGGCGGTCGACGGTGGCGACGTGCGCGAGAGCATCGGACTCGAGGACACGTTTAGCTTCAGGCGTAATCACTAGCGACCTCCACTAACTTCGAAAGAACGGCCGTTTGCACCATACGCGGAGTTGCAAACGAGGGGGCTTGGGATCTGCCGTCCCGGGCCCGACTCGCTATATGGTGAAAACCAAAGCGAGTGAGAGGAGAGCTGTGGACCAGCGCGTGGTGGAACTTCGACTTACCAGGGCAGCGGCGGACCGGCGGTTGCTCGATCACCCCTTCTACAAGTCGTGGGCGGCCGGCACTCTGGAGCGCGACGACCTCGGGTTCTATGCCGGGCAGTACTGGCGCCAGGTCGAGGCTTTTCCCGACTATCTCCGTGGGATCGTTGGCCGCATGGGCCCGGGCCGGCCGAGGGAAACCGTTGCGGCCAACCTGAGCGACGAGGTCGACGACGACCACGCCGGGCTCTGGTTGCAATTCGCAAAGGCACTGGGGCGGGACGAGGCCGCGGTACGGACGGCTCCCGCCGAGCCCGAGACGGCCGCTTGTGTGTCGAGCTTCTCGCGGAGGGCGCAGTCTGCATCTCTTCCGTTTGCTCTCGGAATGCTCTACGGCTACGAGTCGCAGACCCCCGAGGTGGCGACCACGAAGGTCACTGGGCTGCGAGATCACTACGGGATAGTCGGCCGTGCGGCCGAGTACTTCGAGCTTCACGGGGAGCTCGATGTGGAGCACTCCGCCGAGCTCGCCGCCGCGATCGCCGAGCTTTGCGTATCCGAGGACGATTTGTCCCAGGCCGAGGCCGGCGCCCGGGAGGGGGCCGAGGCCATATACGGCTTACTGGACGGCGTCGCCCGAGTCAGAGGGATCCTTTAAGGCTCAATGTTCACCCTGCGCGGGTCTGGATACGGGAGAATGGGGGCCTCCTGATCTAGGAGGATTATCTGGAAACGCTATACGGGGTCCTAGAAGAAGCTCTGCTCGTCTCATTCGTGGGGCTTGGGCTCATCGCGATCTATCAGTGGGTTAAAAGGCGCGACGCGGCCACGGCCTGGCTGGCGGCTACCTTCGGCGTTCTCGCCTACGTCATCGTGGCTGGGCGAGTGCTGGAGAGGTTCGAGGGATCCGAAAGTGGCTTGGTGGCCTTCATCGTGAAGGTCGATACAGCGATCGTGGCTCTTTTCCCATACTTCCTTTTCCGCTTTGCCAACACTTTCGAGCGCCGTAACAAATGGCTGGAGGTGGGCGCCGCGCTGGTGACCCTCGCGGTGATCGTGACGGCCTTCGCGACCCCCCCTCTTCCCGCTGAGGGGGAGCCCCGCTCGCGCGCAAACCTCATCTTGATAGCGCTTCTGTTGGGACAATGGACCATCTTGTCTACTTTTGTTGCGGTGCGGCTCTGGCGGGGGGGCCGCGGGCAGCCCGACGTCGCCAAGCGCCGCATGCGAACTCTGAGCATCGGCGCCATGGGGTTGGCCCTGCTTCTCATCGCGGCCGGAAGCAGGACCCCCAGCGAGGAGAAGAGCGTTTTCGATATCGGCGTGCAGCTTGCCGGGATCGCGATCGGGCCGGTGTTCCTGCTCGGCTTCGCTCCACCCCCGTTCGTGCGAGCCCTGTGGCGGAAGCCGGGAACCGAGCGACTACAGACCGCCGAGGCGCAGCTCATGGAGGCCCTCACTCCGACGGAAGTGGCCGGAACCCTTCTTCCACTTGTGTCCGAGATGTCTGCCGGCCGCGGCTCCTTCCTTGTCGACAATCAAAACAGGCTGCTCGGCGCACACGGCGTAACGGACGAGGAGGCGAAGCGCGTCCTCCAAGAGCTCGGATCGGATCGCCCCGAAACCTCCCACCAGTCCGAGGTCGTCATTCCCATGAAGGCCGGCCGCATGATCGTAGTGTCCAGCCCCTACACGCCGTTCTTCGGCGAGGACGAATTGGGGCTGCTGCGACGCCTGGCTTTTCTCGCCGACCTCGCTCTGGAACGCGCCGCCTTCTTCGAGAGCTTGCAGAGCACTCACGACCGGCTGCTGGAGGCCCAGGAGCTTGCATCTATCGGAAACTGGGAGTGGGAAGTGCAGAGGGACCGGACGACCTGGTCCGATGAGCTCTTCCGGATCTTCGGCCTCGAACCTAGATCTTTCATCCCGACCTCGGATTCGGTGCAGCCGATGATTCTCGAAGAGGATCGCAAGGTCATGGACGAGGCCGTGGCCAAAGCGCTCCACGAGAACGAGCGGTTCGATGTCGAGTACCGGATCCGGCGACCGGATGGGCGCGTGCGTTATGTCCATGCGCGCGGACAGACCATTCGGGATGAGAACGGTCAGGCCGTCAAGATGATCGGCACGGTACAGGACATCTCGCAGCGCAAAGCACAGGAGGAGTTCCGCGACAGGTTTATCGCCAACGCCGCGCACGAGCTGCGGACCCCCATGACCACGTTGGTGGGCTTTGTCCAGGTCCTCACAAAGAACCGCGACCGGATGACCGAAGTCCAGATGGATTCCGCGCTCTCGGCTATGTCGAGATCGAGTCAGCGGTTGACGGTTCTGGTTAACAACTTGCTGGACATAAGCAAACTGCAGGCAGGAGCTCTACACCTGCAGCTGGAACCGGTGGACGTCGAAGAGGTCTTCAGGCGCGTGATCGAAGCCAATCCTCCGCCCCCGGGCCACAAACTCGATATCCAAACCGAGGGATCGTTAACGGTGTCCTCCGATGCTCTCCGGCTCGAACAAGTCCTCATCAATCTCGTGACCAACGCTTATCGCTATGGGGGGCCGAACGTGACGCTGCGCGCGGAGAACTCCGGCCCCCACACGGACCTAAGCGTTTGCGACGACGGCCCCGGCGTCGAACCCTCCCTGGTGCCGGCCCTTTTCGAGCCGTTCGCGCGCGGGTCCGACTCGGCCAATATCGGGGGCTCGGGGTTGGGTCTCGCCATCGTGAAAATGATCGTCGAGGCTTTGGACGGTCAGGTCTATTACGAGCCCAATGAGCCAACCGGCGCGACTTTTGTGGTGAGGCTGCAAAACGCCTGATGGCAGCCGTCCTCATAGTTGATGACGAACCGGACATCAGGATGCTCACGCGCCTGTCGCTGGAGACCGAGGCACACGAGGTAGTGGAGGCATCCACGGGCGAGCACGCGCTCGAGCTCGCGGGTTCCTCGGCCTTCGACCTGGTGTTGCTCGACATCCGCCTGCCGGGTATCGACGGGTGGGACGTTCTCAAGTCACTGCGCACCGACCACGGACCCGATGAGTTGCCGATCGTGATCATGTCGGCTCACTCCAGCGAGTCCACGCTTATCCGCGCCCGCGAGGAGGGATGCAACGATTACATAGTCAAGCCCTTCAAAGTCGATGACCTTCTACGTATCGTTAGGGAGCAGACCTCCGCGCGACCCTCCTAACCGGTGAACTCGATATCAGAGCGATCCGTGCATAGCCGCTGATCACATCGTCGAAAGGAGAAAGCCATGGCGCTTGGATCCAGCGCCGAAACACTGACCGAATCAGTTCTTTAATCTGACGGCACAGAGAGGAGCTCGTGAACGAGTGGATTGCACGCGATATGTGGCGTTTGTTCGAGCCCGTGCATGCGGTCGTTTACTTCGCGCGCGAGAAGAAAGAGATCTATGACCGGGCCGGTCTTAAGGGTGGGTGGATGGGTTACTTCGCCTCGCGCTGTGCAGCGATGGGACCGATTGGCGCCGAGGTGGCGACCGCGGTGTTGTACAACTTCAATCCCGCCATGGTCGCGCGCGCAATTCCCGACGCGTGGAGTTTTTCGTCGCCGGCGCGAGTTCTCGCGGCGCGCCTCGAGGTTGCAGACGCCTCCCTGAATCGATCTCTCGGTGAGGAAGCCGGTTCCGGAGCGGTCGATCGGGCGGTGTCGCTGATCCGTCGTGCTCTCGAGCTCTGTAGACCCGAGGGCCGGCCACTGTACGCGGCCCATCTTTCCCTGGAGTGGCCCGCTCCCTCCCACCTCGCGCTGTGGCACGGATGCACGCTGCTCCGGGAGCACCGGGGAGATGGACACGTTGCAAGTCTCGTGGGGGCCGGGATCGACGGGTGCGAGGCGCACGTGCTGCAAGCGGCCGCCGGGAGAGTTCCGGAGGAAGGGTTGCGGCTCTTCCGCGGCTGGTCCGAAGCCGATTGGTCGGGGGCGCGAGGCCGGCTTCTCGAGCGCGGCATCGTCGATGTGAAGGGAGCGTTGACCGACGAGGGAGCAGGGCTTGTGGCCCACATTGACGCGACCGCCGACCGAGCGGCCCTCGCTCCGTGGAAGGGGCTCGGCGAGAGTGACACGGCGGAGCTTGCGACCATCCTCAGGTCGTTTGCGCGTCGCATTATTGACGAGGGAGAGATCGTCTATCCGAACCCAATGGGAGTACCACCCCCACCATGCCGAGTGGTGTCTAAGCGCTGATATTTAGCGCTCAGACACCAGTCGGCGGAAAAGGGGGGGTCTTATTGCTCGGGGGGAGCGGGTGGTGCAGGATGGGGCGCTTATGGATGAGGGGCTTTTCACCGAGCTGGTCACCACGCCGGGCATCTCCGGTCGCGAGGAGCGAATCCGCGACGTCGTAGTGGCCCGTATGAGCGAACTGGTCGACGACGTGCACGTCGACAAGCTGGGCAGCGTAATCGGCAAGCGGAAAGGCGATGCCCCGAAGGTGATGTTGAGCGCGCACATGGATTCCATCGGGTTTCTGGTGAAGCACGTCGACGACGAGGGGTTCGTGTGGCCGTCGCCGGTGGGAGGGTTCGACGCGCGCACGCTGACCGTTCAGCGCGTGCTGGTCGCGGGCCGGCGGGACTACGTGGGCCTCATGTACTGGAAGACGAAACCCATCCACGTTTTGACTTCGGAGGAAAAGAAGAAGTCGCTGTCGCTCGAGGACCTCTATATCGACTTAATGATTCCGGCCGACGAAGTCAAAGAGAACGTATCCGTGGCAGACCCGATCACGCTCTACCGCACGCCGCTCGTGAACGACTACGCGGTAAGCGCCCCCTATTTGGACGACCGGCTCGGCGTTTACGTGCTCCTGAAGGCGCTCGAGCGCGCGAAAAAAACGCAGTCCGAGATTCACGCCGTCGTCAGTGTGCAGGAGGAGGTGGGTCTGCGCGGCGCGCGAACGAGCGCGTACGGAGCGGAGCCGGACATCGGCGTCGCCCTCGACATAACGCTGGCGACGGACACGCCGGGGGTCGCGGTGGGAGACAGGGTGAGCCGGCTGGGCGAGGGGGCCTCCATCACCGTGATGAACGGGGCGTCCATCTCGGATCCGCGGCTCGTGCGGGAATTCGAGCGACTGGCGAAAGCTAATGACATCACCCACCAAAAGGAGATCCTTCCCCGGGGCGGCACGGACGCCGGCGCGATCCAGGCGTCCCGTGGAGGGGTCCCGGTCATCACGATCTCGACCCCCGTGCGATATGTGCATACCGCCAATGAGATGGCGGCAAAAGCCGACGTCGACGCGACGGTCGATCTCATGGTCGCCTTTCTGGAGTCGGCCCACGACATCGATCTCAGCTGGTAGCAACTAGTCCTTAACCAACGGACACGAGTCTGCAGCCGAGATCCTCGAAAACCCCGAAGCCACCGTCGCCCGCTGCCAACGATTGCCGGAAGACAGATCATCGCTCTCGACCTCGATGCAATAGCCGCTGTGCACCGTCTGAATCCGAAGGGAAGTACCGGGCGGGACTTGGAGTCCCTGCTTTAAGAGCGCGTCCGTGTCTAGCTTGAGGACGTGGCCGAGCTTGTCACGGCCATAGGACTTGGCCGCTCGCTCCGTGTCCTCCAAAAAGGCGACCGCGGCCCGTGTCTCCGAGCGTGCATCTTGGGCTCCCGTTTCGGCCGCGGCCCCGCACCCGGCGAGAAAGAGCAGCGGCAGGATCAAAGCACTGCTCAGTTTCTTCATGTCCACTCGTCCCTTCTGAGAAAGAGAGAGGGGTGCTCGGCTGAACCGAGCAC
>JALZEI010000118.1 GCA_030862115.1 Actinomycetota bacterium
TCCTGTGCTTCAACTGCAATGGAGCCCTGGGGCGGATCGAGGATGACGTTGCGGTACTGGAGCGCGCTATCGAATATCTTGTCGCCCATGGAGCCGGTTAACGAGCCAACTATCCAGGACATGCTCCGGGTGCCGGTTTACGGCCCCGGCTCCTCGTTTAGCGACCTGATCAGGGCGCAGAGCCCCGAGCTGCTGCCGAAAAGCGACCCCCACGGGCGGGTCGAGGCCCCCGAGGGGACCACGGTGCTGGCCCTACGCTACGGAGACGGAGTGGTCGTGGCCGGTGACCGAAGGGCCACCGAGGGGTTCCAGATAGCCCACCGTTCGATAGAGAAGGTCTTCGCCGCCGACGACATGTCGGCCGTGGCGATAGCGGGGGCCGCGGGGCCGGCCGTCGAGATGGTTCGGCTCCTTCAAACGGAGCTCGAGCACTACGAAAAGGTCGAGGGGGAGCGACTGAGCCTCGAGGGCAAGGCCAACAAGCTCTCGCAGATGATCCGGGCGAATCTTCCGGCCGCCATGCAGGGACTGGTCGTCGTGCCGCTGTTCGCCGGGTTCGACGAGGGGCGGCAGCACGGGCGCATCTTCAAATACGACGTGACCGGAGGCCGCTACGAGGAAGACGACTACCACGCAACGGGATCCGGAGGAAAAGACGCGCGCTCCTCGCTGAAGAAACGTTACCGGCGCGACCTGAGCCGGGATGAAGCGATAAAGATCGCCATCGAAGCGCTGTTCGATGCGGCCGACGAGGACGTCGGCACCGGAGGTCCCGACCTCATGCGCGGCATCTATCCAACCGTTGCCGCGATCACCGCCGAGGGCATCGTCGAGATCCCCGAGGACGAGATCCAGGTCATCTTCGAACAACTTATGAGCGACCGTTCCGAAGAGGTCCGTCACCAGGAGAGTCACCCCGTCGACGTACGGCGTCCGGGAGAAGAGAGCTAGGCGATGGCCGTCCCGTACTACGTCTCGCCCGAGCAGCTCATGCGCGACAAGGCCGACTACGCGCGCAAAGGCATCGCCAGAGGCCGATCGGTCATCGCCCTCGAATTCGGGGACGGGATTCTGTTCGTCGCCGAGAACCCATCGGCAACCCTCTACAAGATCTCCGAGATCTACGACCGCATCGCCTTCGCCGGCGTCGGGAAGTTCAACGAATATGAACAGCTCAGGATCGGCGGCATCAGGCTGCTCGACGTAAAGGGTTACTCGTACTCGCGCGAGGACGTGACCGCGAAAGGACTCGCCAACGCTTACTCGCAATCGCTGGGGAACATCTTCACCTCCGAGGTGAAGCCCTACGAGTGCGAGATCCTCGTCGCGGCCGTCGGCCCGTCGACCGAGGAAAACGAGTTGTTCCACATCCTCTTCGACGGCTCGGTCACCGACCGGACGGGGTTCGTGGCCATGGGGGGCCAGGCCGAGGCCCTCACGACCCACCTCGATTCGAACTATCCCTCCACCTACCCGAAGAGGCTTCCCGATCTCAAGACGGCTTTCGGCATGGCACAGGACGCCCTCAAGACCGTCGAGGACGCCGAGCTCCCCGCCGAGCGCCTCGAGGTCGCCATCCTCGATCGCAACCTCGCCCGCCGGAAGTTCCGTCGCTTAACGCGCGCCCAGCTCCAGGAGCTCCTTTAAACCGGGACCTCGGGAACCCAAGCATCCGCCTCGGTGTATATGAGGTATGCGCGGGCGCCGGAACTCGTCACGGAAACTCTTCGTTGTGGCCGCAACCTGTTCGTGCTTACTGGCGGCGGCCGCGCCGGCTTCCGCCAAGCTCTACAGCGTAGGGAGCCTTCGCATCTCTGGGCCCGGGATCGATAAGCCGATCGACATCGGACCCCGGCGGCTGACGCCGAACAACCAGTGGGACCACCGCATCTATCTCAGTCGCGAGCTGCTTCATGGCTATCCGCTCGAACCGCCCCTCGGGAACGGCAGCCTGATCGTCGGAGAAGGCCCCGCGCGGCTCCCTTCAAACGACCTCGGGCCGCGCTACAAGCTCTCCTTCACACTCGATTTCTACGTGGACCGTCTGGAGCACGTTTCGGTCGTCCAACACCTTTATCCGTTCGCGCGACCGGAGCCGTTTGCCTTCACGCCCCCGGGACAGTCGATCCCTCATGTCGAAGGTGGTCGTGACCCGGTGCCCTACGGATGGCAGTCCTACTCACCGCGCGCCCTGGGAGTCCTCCGCGAACTCGGGTTGCCGGAGAAGGCACCGGCGATGCCGGTAACCGGGACCGCGCCGCATCCCGCGTCTCCCCCCGGAGCGCCGGCCGGAGACGGCGTCGTGATTACCGTCATCGGCGCGGCCCTCGCCGGCGCGGGTCTGACTAGACGAAGGAAGCCTTCTCCGGCGTAGGCCTCCCGATTCCTTCCGGGGCGGTGCTCCACCCGAGGCGCCCGTATCCTGAGCCCTGTGGAGCGACGGATCTTCGGCACCGAGAACGAATACGGCGTCACCTGCACCTTTCGGGGACAGAGACGCCTGTCTCCCGACGAGGTCGCCCGCTACCTGTTCCGGCGCGTGGTGTCGTGGGGACGCTCCTCGAACGTCTTTCTCGAGAACGGCGCCCGGCTCTATCTGGACGTCGGCTCTCACCCCGAATACGCCACCCCCGAATGCGACACGGTCTACGACCTCGTCGTGCACGACAAGGCGGGGGAGAGGATCCTCGAGGGACTATTGCGCGCGGCCGAGGCGCGGCTGCGAGAGGAGGGCATCTCGGGAGACATCTACCTGTTCAAGAACAACACGGACTCGGCGGGGAACTCCTACGGAAGCCATGAGAACTACCTCGTGTCGCGCTACGGGGAGTTCGGTCGCCTGGCGGAGGTGATGATCCCGTTCTTCGTGACGCGCCAGATCTTCGCGGGGGCCGGGAAGGTGTTACAGACCGCGCGCGGCGCTTTGTTCTGCATCTCGCAGCGCGCCGAGCACATCTGGGAGGGAGTCTCCTCCGCGACGACGAGATCCCGTCCCATCATCAACACGCGCGACGAGCCTCACGCGGACGCCGAGAAGTATCGACGCTTGCACGTCATCGTCGGCGACTCGAACATGAGCGAATGGACCTCATATCTCAAGGTGGGCACGACGGCCCTTCTGCTCCGCATGGTCGAGGAGAACGTGCAGATTCGCGACATGACTCTCGAGAATCCGATCAGGGCCATCCGAGAGATCAGCCACGACACGACGTGCCGGCGGCGCGTTCGCCTGGCAAACGGCCGGGAGGCATCGGCCCTCGATCTGCAAAAGGAATATCTCGATAAAGCACTGCGCTGGGTCGACAAGCGCGACGACACCGTCCTCAAACAGATCGCCGGCATGTGGGAGCACGCGATCACCAGCCTCGAACACGATCAGAGCGCGCTCGACAGGCAGGTCGATTGGATCATCAAGAGGAAATTGATCGAGCAGTATCGGGAGAAACACAAACTCTCGTTATCTCATCCGCGCATCGCTTTGATGGACCTGGCCTATCACGACGTCAACCGCAAGCGGGGGTTGCACTACCTACTGGAGAGGCGAGGCCTGGTGGAGAGGATGTGCGACGAGGAGGACATCGAACGAGCAACCCAGGAGCCGCCCGAGACGACGAGGGCGCGCCTGCGCGGCGAGTTCATCCGGGCGGCCAAACGAAAGCGGCGCGATTTCACCGTCGACTGGGTACACCTAAAGCTCAACGACCAAGCCCAACGCACGGTCCTCTGTAAGGATCCCTTCCGCTCGCAAGACGAGCGGGTTGCGAAGCTCATCGCCTCTCTGTAGTGGCGACCTTCCGGGAGGGCACGGTCATCCAAGTCCTCGGCTCCGATCCGCACCTGATCCGCGTCCGAGTCCAAGTTGGAGAAGACCGAATCCAAGCGGCCGGATTTCCAGACATGCTCGGCCCCCTTGACGAAGGCGACCGAGTCGTTCTGAACACGGCGGGCATTGACCTGGGCCTCGGTACCGGCGGGGTGGCCTTTGTGCTGTGGAATCTCGACGGATACGAGGCACCACCCGACCTCGCCGGGCACATCATGAAGATGCGCTACACCCCCTGGCAGAAGAATGTGAACGCCGTCGAGGCCCCCGAGAGTTCACACCACGAGACGCTAAGGAACACGACCTCGCTGAAGGGCGTGCCGGTTGTTGCCGGCAGCCTTCATTCGCAGATCGCTGGGGTCGCCGCAGGAATCAAGGCCGAGAATCCCGACACGAGAGTTGGATACCTGATGACGGACGGCGCGGCGCTGCCCCTCGCGTGGAGCAACCTCGTCCGCGAGCTCAAGGAGGCAGACCTGATCGACGTCACCGCCACCTGCGGCCACGCCTTCGGTGGAGATATCGAAGCAGTGAATGTGTTCAGCGGATTGGCGGCGCTCGCGGCGGTCGGCGAGGCCCGCGTGATTGTGGCCGCGATGGGGCCGGGTGTCGTGGGCACCGGAACGACCCTGGGTCACACCGCCATAGAGCAGGGACAGATCCTGGATGCCACGACGGCGTTGGGGGGCAACGCGTTCGCGTGTCTGAGGATTTCCTTTGCCGACGACCGCGCGCGGCATCGGGGGGTCAGCCATCACTCCCTGACGGCGCTGTCGCTCGCGGCCCGAGAGCGCTGCACGATCGTGGTGCCGGAGCTTCCGGCCGAGCAAGCCGAGGAGGTATCCGAAGCCCTCAGCCATCCCGACATAAAAGGGCGACACGAGATCGTTCACATCGATGGACGACCCGGCCTGAGTCTCTTGAAGGAAAGAGCAGTAGATCCGACATCCATGGGCAGATCCATGGACGAGGTCCCCGAACTGTGGCTCGCCGCGTCGGCGGCAGGCAGGGCCGCCACCCCGACCGCGGTTCCGCACGACTTCAGTTAGGCACCGCGGTGGCGCGGGTCACACCCTCACCAAACGAATCGTCGTAGACCCATGGAGTGAACCTTCGTCTCGACGCGCCGCCCCGACATAAACCCAAAGGCCGCCGGAGGGTTGGATACGCTGCTTTCGTGCGACGCATCGAACGACTCATCAACCTGATCGCGGCCCTTCTCGAGAGCCGGCGACCCCTGACCGCGGAGGACATCCGCGAGCAGATCGCCGGCTACGACCAGGAGACACACGAGGCCTTCCGGCGCGCTTTCGAACGGGACAAAGAAGCGCTCCGGGCCATGGGCGTGCCCCTGGAGGTCCGGCCGACTGATTCCTTCAGCGATCAAGCAGACGGCTACTTCATCGACAAATCGAGCTACTACCTGCCCGAGCTCGATCTGGCCCCCGACGAGGTCGCCGCCCTGCGACTGGCCGCCGACTCCGTTCTCGGAGCGAAAGAACAAGCCGGCAGTGGGCTACTCAAACTGTCGATGAGCGATCTCGACCCGACCGGGCCCAGCAGCCGGATCGCCTGGGGGGCCGACGTCTCGGCAGAACAGCCCGTGCTCGGCCCTCTCTACGCCGCGCTGCTCGACCGCACACCGATCGCGTTCACCTACGAAACGGCCGACGGCGGCGTCTCGCAACGGAAAGTGGAGCCGTACGGGCTCGTTCATCGGAGGGGCAACTGGTATCTCGTGGCGAATGATCGTGACAGAGACGAACCCCGCACCTTCAAGGCCGCGCGAATCGGTTCGGACATAAGCCCGCTCGAAGGAACCTACGAGGTGCCACAGGGATTCAACGCATCCGACCGGGTCGCCAAGGAGTCGTGGGAATCGGGGGCCGAGGAGATCACCGCCACCGTCCGTTTCGATCCCGATCTGCGGTGGTGGGTGGAGCAGAACATGTCGAGGCATCCACAAAAGGAGACCGACGACGGAGCGGTCGACGTCGAGCTGCCGGTCTCGAACGTCGACGCCTTTCTCTCCTGGATCATCGAGTTCGCCGGACAGACCGAGATCGTGTCGCCGGACGCGCTTCGCTCGCAGCTGTGCGCGCGCGTCGCTCCCTGGCTCGGCGGTAACGGAGTCGCGTGATGGCCGAGACCGCAGAGGGCCGGCTGGGTCGTCGTCTTCGACGCATCCTGTTGTTGTTGCCGTACGCCATCCAGCATCCGGGCGTGAGCGTCGACGAGCTCGCCACGAAGTTCGGAGTCCGCAAGAAGGATCTCGTCGACGATCTGAACCTCGTGTTCATGTGCGGCCTCCCCGGTTACGGGCCGGGAGATCTGATCGACGCGACCATCGACGACGACCGCGTTTACGTGCGGATGGCCGATTACTTCTCGGCCCCCCTGAGGCTGACGCCGGCGGAGGCACTCGCCCTGTACGCGGGCGGACAAGCGCTCGTCGACCTCCCGGATATGGAGGAGGCCGACTCGCTGCAGCGTGCCCTCGCTAAGTTGGGGCGCGCGCTGGGGGCCGGCGTGCAAGAAGACGATGTTCCCAGCCTGAGCGTGAAGCTCGAGGGGGGGCCGTCGTCGCATCTGGCGACCGTCCAGCGAGGCGTCGCCTCGGGCACGAAGCTCGAGCTCGACTACCTCTCCGGTACTCGTGGCGAACTGACAACGCGGACCATTCAGCCGTGGGGGTTGGTCGCCGCGGTGGGACGGTGGTACCTCGTCGCGTGGGACCAACTCACCGAGGACGAACGCATGTTCAGACTCGACCGCATAAAAAGAGCCGAGCTAAAAGACGAAACGTTCGACCCTCCTGCCGAATTCGATGCGGCCAAGTACCGGAGCGCCTTTGTCGAAGGTGCCGGCGAACAAACCGTGT
>JALZEI010000121.1 GCA_030862115.1 Actinomycetota bacterium
GGCCCTCGCAGGCCCGGTCGTTCGCCAGCAGCAGCGATAGGAGGGGGTCGGGGCTCGTCGACTCGCCGTCGTAGAGCAGGTTCTCGAGTTCCCACGGGTCCGTGTCGAGCCGGTACAGCTCGTGGAACGTCGTTTCCCCCCTCCTGTCGTAGTACTCGATGTAATGACGTCCGTCGTCGAGCACCAGCGCCGCCCACTCCGGCACCCCGTTGAAGGGGTCGAGGTTCTCGGTCAGCAGCCGCTCGCGCCGGAGCCCCGTCAGGAGCGAGCGCCCGTCCATGGGCGCCGACGGCTCGATCCCCGCAGCCTCCAGCACAGTGGGCGCGACGTCGACGGTGGCGACCAGCGAGTCGTCGGTGCCTTCGTCTATGTGCCCCGGCCATCGCGCCAAGAACGGCACCTTGACCGCCGGCATGTAGGGGACGGTCTTCGCCTCGAGACCGTGGTCGCCCCACACGAGCGCGTTGTCGCTCAGGAAGAAGACCAGCGTCTCCTCGGCCTGTCCCGTCTCTTCCAGCGCGTTCCGCACCCGCCCGACGAGGTCGTCGACCGACATCAAGGTCCTGAGGTGGCGGCGCCGGAGGCGCTCGTTCCGGAAGACGCTTGCTCTCGCCCGTCGCACGTAGGCCGGTTTGTCGGTGCGGTCCCTCTCGCGCATCGCAGGCGTCATGGGCCACGGACGGACCTCGGCGTCTGCGTAGGAGGGCTCGGTCGTCATCGGGAAGTGAGGCGCCGACACCGAGACGTACATCAGCCACGGGCGCTCCGAGCGGCGGATAAAGTCGACGGCAAGCTGCCCGATGAACGAGGTCGAATACTCGAAGACCGTCTCGACCGTGCCGTTGACGTTCCACCTCCCGTCGTAATAGCTGGTGCTCTGGTCGGTCTCCCGCAGCGCCCACTCGTCGAACCACGGCGGATCGTCCGTGACCGGAAAGCGGTTGAGGTACTTGCCGAAGAGGGCCGTGCGGTAGCCCGTCTTCTGAAGCTGAGCCTGGATGGTCAGCTCGGGGTCCATCTCCTTCCATGCACCGTTCTCGTTCTTGACGACGCCGTGGTTGTGCGCGTACAGGCCGGTCATGATCGACGCCCGGGACGGGCAGCACAGGGGTGTGGTCGCGAACGCGTTGGCGTACCTTCTCCCGCCGTCTTCGAACCAGCGGCGTGTCCGTGGCATGACCCACATCCCCCCGCGCTGGTCGTCTGTGACGACGATCAGGACGTTCGGCCGCCTACCGTCCCCTGAGCCCACCCCGCGCTGCCGGGCGCCGGTAGAAGCCGGCCACGCAGCCGCCAGCGCGACGAGCGACGCGATCGAGACGACGCGACACGACCACGAGCGACCGAGACGTGTCATCCGAGGGCCTGACGCCTGGTCCGGCCCGGAGTTCGGACGCGATCGCTCTTGGTCACGCTGATCGCGCCCCGGCTCCGCCCATCACGGCCGAGCAGACCCGCCACATGCAGACCCTCCTCGGGTGGTCGTCTGCTCGTAGCGTAGGTAGCGGCTCCTCAGGATTCCGCTCAGTTCTGAGCGTTCGCAAAGGCGAGGGCGCGTTCTCGGTCCGGCGCGATATAGCCGAGCCGGTCACTCGATACAGGGAAACAGCTCGTGGGCGGTACTGGGATCGAACCAGTGACCTCTGCCGTGTGAAGGCAGCGCTCTCCCGCTGAGCTAACCGCCCCTCGTGGGAGCGCCATTCTAGCGGTGGCGAGGCGCTCCTCATGAAGGATTGGTATAAGGAGAGGCAGTAGGTGTGGCGAGCGCGGAAGTCACCGAGGTCTCGACTCGGCCGCTCCCCGGACGTCACGCCGGCGGTCGGCGGATTGCAAGGGTCCTTGAAGACCCCTGGCGCGGGGAGGCGGTAATGCGGGTAATGAGATGGACACGCGTTGGTGTTGCTTGGCTGGTGGTCGCGGCCATTATTGGATTCCCGGGCGCTGCTCGTGCGGCGCTTCCGTGCATCACCCCAATCGACCCGAACAACCCTCCGACCCACCCAAACCCTGGATACGCCAACATCTGCATAGACGAGGGCGGAGCGAGGGGGTCCGTCGAGGCGACCCTGACCGTCGCGGAGGACGTCGTAGCGTACCTCGTCGTAAACCTCGATTCCAGCCGCGGCCTCGAGGTGTTCGCGGACGCGCGAGACGCATCAGTCAGGGCCTCCGCGATCAAGTGGACTGATCCGGACAGGGGTGAGGTCCTCACCATCTGTTTCTTCGTGGACTCCGGGGACGTGGAACCGACCGAGGTGTGCAGGACGAGGGACCTGCCCTAAGGATCATGTGGCAGGCGCTAGGCCATACGACGGTTACGTGTGAAGGCAGCGCTCTCGCGCTGAACTAACCGCCCCTCTTCGGGAGCCCGCATTCTACGCGTCTAGTTGCGCGGGCAGGTCTCCTTCACCTTCTCCGCCAGGTCGTGGAAGCTCATGCCCTTCTCGTAGTACACGTCCGCCCCCAGCTTCAG
>JALZEI010000160.1 GCA_030862115.1 Actinomycetota bacterium
CTATGCCCTGCTCGGCGAGTTGATCGACGTGGCTCTGCTTGCGCCGGTCGGCCAGGATGCCGCCGTGGATCTTCGGGTGGAGGGTCTTGACCCGACCGTCGAGGATCTCCGGCGCTCCGGTCACCTCGGACACCTTCCTAACCGGAACGTCCGCCTCGGCCAGGGCCCTTGCCGTCCCCCCAGACGACACGATCTCGACGCCCTGCTCGACGAGGGCGCGCCCGAATTCGACCACTCCGGTCTTGTCGGAAACGCTGATCAAAGCCCGCCGCACGCTCACCGGGGCATCTTACTCAGCCACTTCGTCACTTCCGTTGCCGAGTGAGTGATGAGGTCTGAATACGCGCCCTGATCACTCACTCGGCGTGGGATTCCTTATGAAATCTCGGTGCGGCCGTCGACTATTCGCACGCGGCCCTCGAGGATCAGTCGCACTGCCTGTGGGATCACTGCATGCTCGACGCCCTTGATCCGCTCGTGTAGAGATCGCTCGCTATCGGTTGGTTCAACGCGCACCGGCTCCTGCATGAGAATCGGGCCGTGATCGACCAGATGGTCGATGAAGTGAACGGTGCTTCCGGTGACCTTCACCCCCGCCTCTAGGGCGTCATGCACGGCATGGGCGCCCGGGAAGGCCGGCAGCAACGAGGGGTGCAGGTTGATCAGGCGTCCGGCGAAGGCGTCGACGAAAACGGGTGCCAGGACGCGCATGAAGCCGGCGGAAACCACGACGTCCGGCTGGAGCTGGAGCACTAAGTCGCGCAGCGCCGCACTCCAGTCGTCCCGGTTCTCGAAGTCGGCCGGCTTAAGCAGTAGGTCGGGGATGTTCACGCTCGCCGCCCACTCGATCCCACCGCAGGGGCGGTCGGCGACAACTCCGACGATCCTGCCCGGAACATCGCCTCGCTCGCACGCCCCCGCGAGGGCCTGCAGGTTTGAACCCGAACCCGACACGAGGACGGCGATCCTTCCGGCCATCGCGAACCCTTCCTAAGGTGTAAGGGCCTCGGCCAGCATGCCGATGGCGCGCGAATAACGGTACTGAAGTCCGCCGTGTTTGCCCTCGAAGAACTCCAGGTGGTGCTCGATGTCGAGCTTGTGCAGCTCGTTCGAGAAAGCTTGCGCACCCAGATCGAGGAAGTACTCGTCGGACTTCCCGGCGTCTACATAGATCAGCTTCATGGAGGCGAGTTCGTCGCCGTGTTGCGGGACCATCCGCACCGGATCCCACGCCAGCCAGCGCGCCCACACGTCGTCGACGATCCTGCCGGTCCCCACGTCGAACGGGAGCAGGGCCTTTCCCGGCTCGGTTTCGTCCGGCGAATAGCAAAGGGCGTAACCGTAGGTCTCGAAGGCGACGCCGTACTTGTCCCAGTCGAAGGTCGGCGCCTGCTCCACTTCCTTTTGCAAGGCCTCATACGAACCGCCGAAGTTGTCGCGAAGAACGCGCGCGACCTGTCTGAACTCCGGCGCGTAGCAGACCTCGAATAAAGCGTCGCCCGCGTGCGTTGCGAGGGCGCCGAAAACGTCGGGGCGAACCATGGGAACAACCATGGCGCCGTATCCACCGCTGGACTTCCCGGTGATACCTCTGTGCTGGGCCGCGGCCACCGTGGGATAGCGCTCGTCGATAAACGGAACGATCTCGTCGCAGAGATAGTCCATATAGCGCCCCGTCCCCGCCGAGTTGATGAACTGCGACCCGCCGGTCGAGGTCCAGGCATCTGCGAACACGATGATCGCGGGCGGAACCTCTTCGTTCGTGAAGTAGTCATCGAGACGCTCGAACATCGACGGTTCGAAGGGCGAGCGATTGAGCCACATGTCGATCTGCCCGGTGTAGCCCTGAATGACGTAAACCGACGGGTAGCTCGTCTCCGAGGCCTCGTCCACCTCCGGCGGGACGTACACCCAAAGCGGTCGCCGTGCCGGATCGCCGAGGGGATTGCCGTCCAGGATCTCCGAGACGACAACCAGTTTGTCCAGGCGGCCGTTAAGCGGACGCTCCCAGGGTGGGCCCGCGACGCCGGTCGTAGCGCGCAGCGTCATGCAGAGCGAATATCGGCCACCAGCTCGGCAACCTCTGTCGGGTTGCGCCCGACTCGGATGCCGGCGGCCTCGAGTGCCTCGGCCTTGGCCGTGGCCGTTCCTTTGGAGCCGGAGATGATGGCTCCCGCGTGGCCCATGCGCTTGCCCGGCGGCGCGGTGAAGCCGGCTATGTAAGCCACGACCGGCTTGGACATATGGTCCTTTACGAACTCGGCGGCGCGCTCCTCCGCATCGCCGCCTATCTCCCCGACGAGCACCACAAGCTCGGTCTCGGGATCGGCCTCGAACTTCTCGAGAACGTCGATGAAGTTCGAGCCGGGGACCGGATCGCCCCCGATGCCCACGCACGTCGACTGCCCGATCCCCCGTTGCGTTAGCTCGTGCACGATCTGGTAGGTCAGAGTGCCGGAGCGAGACACGAGCCCGACGGGGCCCGGGGTGCAGATCTCGCCGGGGATGATCCCCACGTTCGCCTTACCGGGAGAGATGACGCCGGGACAGTTCGGTCCGATCAAAGTCACGTCGCGCTCTTGCGCGCGGAGATAGGAGTTGGCGCGCGCCATATCGAGGGCCGGGATGCCCTCGGTGATGGCGATGATCACGCCGGCCCCCGCGTCGTTGGCCTCGAGGATCGCGTCGGCGGCAAAGCGTGGCGGCACGAAGA
>JALZEI010000183.1 GCA_030862115.1 Actinomycetota bacterium
GGCCGGCGTCGCGGGAGCCGATCACGACCTCCAGGCCGGCCTTCGCCCAGCGCGACGCGAGGCCGAAGCCCTCGTCACCGGTCCCTCCGATGACCGCGACGCGCTCAGTCATGACGCGGTCTGCACCACCATTGCTTAGATGACCTGAGGCTCGTAGACGCCGAAGACATCGCGAAGGACGTCCGAGACTTCGCCGAGGGTCGCATAAGCGGCCAGAGCCTCACGCATCGGATACAGAACGTTGTCCGTTCCGCGAGCGGCGGCCTCGAGAGACTTAAGCGCGGCATCCACGGCCGCTTGATCGCGCTCCGAGCGCACCCGCTGCACTCTCTCGATCTGCTTTCGTTGCAACTCGGGGTCGAGGCTGTGGATCTCCATCGGCTCCTCGTCCGTCCGCGCGAACTTGTTGACGCCCACGACGACTCGTTCGTTGCTCTCAATGGCCTTGGCGATCCGATAGGCCGAGTCCTCGATTTCGCCCTTCATCCAGCCCGCCTCGATAGCCTCGACGGCCCCGCCCATCGCGTCGATGCGACCGAGATACTCGTTTGCTTTCGTTTCGATCTCGTTTGTCAGAGACTCCACGAACCAGGAGCCCCCGAGAGGATCGGCGGTGTCGGCGATGCCGGCCTCGTAACCGAGCAGTTGTTGCGTGCGAAGCGCGATCCCCGCCGACTTCTCGGTCGGCAACGCGAGAGCCTCGTCGAACGCGTTGGTATGGAGCGACTGCGTACCCCCGAGAACGGCGGCCATCGCTTCCACCGCCGTGCGAACGATGTTGTTCTCCGGCTGCTGCGCGGTGAGCGTCGCTCCCCCCGTTTGCGTATGGAATCGCAACATCATCGACTTCGGGTTCGTGGCTCCGAACCTCTCTTTCATAACGCGGGCCCACAGCCGTCGGGCGGCGCGGAACTTGGCGACCTCCTCGAAGAAGTTCATGTGGCAGGCGAAGAAAAACGAGAGCCGAGGAGCGAACTCGTCGACGTCGAGCCCGGCCTTCACGGCGGCATCCACGTAAGCGATGGCGTCGGCAATAGTGAAGGCGACCTCCTGTACGGCCGTCGACCCGGCCTCGCGCATGTGGTAGCCGGAGATAGAGATCGTGTTCCACTTCGGGAGCCGGTCCCGGCAATAGGCGAAGAGGTCGGTGATGATCCGCATCGAGGAGCGGGGCGGATAGATGTAGGTGCCCCGCGCCGTGTACTCCTTCAGGATGTCGTTCTGGACCGTCCCGGTGACCGCCTCGGGAGACACCCCTTGGCGTTCGGCGACGAGCTCGTAAAGAAGCAAGAGAATCGATGCCGTCGCGTTGATGGTCATCGAGGTCGATACGTCGCTCAACGGGATACGGTCGAAGAGCTGCTCCATGTCGGCCAGGGAGTCGATGGCCACACCGACGCGGCCGGTCTCGTCCAGAGCTTTGGGGTGGTCGGAGTCGTAGCCCATTTGCGTCGGGAGGTCGAAGGCCACCGAGAGACCGGTCTGTCCGGCCTCCAGGAGAAAACGAAAGCGCGCGTTCGTCTCCTCGGCGCTCCCGAAACCCGCGTACTGACGCATCGTCCATAAACGGTCTCGGTACATGCCGGGATAGACACCCCGGGTGAAGGGCCACTCTCCGGGTTTCCCAAGGTCACGATCGGCGTCGACGTCTACCGCGTCGGACCCATAGACGCTCTGGATCTCGATGCCGGAATCGGTACGTCGTTGTTGGCCCACGGATAAATGCTAGTCGCGAAAGGCGGCGGTTAGGATTCGCCATGTATGGCGACGGTTCAAGACATCTATCAGAAACATCGCCCCGAGGCGTTCAAACCGGATCGCAGGCCCTCCTCTTTCGAGGTCTGGTCGTGGTTCTTCATGAGGATCTCCGGCGTGATCCTGCTTTTTCTGGTTCTTATCCATTTGTTCATCATGCACGTGATGGAGGCGGGGGTGGAGCGGGTGGACTTCGAATTCGTCGCCGCCCGCTGGAACAACGTGGGCTGGAAGACCTTTGACTGGGTGATGTTATTTCTCGCCCTACTCCACGGGACGAACGGCCTGCGGATCGTGGTCGAGGACTACGTGAAGAAACCCGGCCGCCGCACCGCGATCAAGGGGACCCTTTACGCGCTGACCGCCGTGCTGATGATCATGGGCACCGCGGTCATCGTCACCTTCGATCCGGCCACGGCCGGATAGCCATGGCCCACCACCACACGTACGACGCGGTCATCGTCGGGGCCGGGGGAGCCGGTCTTCGCGCTGCTTTAGAGGCCGGCAAGCGGGTGAAGACCGCGGTCGTTTCGAAGCTCTATCCCACGCGCTCGCACACGGGCGCGGCCCAGGGGGGTATGTGCGCGGCACTGGCCAACGTCGAGAAGGACTCCTGGGAATGGCACGCCTTCGACACCGTCAAAGGATCGGACTTTCTCGCCGACCAAGACGCCGTCGACATCATGTGCAAAGAGGCCGTCGAATCCGTTCTCGAGCTGGAGCGAATGGGGCTTCCTTTTAACCGCACCCCCGAGGGCCGGATCGACCAGCGTCGTTTCGGCGGACACACGCGAGACCACGGCGAGGCCCCCGTGCGCCGGGCCTGTTATGCGGCGGACCGCACCGGCCACATGATCTTGCAGACTCTTTTCCAGCAGTGCAACAAAGAGGGGGTCGAGTTCTACAACGAGTTCTTCGTGCTCGATCTTCTCGTCGTCGAGGGCGTTTGCTGCGGGATCATCGCCTATGAGATCGCCACCGGCGAGCTGCACGTGTTCCATGCGAAGTCGGTGCTGTTCGCGACCGGTGGATACGGAAAGATGTTCAAGATCACGTCGAACGCTCACACCCTCACCGGAGACGGACCCGGAGTCGTCTATCGCAAGGGCCTGCCGCTTGAGGACATGGAGTTCTTCCAGTTCCATCCGACGGGTCTCTACCGACTCGGAATCCTGCTGTCCGAGGCTGCTCGAGGTGAGGGCGCGATCCTTCGCAACTCCGAGGGTGAGCGGTTCATGGAGCGCTACGCGCCGACCATCAAAGACCTCGCTCCGCGCGACATGGTCTCTCGCGCCGAGTTCTTCGAGATCAAAGAGGGCCGGGGCTGCGGTCCCGACAAGGACTACATCCTTTTGGACCTCACCGATGTCGATCCCGAGGTAGTCGAGAAGAAACTCCCCGATATCACCGAGTTCGCGCGCACCTATCTCGACGTAGACCCGCTGAAAGAAGGTGTGCCGATCACGCCGACCGCTCACTACGCCATGGGCGGCATCCCCACGAACGTCAATGCGGAGGTCGAACAAGACAACCAAGGCAACGTACTTCCCGGGTTCTACGCGGCAGGAGAATGCGCCTGTGTGTCCGTGCACGGAGCGAACCGCTTGGGAACGAACTCCCTACTCGACATCGTCGTGTTCGGTCGTCGCGGCGGCCTCGCGATGGCCGAGTACGCCGCGACCCACAAGTTGCAAGACATCCCCGACGAGGTCCATCGCTCGACGGAGGAATGGCTCGCGTCGCTGATGGACGGGACCTCTCACGTGTCGACCTCGGCAATCAGGACCAAGATGCAGGACGAGATGATGGACAAAGCCTCTGTCGTTAGGACGGAGGATTCTCTGAACGAGGTGCTGGGAGTGCTCGGCAGCCTGCGCAAGGTCTACACGAGGGCCCGAGTTAAAGACAGGAGCAAGATCTTCAACACCGAGCTCACCGAGCACATCGAGCTAGGTTTCATGATCGACATGGCTGAGGCGCTCGTGATCTCCGCCAAGGCCAGAACGGAGAGCCGCGGCGGTCATTACCGCGAGGACCACCAGATGCGCGAAGACGATTACTGGCTGCGTCATACCTTCATAAGCAAGTCGCCCGACGGCGAGACGAGCCTCGCCTACAGGGGCGTGGCCGCCGGCCGCTACGAACCGGTAGAGAGGAAGTACTGATGGCAGTCGAGGCCGTCGCGCAA
This sequence comes from Actinomycetota bacterium, assembly GCA_030862115.1. Classification (GTDB taxonomy): domain Bacteria; phylum Actinomycetota; class CADDZG01; order CADDZG01; family WHSQ01; genus JALZEK01. Next base: position 3,944 of record JALZEI010000183.1, read on the forward strand.
ACCATAGAGCTCAAAATCCTTCGTTTCGACCCGGAAAAAGACGAACAAGCGCACTTCGAGAAATACGAGATCGAAGCGCTGCCGATGGACCGGCTTCTCGACTGCCTCCACAAAGTGAAATGGGAGATCGATTCCAGCCTGGCACTACGCCGGTCCTGCGGCCACGGGATCTGCGGTTCGGACGCCATGCTGATCAACGGCGTGAACATGCTTGCATGCAAGGTACTCGTCAAGGACCTGAAGCAACCGATTCGCGTGGAGCCGATGCGTGGCCTACCGATCGTCAAGGATCTGGTGGTCGACATGGAGCCTTTCTTCGCCGGCTATCGCGCCGTGAAGCCGTGGCTCATCACGGATCCGGATGAAAAGGAACCGGAAAGGGAGCGTCTTCAGTCACCCGACGATCGAGAGCGGTATGACGACACCACGAAGTGCATACTCTGCGCCGCCTGCACGACCTCTTGTCCGATCTACTGGGCCGACGAGACCTACGTCGGGCCCGCGGCCATCGTCAACGCCCACCGGTTCATATTCGACTCACGCGATTCTGGAGGCCGCGAGCGGCTCGAGATCCTGTCGCAGCGAGGAGGCGTGTACAAGTGCCGGACCGCCTTTAACTGCACGGCCGCCTGCCCACGTGGGATCAAGGTCACCCGCGCCATCCAGGAGGTAAAGCAGGCCGCTCTTTATCGGTCGCTGTAGAGCCGATCGGCTCCCGAGGAACGCGTCACACCCATGTCATAGGTTGCTCTGGTGAAGGTGTTCCGTATCGTGGTGCTGGCGCTGGTCGCGCTGCTCGCCTACCCCGCCTGGCTCGGTTTCCAGATCTGGGACCAGTCGCTGAGCGACGAAAACCGCAGTGTCGACGCCATCGTCGTCCTGGGGGCCGCCCAGTACGACGGCGAGCCCTCGCCCATTTACGAAGCTCGGCTGCGGCACGCCAATTACCTTTTCGAGGAGGGGTTTTCGGACACGGTCGTAGTTACCGGAGGTAAGCAAGAGGGGGACCGGTTCACCGAGGCCGAGGCCGGCGAGTCGTATCTCATCAATAAGGGGGTACCGGCCGAACGTATCCTTCTCGAAACCGAGGGCCGGACGACATTGGCCAGCCTCGAGGCCGTCAGCGCCATGGCTTCCGCTCAGGGAATCGACACGGTACTTCTCGTTTCAGACCCGATGCACTCCGAACGAATCAAGCGCATCGCTTACGACCTCGGGTTCAAAGACGCCTGGACCTCACCCGCTTCCTACCTCGAGCTAAACCGAAGCAGGGCCACGAAGTTCAAAGAACTCGTGCGTGAGATCGCCTCCCTCCTTGCCTACGAACTGACCGGAGGGGCCTAGAGCGTTACCGCGCTTACCCCCACCCCGAACACCACACAGGCGAGAACGACCAGTGGCAGGATCCGGGGAGCTCGACGTCGGGCGACCGCCGCCCCCCAGGAGGCGCCGGCCAGAAGGGCCCCCGTCTGCGCGAAGGCGAGTCCTATGTGGCCCAGCGGCTCCGGGTCCAGATCGGCCAGATCGGGCCCGGCGTGAACCCAGTTGAATCCCAATGGGTCGGCGACGAGGCCGGGAAGTAGCTGGAGGCTGGTGAACAGCCG
>JALZEI010000216.1 GCA_030862115.1 Actinomycetota bacterium
TCGAAGGCAAGGGCGAAGCGCCCCACGATTACGCCCTCGAGCGTTACGAGCCAGTTCTGATCCTCAGCCTGCCAAACTTTTACCTTAGCCATGCTGGTCTCCCCTGCCCGGGAACCGTGGATTGCGGTTCCTCTCTGCTATTTATCGGTCCTCGAGGCCGTCGGGGAAATACGCAGTTGTACGGATATTTCCACCACATCCGGCACCACGAATAGGCGCGCGGAGGTAGCATTCGAAGCCCATTACCGGATGGAGCGAGATGACCCCTCGGCGTAAGCACACGCTGGCAGAGGTCCTCGGCCCCCTCGAGGCCGAGGTCATGGACGTGGCCTGGACGCTTGGCGAGGCGACCGTACGCGACGTCCATGAAGCGATTAGCGCGCACCGAGCCGTCGCCTATACAACGGTCATGACCACTATGGGCCGCCTCGCGGACAAGGGCTTGCTAAGGCGGGTGGAAGATCAGCGTGCCCATCGGTTCACGCCCCTGCTCACGCGCCAGGAATACGCCGACTCGACCGTGAAGTCGGTTGTGGACTGGTTGTTCAGTCAGTTCCGAGACCCCGCCGTTGCCTATTTCCTCGATCGCGTCGAGGAACAGGACGACCGGGTTGTCGAGGCCCTCAAAGACGCGATCGAACAGAGGAAGAGGTCACAGGGGTGACGAGCGCGGCGCCGGCCATCTTGGCGCTGGAAACGGACTCGGCCTGGGTCGTGATCCTGGCCGTCTCCCTGATTACGCTCGTGGTCGTCATCGTTCTTCACCGGCTGATCGGCCGGCCCGGGGGCCTGGCGTCCGGAATCCTTCTTAGCTTTCCTCTTTCTCTGCCGCTGGTTGCGAGCTTCATGTACGAGCAGGCCGTTCTACCGGAGATATCCGTACTGCAGCCCGCCGGTCGCGCTGTTCTCGACCACTCCGAGAGCCTGATGCACCTGCTACTGGTCGACGAGGGTCGGAGCCGGGCCTTCGCGCTCTACGCGCTGACGGGTTCCGCCGGTCCCTACATGGTCCTCATCGGAGCAGGGGTGACCTCATTCATGCTCCTGCGACGCCTCGCCGGGTGGCTACTTCTTCGCCGGGTTGTCTCCCAGTCGCTTCCTCTTGACCCCGCTCGTTACGGACGCGTGCTGCAGGGTCTTAATCGTTTGTGTCGCGCCGCGGGTGTCCGACGGGTCCCAGAAGTCTCGGTCCTTCCTGCCCAACAGGTAGACGCCTTTACCACCGGCGGCCGAAGGCCCCGCATACTCGTGTCGGCGGGGGTTCTGGAGCGACTCGAGGACGATGAGGTCGAGGCCGTGCTGGCTCATGAGCTGGCCCATATTCGTGCCAGGGACGTGCAGGTCGTCACCGCCGCGGGGTTGTTCAGAGATGTTGTGGCTTGGAATCCAATCGCGCATATCGCGTTCCGGCGCCTGGCGGCCAACCGTGAGCTCGAGGCCGACAGGAGAGCGGCTGAGATAACCGGGAACCCCCTGGCCGTCGCCTCGAGCCTCGTCAAAATGTGCGAGGCCATGCGATCCGGGCCCCTATTGGGACGATCGGCCCTTGCCTTTCTCCGTCCGCGGGTTCGTATCAAGCGGCGGGTGTCCGCGCTGCTTGCTCTGGCCGACGGTGGCCGCGCGGTAGTGGCCCCCTCCGCGGCCATGCCGTACGCGCTTGCGGCCCTTTTGGCCATACTTCTGGGACTACAGGCGGGAGCGCAACTAACCAACGGCGATTCGTCGGCCTTCGCGATCGTGATTGGGTCGTCGGAAGGGGCCGAGCCATGGTCTAGCCCCGATGTCAGGGCGAAATTGCAGCACAGATCTCCCCCACGTTCTGCGGGGTTAGCCAAGACGCGGGTGAACGATGAGCCCCAAGCCCTAACCCCCTACGCCCAGGTCCTGGCGGTTCGAAAGAAGGAGCTGGCCCTGTGGCGCACGCTGATCATCGACGTCGCCAGGCGTCGAGGCATCTCTCCCGACGAGTTCTTTCTAGCCGGAGAGACCGATCTCGAGGCAATCCCCCTGGTGGGCTCGGATCCGGAGGCCCCCGTGGCCATCTACCGCCTGAAGGAACTGCGCTAAAGCCGCGAAATGCTTTTGTTGCTCGCCAGGACCGGGTGCATTAAGGTGCCTCAACGACATGTGTAGTAGGGGGAGATAATTGAGCCAAGTCTCGTCGGAGGTCGAAGCCCTTCAAGGGGGGATAGGCCCGGACGCCGACGAGAAGGTCGTCGGGAAATCGCCGTGGCAGATCTTTTGGGCTCGTTTCCGCCAAGACAAGGCGGCGCTCGCGGGACTCTTCTTCGTCATCTTTCTGACGCTCGTTGCGATAGGCGCCGGATTAATAACCGACGCGATCGCTCACGACCCCAACGACATCTCCATGCAACTCGAACAGACGAACGAGTTTGGGAACCCGCGCGGACCGAATGAAGAGTTTTGGCTGGGGGCCGACCGAAACGGCCGCGATGTGTTCGCGCGCGTCATTCACGGAACGCGGACATCGTTGTCCATAGCCGTACTCGCCACCGGAATCGCCTTGGGAATCGGCGTCGTGCTCGGCATTGTCGCCGGCTACTTCGGTGGGGTGGCGGACACGGTCATCTCGAGGCTCATCGACATCATTCTCTCGGTGCCGTTGCTGTTCTTCGCAATCGGAATAGCCGCGGCCTGTGGGTCGACCGCGCGCGGCTGCCTCGGCGGTTTCATCACGCCCGGGTACAACCTTGTCTTGATGATCGTCGGGCTGTTCTCGTGGCCCTACATAGCTCGGATCGTCCGTGGCAACACGCTCTCAATTCGCGAGAAAGAGTTCATCGAGGCGAGCCGCGCCACCGGGGCGAGCCATACGCGCATCATGTTCCGCGAGGTGCTCCCGAACCTTCTTGCACCGATCATCGTTTACGCCACGCTGTTGATCCCCGCGAACATCATCTTCGAGGCGTCGCTGTCGTTCTTGGGTGTGGGGCTAAAGGACTCGAATCCCTCGTGGGGAGCGATGCTGGATGAGGCCGCCGACATTTTTGACTCGGCTCCCTGGCTTTTGGTTGCGCCGGGCGTGATGCTCTTGATTACCGTCCTTTCCTTCAACCTGTTGGGTGATGGTCTCCGAGACGCGCTTGATCCTAGACAGGCGAAATAGGGCAGTCACCGTCGAACAAGGAGGTAGCGAAGGAAGACCGTTGATGCGTTTCACTACCGCACCATTTGTCTATGTGAAGGGAGAGCTTTTTGCGACTTAGGAAGCAACGATGGGTAATCGCCATAGCGCTCGTGTTGTCACTCATAGCGGCCGCTTGTGGTGATGATGGCGGCGGCGAAGAAAACCAGACGAGGGGCGGCACGGGAGAAGGCGAGGCCATAAAGGGCGGTACGTGGCGTAACGAGTCGACTTCCCTCGAGTTCACCGGTGGGTTCGATCCAACCGGTGAGTATTTGAGCTGGTCGTTTGCGATGCACGGCATGCTCCTGCACCGCAACCTGGTTACTTACAGGCACGTCAAGGGCGCTGCCGGGAACGAACTGGTAGCGGACCTAGCCGAAGAGGTTCCGGAGCCGAGCGAGGACGGGCTTACGTATACGTTCAACATCAAGGACGGCATCAAGTGGGCGCCGCCGGTTGATCGCGAGATCGTATGTGACGACTTCGCTTACGCGCTCGGCCGTATCGACGTCGAAGAGGTCGTCGCGCAGTACGGCTCCTACTTCGACGGCACGATCGAGGGCATGGATGGGCCCAAGCCGTACAAGGGCGAGGTCGAGATACCTTCGGGCGTGAATTGCGCCGACGAGAAGACACTTGAGATCACCTTGACCCAGCCGACCCCGGACATCCTCTTCCGCCTGGCCATGCCGGCGGCGGCGCCGATCCCGGCCGAGGTCGCGGATTGTTTCAACGCCGACAAGGCGGGTGCCTACGGTCCATACCAGGTCAGCTCCGGCCCCTACATGTTCGAGGGCCTCGACCAGATGGACATCTCGAGCTGCGACACGATCAAGCAGACGGCGCCATCCGGGTTCGAGGCAGGAGAGTCGATCACGCTCGTTCGGAACCCGAACTACGACCCCGAGACGGATTCGCTGGAGGTCAGGGAGAACAACCCGAACCGTTGGGAGTTCTCCACCAACACGAACGAGAAGGACATCTTCGACAAGATCGCCAACGGCGAGCTCGAGGACACCACCGAGAGCCCGCTACCGGACGTCCTTCAGGAGTACGCAACGAATCCCGAGTTGGAGAAGAAATTGCTCGTAGCTAGTGGTGACCGTACTTGGTACATCACGATGAACCTGACTCAGCCTCCGTTTGACGACATCCACGTGCGCAAGGCGGCGAACTTCGTGGTCGACAAGGCCGCCATCCAGCGTGTGTGGGGAGGAAAACTGCAGGGCGATATCGCCACTCACATCCTTCCTCCTGAGGTAACGGGTGGTCACCCGACAGGCGAGGAGTACGATCCGTATCCATCGCCCGGGTTTGCGGGTGACGTCGAGGCCGCCAAGAAAGAGATGGCGCAGTCGAAGTACGACTCCAACGGCGACGGCGTCTGCGACGACCCGGTGTGTGAGAACGTCTTCCACGTCAACCGCAAGGAATCTCCGTGGACCGAGATGACGCCGATCATCGAGCAGAGCTTCGAGCAGATCGGTATCACGCTGAAGACCAACGAGCTGCTCGACGCCTACCCGGTCGTCTCGACCGTGGCGAAGGAGCTGCCGATCTCGACCTATCCGGGCTGGGGCAAGGACTATCCCGACGCCTACACATTTGTCGGGTTCCTGTTCCAGGGTGACGAGAAGATCCTGTGCGAGGGGAACTACAACTACTCCATGGTCGGGGCCACCGAGGACACCCTCAAGAGGTGTGGAGCGGATGGAAACGTCGCGGACGTTCCTTCCGTGGACGCCGATGTCGCGGCGTGCCTCGAGGAGGAGCTGGGTGACGCTCGCGAGGCGTGCTTCATCGAGCTCGACAAGAAGCTCATGGAAGAAGTGGTTCCATGGGTCCCCTATCTGTGGGAGCAGAACATCACCACCTTCGGTGCTGCGGTCACAAAGTTCGATTACGACCAGTTCTCAGGGGAAACGTCGTACGCCCACGTGGCGGTCGACGAATCCTTGCAGCAGTAGGGAACGGGTCCGAGTAGTAAGAGAGCCGCCCCCTTAGCGGGGGCGGCTC
>JALZEI010000217.1 GCA_030862115.1 Actinomycetota bacterium
GGGGTGGGATGAGGGCCGGGAGATACGGCCCCGGTGGGGTTAGCGCGGGGTGGGATGAGGGCCGGGAGATACGGCCCCGGCGGGGGTTAGGTGAGGGGCGGGACGAGGGCCGGGAGATACGGCCCCGGCGGGGGTTAGGTGAGGGGCGGGACGAGGGCCGGGAGATACGGCCCGGCGGGGGTTAGGTGAGAGGCGGGATGAGGGCCGGGAGATACGGCCCGGTGGGGGTTAGGTGAGGGCGGGGAGGGAGGCTGGTACTTCTATTGTTGAGGTGCGGGGGCCTTTTGTTACCTCTATTTTTACCGGCATGGCGTCGGCCAGGTCGGCCACGTGCGTGATCACTCCTACCAGGCGGCCGTCGCTTCCCAGGCGACTGATGGCCCCCACCACTACGTCCAGCGTCTCCGCGTCGAGGCTTCCGAAGCCCTCGTCTAGGAACAGGCTTTGCAGGCGCGCCGTCTCGGTGACCGCCAGTAGCTGCACCTGTTCGGACAGCGCGAGCGCAAGACCGAGCGATGCGAGGAAGGTTTCGCCGCCGGACAACGTCCTCACGCTGCGACGCTCGTCGCCGTTCCACGCGTCGATGACGTAGAAACGATCGTCCTCGTGGCCCAAGCGGTAGCGGCCGTCGGACAGCTCTCGCAGGTGTTCGCCGGCCGCCGTAGCCAGCACCGCCAGCGCCTCGGCCTGAAGGAACTGGACGATGCGATCGTTCTTGAGCTCGCGGCCCAGCGCCACGTACGTCGCCTGCTCCCGGCGGTGTCCTTCTATCTCCGCTTCGAGGGTTGCCCGCTTGGCAAGCTTCACCTTCATTGACTTCGCCTCTTCGGCGGCGAGCGCGGCCTTCTGTGAACTCCCTCGACACACGGCCCTCACCTGGACGAGCATCTCTTTGAGGTCGTCCAGGTCGGAGTCGACTCCGGGCGGAAGGACCTCGCGCGCCTTTGTGATCAGTGAGATCATGTGCTCGCCGCGCGCGGCCACCTCTTCCCGCAACTCGCTTTCGAGTACGACGATCTGCTCGACGAGCCGGGACACGCTGGTCATCAGCTTGCTCGGGTCCTCGGGAAACGACTGCGGAGCCTTGACGCTCGCGGCGCGGCCGAGCGCCTTTTTCACCTGCACGAGCAACGGCTTGAGGGGAGCGTTCTCGATTGCGGCGCGGCTAACGGCGACCTTCGTAGCGAGATCGGACAGCGACTGCTGCTGGGAGCCGGCGACGTTGGTGGCCTCCGAGTGCGCGGCGGCCGCCTTTTTCTCGGCCCCGTGAAGCCCCCGCAGCTCGTCGGCCAGCTTGTCGAGAGCGATGAGCCGGTCGCCTTTTAAAGCTGCAAGCCGATCGTCGAGCTGCGAACGAGCGTCCTCGAGCTCTGCCGTTTTTCGCTCGACCTCGCCCTCGCCCTCCGACCCCCGCCGCACGGCTCCCTCGAGGGCCTCGGATGCCCGTGCGTGCGCGACGTGCGCCCGCGACGCGGCCTCTTGTGTTTTCTTCAGCGCCTTTTGTGCGGCGACGCGCGCGCGGTCCGCCGACTTCAGCTCTCCGGCCTCGGCCTCGGGGAGTTCCTTCAGGGGGGTCTCGCATACGGGACATGGGTCGCCCGGCGCCAAATCGTGCGTGAGCGCCCCGACCAGGTCGCGACGGTGGGCGAGGTGGTAAGCCTGCTCGCGTAGCTCGACCTCTTCTTGCGCGCGCTGGAAGTCACCGTCGGCGCGTGCGACCTCGGCGTCGTGCGCGGCCAGCTCCTTTTTCGCCTCGGCGGTCTTCTGTTTCTGTTCGGCCGCCGAGTTCGACGCACGCTTGAGCTCGCGCTCGATGTTCTGCAGTCTCTCGATTCCACCCCGGAGCGAAGCGAGGTCTTCAAGCGTTCCGTGGGCATTCTCGAAGCGGCCCCGCTCGGTCGAGATGCGTTCATGCTCGGCCCGGCAGCTCTCGAGCTGTGCCCGCGCCTCCCGAGCCCTCTCGCCGGCCTTCTCTAACTCCGCAACCTGGCGATCGAGGTTTAGCGAATGGCTCTCGTAAGAGGAACGAAGGTCCTCGATCTCGCCGCTCAGATCCTCGAGCGTTTCGATCCCTTTCTGCGTTTCCGACCACTCGTCTTCGAGCTGCTCGAGGGTCGCCTCGGCGTCGGAAGCGGCGGTCGCCGCCGCCTGCGCTGCAGCCGCGTCCTCTTCGGCCCTCGTAACGGCGGCCTCGTCGATCCCCGCGTACTCCGCGGACAGCAGACCGGACTTCGCGTCGTACGCGCTGCGCGCGTCCCGCGCTATCTCGTTTGAACGTTGGGCCATGCGACCGAAGAGCTCGAGCCCCAGCAGCTCGGTGAGTATCTTCCGGCGCTTGTCGGCGTCTCCGGTGAGGAACTCCGCGAACTTGCCCTGAGGGAGCACAACGGAGCGCGTGAAGGCGTCGTAGTCGAGTCCCACGACCTCGGGAACTATGCGGTTGACCTCGCGCACGCTGTCGGCCCCCTCGCCGAAGCTCACCCAGTCCTCGCCCTCACGCCTTTCGAGCCGCACCTTCGACTGGCCGCTGCGCGGAGTGAAACGAGTTACGCGGTAGCCCTTATCCCCGCACTCGAAGTCGAGAGTCACCGCCATGCGAGGCTGACCGTGCGTGATCAGCCCCGTAAGGGTGTCCCGCACCCCCTCGATGCGCTCGACCTTGCCGTAGAGCGCGTACGTGATCGCGTCGAGGATGCTCGACTTACCCGATCCCGTCGGCCCCCACAGCGCGAACAGGTCGAGTTCCGTGAAGTCGATCTCCTGCTCGTCGCGGAACGAAGTGAAACCTTTGACCCGCAGGTTGAGAGGTCGCATCAGCCGACGACCTCCTCGTGCACGCGGTCGAATGCCTCGAGAAGTTCGGCCGCCGGTTCGGCCCCTCGCTCGGCCTCGTAGTAGGTGACGAACTGCTCCTTGGGATCGAGACCGCGCAAAGTCGGCTTGGCGGAGTCGCCCTCTTGTTCGGGGAGCACTAGTCGTACGTCCAGCGCGTTCGGAAGCGTCTGGCGAACGAGGTCGGCGAGGCCGGGGGCCGGCGTCTCAACGACCAGGTTCACGCGGAGGTAGGCATCGCCGACTTTCTTGGGGAGCGCGGCGAGATCTTCAACGGTTGTTTCCACCTCGATGAGATCGCGTCCGGCGGTAATCGGCAACGTTTTTGCTTTCGGAGGTTTGCCGGGGGCGGCGTCGATCAGGACCACGCCCTTGTTCTGGCCCCGCTCGCCGAAGTCGAGCTGGATGAGCGAGCCCGAATAGCGCGCCTCGCACGGAGCGCCGGGAACCTTCTGCGGGCGGTGGACGTGGCCCAGCGCCACGTACGTCGCCGTGGCGGGAAGCCGCATGGGCGAGACCGCGTAGTCGGCGCCGATCGTGATCTGTCGCTCGCTTCCCGCCGGTTTGGATCCCGACACGAACAGGTGCCCGAGCACCACGTTCACCGCATCGGCCTTGAAATTGCGCTCGTAGGCGGCGAGCAGCGAGCCCATGCCGTCGTCGAACTCGTTGTATCCGGTCGCGATGTCGGTGAACTCGCTCGCCGCGTCCGAGAAACGCCGCGGTGAGACGAACGGCACGCACGCAACCAGCGCCCGCTCGGAGCCGTCGCGCGAGCAGATCTCGACGAGTCCCCCCGTCTGCGGCCGCCGCACGCGCGCGACCAGAGAACAGCCGATGTGATGCAAGACGGGGGAGAGCGCGTTCAACCGGGGGGCCGAGTCGTGGTTGCCGGGCACGGCAACGACCGGCACGCCGAGCGCGTGCAGCTCGAGCAACGTCTCGAAGACGAGCCGGTCGGCGTCGGCCGACAGCGCGCGCTGGTCGTAGATGTCTCCGGCGACGAGGACCGCGTCGGCCTCCTCGGATTTCGCTATGGCTACGACCTGTTCGAGCGCGCGCTCCAGCTCGTCGAGTCTCGATCGGCCTCGAAGGGTTCGCCCGACATGCCAGTCGGCGGTGTGAAGCAAACGCATCAGGCGCCCTCGAAGCGCTCGAAGACGTCTTTCGAAGCGTCCCCCTGCTCGAACTCGTCCGCCCGCGTCGCCCACGAGGGGAACGGGAACGAGATCTGCATCGGGATCGGGACGTGCGGCTGCTGCAGGATCATCGAACCCGGTTTGAGGATCGAGGCGCGCGCCCTCGTCACGGCCGGCATGAAGCCGTACTCCGACCGTTCGGCCTCGGCCGTGTCGAGGCGACCGACCACGCGGAAGGCGGAGTTGGCAATGATGCGCCGTTCGACCTCGCTCGCCGTCTGTTCGGCCCCCACGAGGATCATGCCGAGCGAACGTCCGCGCTCGGCGACATCGAGCAGTACCTCTTTGATGGGGCTCCAGCCGTCGCGCGGCGCGTAGCGGTTGAGCTCGTCGAGGACCAAGAAGGTAAGCGGGAGCCGGCGACCCTGGCGCTCCTTGTGTTCGAACAGTTTCTTGATCACGACACCGGTCACGAAGCGCTTGGCCTTGTCGTGCAGGTTATGGATGTCGACGACGGTGACCTGAGACGCGCCCCAGTCGATGCGGTGGGCGGGGGCGTTCTCGGCCTCGCGGCCCCAGATGAGGTGACCGACGCGAAGCGCAGCCGCATCGAGCCGGCGTTGGAACGCGGCGACCGTTCCTTCGGCGATCCGGCCCCGCCACGGGGAGCTGTCGTCGTCGAGCTCGCCCTTGATGTGCTCGATGAGCTCGGAAAACGTGCGGATGGTCAGACCGTTGATACGAACGCAGGCGTCGTGGTCGGGATCGTCCTCGGACTCCCGATCCAGAAACGACTCGACGCGGGCGACGAGATCGCCGATCTGCGAGCGCTCGGACTCGGCCTCCGCGAACAAAAAGCGCAGGTAGCCCTCGCGCACGAACTCCTTGATCGTCCAGTAATAGGGCTGGATGCCCTCCTTGCGCCCGCCGGTGTCGGGAATGGCCGCGCCGTTCGCGTTCGCCACCACCGGCGCCCACAACCCGACCGATTCGAAGGGGCCGGCCGGAAGACCGAGCTTGTCGTAACTGGCTTTGTGCTCGGCCAGGTGTTTGTTCGGCTTGTCGAGCCACAGCAGGTCCTCACCCTTGACGTTGAAGACGATCGCCTTCGTATTCGTGCGGTAGTCGCCGAGCACCTTCGAGTGGAAGAGCGAGTACAAAAGGAACAGCGCATAGGTCGTTTTAGTGGCTACTCCCGAGATTCCCGAGATATTGACGTGCGCGCCGCGCGACCCGTCGAGGAAATCTAGATCCAAGAACATGGGCTCGCCGTCGCGAGACAAACCCGCCGCGAGGCGCCGTTCGATCTGGTCGAGGTAGAGGGCCTCGTCCCGATCCTTGCCGCGCGCGCGGAACGCCCGTTGGCCCGGCAGCGGGGGCACGAAGATCTCGGGCTCGACGCGCGTGGCGACGACCTTCGCCGCCTGGGAGATACCGGCCGGCAACACGCCCTTGTCGACCAAGAAGACGTCGGAGTCGAGGGAAAGGCCCTCGTGGCGGGCGCGCACCTCTTGCACGAGACCGGAGATGCGGATCATCCCCCGGCCCGGCACCTCGGTTTCAACGAGCACGGCGTCGTCGAGTTGAAGGTACGCGTTTTCGGCTACCCCGACCCAGAAGGCGAGCGGGGTGGAGTCCTCGGTGCCTAAGACGATCCCAACGTCCTCGGAATCGGTGGGGATGTAGTCGGTCATCTAGATCGCGTCCTTAGCCAGGTGAGCCGTGAGCGCTCGCGTCATGAACGTCGAGTTTCCCAGGCGGTGCTTGAGGCGCGCCTCGAGGGCACCGACCGGCGTGAGGTTCTGCGGGGCCCTGGGGTCGACCCCCGGCCTCCCGGCGAACATCGGCAGGTGGCAGGCGACGAGGTCGGCCAGCTGCGCGGCGTGGCCCGCGCCGACCCCCATGGAGACCTCACAGCGGACCAGTCCCGCGAGCTCGTGCCAGGTTGCGTGCTGCGGCAGAAGCCGTATGTACCAGGCGTAACGGTCGACCACTTTGTTTCCGACGGCGAATAAAGGCGTGCGCTGGCCCGGCACCAGCTTCGGCAAGAGGTCTCGCTGTTCGTCGACGAGATAGGCCTTGACCATGCGCTTGACCACCCCGACAACCGTGGTGCCCTCTTGCTTCTTCGATGGGTGAAGAGGGCCGTCGGCGAACACGATGCCCTCGGCCCCCAGCTCTGCGGCGATGTGTTGTTCGTATTTGAGCATCAGACGTTGCAGACCTATGCGAAGCGAGGCGGGGGAGTCGTCGGCCACAGGGTGCGGGCGGTAGACGACCGTTCCTCCCGGAGCGTCGACCTCGACGGGATCGGCCTCGACCCGGCCCCCCAGTATGAGCGCGCGCCCCACCGGCTCGTCCTCGCACACGAAGCGGGCGGTACCGTCGCAACAGACCGCGCCCGCGAGATAGGAGCCGAGCATCCCCCACGCCTTGCGCGCCCCGTTCGTCGCCAGCACGCGCAGCTCGGTGCGCATGACGCCGTCGACGAAGTAAAACGCCTGGGGGTCGCAGGGTTCGGGCGTAAGCGGGCGCGACCAGTCCTCCGTCTCTACGGACGGATCGACGAACGGCTGCGAGATGTCATCTTCGGACGCCTCGGCCCCCGATCCGAGGTCGGGCCGCCAGGGGTCCGCCCTGAGCTGGACCACGTTTTCACGATAAGGGGGGCCTGCGACGAAAACGCGTCTTATCGGCGCCTTCCGTCCCCCTTCCCTTCCGCTGAGTGAGTGATCAGGTCGCACAATCCGCCCTCATCACACACTCGGGGAGGCCGTTGTGGCCCCTGAGAATCGACACGTCCCCACTAAACTGGCGAGCGATGAACTCCAAGCTGTTCGAGCAAAGAGCGGCGCGGCTGCGGGATGCGACGGCGATAGCCATCTTCCGCATGCACAGCGCAGAACACGCCATCCACGGGATAGCGGCGGCCCTGCGCGGCGGTTTCGAGGCCGTCGAGGTCACCATGAATACCCCCGGAGCCACCGATGCCCTGGCCGAGGTGGCCGGTCGCGGCGACGCGATCGTGGGAGCCGGGACCATCACCGCGGCCTCGCAGGTCAAAGAGGCCTACGACTCGGGGGCCGAGTTCGTCGTCACGCCGGTCGTCGTGCCGGAGGTCGTTGACGCCGCCCACGAGCTGTCCCTCCCGGTTGCCCTGGGGGCATCCACCCCCACCGAGATCTTCACCGCCCGCGCCGCGGGAGCCGACTGGGTCAAGGTGTTTCCCTCGGAGAGCCTCGGCGGCCCCGATTACATCGCGGACGTCCTCGGCCCCCTCCAGGGGACGCCGATCCTGTGCACCGGGGGTCTGACCGCCGCGAACTATCTGGGTTACCTCGATGCGGGGGCCGAGCTCGTCGGCTTCGCCTCCGCTCTGTTCGATCCCGACATCGCGGCCCAGGGCAACTACGAGGAGTTCGAGCGCCGGGCCATCGAAGTGCACCGGCGCCTCGATACCTATCTCACCGAGCAGTAGGGGCCATCGCAACTAGGCCCGGTGGGTGATTAGGCGACGTATTGCGGTGTGACCACCCGGTCGGCCGGTTGTTTCGACGCCTGCCTGAACACCTCGCGCTCGCCCATGGCGCAAAGAAATCCGTCTCCGTACGCCCGAACGAGGTGGTCCATCTGGCTGGTGTGAGCCTTGAGCGCCGCCAGCTTGAGGTCCGCGAGATCGGGATTCAGCCTGAGGTCGAGGTCCGTGTCGGCAGACTCAAACGCGACCGGATAACCCCGCCAGAACGCATCGAACTCGTTGAGCGAAGGAACGAACCGCTCTCGCCACTCGTTCGTGACGGTCGCGTAGTAGAGGGAGGAGTCTTTGGACCCCCATCGTCGAAAGGCAGCCGTGACCCAGCCCGACAGAACCTGATGGTCGGGATGACCGGTGAACCCATCGGGTCCGAACGTTAGAACCATCGAGGGCCGCAGCTCCTCCATCAATCTCTGCAGCCTGCACACTGCGTCCTCGAAGGGCTGATCGATGAGGCCTCCATCCGGGTAGTCGAGCGTCAAACTTTCGCTAACCCCCAGCAGATTCAGCGACCGTTTCAATTCCTGCTCCCTTATTTCGACAAGTGCCTGTGGGCGAATCCGAGAGCCGGGGGGAACGCCGCGCTCGCCGCGTGTGGCATGGACGCACACGACGCGCCAACCGCCCCGCGCCGCGGCGGACATTGCTCCGCCGGACACGAAGGCTTCGTCGTCCGGGTGCGCCCAGATACCCACCAGAGTCGGGACGGAACCCGACAGCCTTTCGGCGAGCGGAGCGAACGAGTCCAGGTGGTGTCGTTGCATGCAACCAATTACAGGCTCCAGAAGCTTCCGCCACCGCCTAAGCGGCCACGCTTGGAGTGTGCATTTTTAACCTCACGATTCGGCGCGCGCGCGTTCCCGCACTCGACACCTCCCTCACCGTAGGGGAGTAAGGCGGTGAGATGGGTTAGGAGAAACGCCCGACTAGGTCGGGCTGCCTCCTCCTACCTGTCCGAAGAAGTCGGCCGCCTTCAGGCCCGACGCGCACTGCGCCGCGTCCGCTTCAAAAACGATGGCGCCGAGGATCGTGTCGCCTTTGATGAAGGCGGGTTCGCTGCTCTTCGTAACCGTCCCCTTCAGAACCACGAGAGCGCCGACGTCGGTCGTGTCGTATGCCACGAGCGTCGATTTGCCGGTATCCCACAGGATCTTGGCCTTGCCCGTCGTCGTTCCACCCTCGCAAGCCACGTTGCCCGAACCCGACGCCTTGACCTTCCCCGAGGTCACGTCACCGGTTGACTGGCAGTCGGCGAGCGCTCCTTTGAACTTGTACTTGGTGGCCGTGGGAGTGACCGTCAGACCCGGCTTGAACGTCGCACTTCCGGTGAGCCCGCACGTGGTGCCGTGCTCGGTGGCCACCGACGGAGTTGCGAGGGCTGTGAGTGCAAATGCCGAGCTAAGCAGGGTCATCATGAGCTTCCTCATCCGTGCCTCCCGAGGTCGGTCTGCTTCTCAAGACTTCGACTGGTAGTCTGATTGCCCTGCTTGGGGGGAGGTAACCGACGTAGACGTCGACGATGTTCGAACCCGGGTCGTAGTCGTAGCCCCACACGTGGCTCAGGATTTGCTTTCGCGTCAGGACTTGTCCCGGATGCCGGAAGAACAACTCCGCGAGCGCGTGCCCTGGGAGCGGCTATAGCGGCGCGTGCCGATGATGCGTCCACGAGCCATGTGCGCCCGATCGATCTCAACGATGACACTCGGATCCTGTCTCGATCGGAGACGGATATCTCCTGATCCCTATTGAACTTGGGCGCTTGAGCCTTCAGGATGAAGCCCCACGGTGAGCCTCGGACGAGGCCAGACGTTTGCGCACAGCCTCGAGGGGGGGCGGACAGCCAAATGACAACGGATCCAGCGACGACGACCAGGCGGATTGGTATGACCTTTGTCTTGAGTCTCCTCATGGTTGGGGTGCTGCCCTCGGCCCCGGCGGCGGGCACCGATGACCACTCCGCCGGAGGCGGACAGAACCTGACCATCGATCTGCGCTGCCGCGGCACGCTCACAGCGGCACCAGGCAAGAACGACCAGGACTTCCAAGAGCAGACCTCCGACAATCCCGGGATCGCCGACTGCATCAAGCCGCTGAACGATCCGAACGACGTCTTTACCGCCATCGTCACGAACGCTCGCGGGCGAGCCGTCGAGGGTGTCAGGATCGACTTCTCGTTCGGCCAGCGCACTAACGGAAACGCCGCGGGGGCTAATAACTCCACAGACGACGCCACGCTCACCGCATCCCCGGGGGGCCAGATCGGCACCAGCCCCGGCGGGCTTGAGACCAGGTGCCTTACAGGTTCGACCGGGCGTTGCTCGGCGACATTGGTGAACCCCACCCCACAGGCCTTCGACACGATCGAGATCATTGGTGTCATCTCCGGCCAAGCGAGCGGTGTTTCAAGCGATGGCGCCACCACCCAATGGCAGACCGGTGTCGTCACTGGGGGCGGAACCTTGACGCTCAGCCCTCGTGCCGCGACGAACCAGAACGGCACACCCCACACGGTCACGGCCACAGTTCGCAACCAGTTCGGTCAGCCCGTTCAGGGCGCCAATGTCGACTTCAGCATCACAGAGGGACCCAACGCGGGCCTCGCGCAGGCCGGGATGACTGATGCGGTGACCGACGCAAATGGTGTCGCAACGTTTACCTATACAAGCAACGTGATCGGTACCGACACGATTCTCGCCTGTTCGGAAACGGGAGGGTCCGAGAACGACACGTGCAACGTGGGGGAACCGAGCGCCACCGTCTCCAAGGCCTGGCAGACAGGCTCGGTCGTAACGAATGGCGTGGCTCTCGACATGGACGCCGACGATGGAAGTATCGCGGGCTCTACCGGTAACCCGGGCTTGTGCGAGCTCACCACTGCGGGCGCGGATATCAACAGGGAGAGCGTTGTAAGGAACGACATCAATCAAAGGAACGAGACTGCGCCCGGTAACTTCCACCGCATCTGTGCGGCAGCGTTCCAGAACAGCCAGGCATCCAACAATGGGCGAATCGCCGGAGCGGGAATCACGTTCACGATCTCGGGTCGGGGTCGTATCTACGCGCCGACTGTGAGCGATGGGTGCTCTATGGCTGCGCGGCCCCCTGCATCAACGAGCGTAACGGTCATTGCAGATAAGGATGGATACGCGTTCGCTTGTCTCTACTCGCAGGCGACGGGTCGAACAGAGGTGACCGCATCCTCCGGATCGCCGGCCCAAACAGCGACGGGCAAGAAGATCTGGACGATCGACGGGATTATCCGGCACAACCGAGCGATCAGTATCGGGTTCGATCACGATCAAGCGGGGCAGCGATTGCTGATCCTTGGAAGGCTGAGACTGGTTGATAGTGAGTTCGCCCGGTGCATCAGGAACGAGCCGGTCAAAGTCCAGCGGCACGTTGATGGGCGTTGGGTAACGGAGAAGTCGACGCGGACGAACCGCAGGGGACGGTACGACGTCGAAATCGCTGACCGAACAGGGAAGTACCGTGCGCTGGCGCCGAGGACGTCGATTACAGACCCTGCGACAAACACGACCGATGTCTGCCTGCCGGCTTCGAAGAGGGCGACGCACACCCACTAAATCTTGCCGTCGTCGCTGCGGATGCGCAAAGCGTTGGACTGTGAGTCAAACACTCGCGGTCGCGTCTATCGCCTCTCACCGATTCCCCTAGGCGTGAGGCGCTTCCGACAGTACAACCAGGGCGACTCCTTCGGCGTCCGCCGTTTCGCGCGGGAGAAGCTAGAGCGCGGAGGCGAGCTCCGCTATCGACTTCTCGACGCCCTCGGCCAGTACGCCGAGGTCGGGGGCCGTGTCGTAATCGCCCAAGAGGCCGAATCCGATCGTTCCGTTGTAGGAGAAAAGCGCCACTCCGATCGTCGTGTTGTTGGTCAGCGGCACGACCGGATAGACCTCGAGCATCTCCTTGCCCAGCGAATAGAGCGGCAGCTGGGGGCCGGGCACGTTGGTTATGACGAGATTGAAGGCCCGTTGGCGCGACACGAGTCGTGAGGCCTGAGCGACGATCGTCGGGGGCGCCCACTCGCCGAGCGAGGTGAGCACCTGGGCGCCGACCGCCTGTCCCGAGCCCTTGAGGTCCTTCATCTCCTCGTGCACGATGCGCATCCGCTCGATGGGGTCGGCCTCGTGGATCGGAAGGGCCGCCCATAAAGACGCCACCTGGTTGCCCAGACTGCCCTTGCCCTGGTCGGTGCGGACCGACACCGGAACCATCGCCCGTAGCTCCATGATGTCGACGTTTTCTCCGCGCGCCTTCAACAGCCGGCGCAGCCCGCCCGACACCACCGTCAGGACGACGTCGTTAACGGTGCCTCCGAACTTGTTCTTGATCTCTTTGAACTCATCGAGGTCGGCCAGCACGGTCTCGAAGCGTCGGTGCGGTCCAATCGGCTGGTTGAGAGACGAGGTGGGAGCAGAGAAGGAGCCACCGACGAAGGAACCCAACGCCTTGGCCGCCTCCATGAGTCGGTTCGGCAACTTGGCGGGATCCGAGGCCGCGGACTGCAGCGTTCTGATGGCCTCGGCCGGCGAGGTGAGGCGTTCCTTAAGGGCCTCGACCATGAGCGCGTCGGCCGTGGGCTCGGGGTCGGGACGCCAGGTTTCCCTCTCGACCTTCTCCGGCTCGGGTCCCAGATCCATCATCACCGACATGAGGTCGGCCCCCGAGACCCCATCGATGAGACAGTGATGCGTCTTTGAGATCAATGCGGAGCGGCCTCCGGCGAGACCCTCGACGTACCACATCTCCCACAACGGCTTCGAGCGATCGAGCTGCTGCGACATGATCCGCGCCGCGAGACGGTTGAGCCGAACCCGATCGCCGGGCGAGGGCAGGCCGGTGTGGCGCACGTGGTACTCGAGGTTGAAATGGGTGTCGTCGACCCAGATCGGTCGGCCCAAGCCGAGAGGAACGGTCGCCAGCTTCTGGCGGAAACGGGGCACCTTTTGAAGGCGCATGTCCACCATGTCGAGGACCTCCTCGTAATCGGGAGGAGGCCCGTCGAAGATCGCGATGCCGCCGACATGCATATGCGTGTCGGGGCCCTCTAGATGCAGGAACATCTCGTCCAAAACGGTGAGGCGCTCGGGCTGTGCCATACCTCGATGTTAGCGCTCCCTCCAAACCCCGCCGAGTGCTCCGTTGGTTGCGGTATGCGCAACGAGTGGAGCACTCGGCGGGGGTGGGGCGGGGGTTGCGGGAGGTCATAGGGTTACGCGATGCCCAGGAGCCAAGAGGGGCTCGCCCGTCTGGTCGAAAAGGAGGGCGCGGCCCCGACGGTCGTAGAGGCGTTTAGGCGGGTGGCGCGCGAGGATTTCGTCCCCCGCCGGTCTCGCCGCGAGGCATATCTCGACCGTCCGATCGGTCTTCCCGAGGGCCAGACGACGAGTCAGCCATCGCTCATCGCCCGGATGATCGACGCCCTGGAGCCGACGGCATCCGACCGGGTGCTCGAGATCGGCACGGGCTACGGGTTCCAGACGGCTCTCCTCTCGCATCTGGTAGGCGAGGTTTTTTCGATCGAGCGCCATAAAGAGCTGGCGGAGATGGCGAGAGAAAACCTCGCGGGATCCGGAATCGCCTCGCCGGTGGTAGTGGAGGGCGACGGCTGGGAGGGACTGGCCGACAAGGCTCCCTTCGACGGGATCATCGTGTCGGCCGCCGCCAGCAAAGTCCCGCCGGCCCTCGCGGCGCAGCTAAGCGAAGGGGGCCGCATGGTCGTTCCGGTGGCCGGAGCCTTCGGCGACGACGTGATCTTGTTCAAAAAAGAAAAAGGAGCACTCAACAAGGTGAGAACCATCACCCCCGCTCGCTTCGTACCACTCATTCAGGGAGGGCCGTGAGGCGCGGCGCGCTGCGAGGCCTCGCGCTCGCCCTTGTCCTCGTGAGCGCAGCCGGTTGCGCGGACACGAAGACGTCCGACACTTCGGAGAGCCGGGCCGAGACGACACCGCCGTCCGACATGGAGTCGACGCCGGATGTGGAGACGTCGCCGGTCGGATCGACGCCGGGGGTACCGGTAGGCGCCTTTGCGGTGATCGGTGACTTCGGCGAGGGCTCGCTCGGCCAGATCAACGTCGCGGCGCGGATGTGCGAGTGGCGCCAGACGCATCCCTTCGACGACGTATACACGACGGGCGACAACATCTATCCGGTCGGGCGTCGAGAGTTCTTCCGGGAGAAGTTCTTCCGGCCCTACGCCTGCTTGTTCCGAGAAGGGGTGGACTGGCACGCCGCGCTCGGCAATCACGACTGGGCGACGGAAAACGGGAGGCCGGAGTTGGAGGAGCCGCGCTTCGGTATGAAGGGACGCAACTACGT
>JALZEI010000218.1 GCA_030862115.1 Actinomycetota bacterium
ACCGTGTCCAGCGCCTCGCGCATTACGTCGGCGGCGCCGCGCCGGTCGATATCCGGCATGGTCAAGACCTTCAGCTTCTTCTCCTCGACCAGCTCGCGCTCACCGGGATCGAGCGATCGAACCCCCACGAGAGCAACCTTCTCCGGATCCAGCCACGGGGCGACGGGCGCACCCTCGACGTCGAAACCGCAGTTGCCGAGAGCCGCCGCTAGGGGCATCCCGTGCACGTTTCCGGTCGGGGAGTTGGCGGGGTTGTTCATGTCGCCGTGCGCGTCGATCCAGATGACGCCGCCCGGCCCGTGCAGCTGCGCCAGGCCCGCCAGCGTGCCCATGGCAATTGAGTGGTCGCCCCCGATCACGAATGGAAGGCGGCCCTCCCGCGCGATGTCCACGACGCGCGCTGCGATCTGGGAGCAGGCCGCAAGAATGGTGGGGAGATAGCGGACGTTCTCGTCCCGGACGGCGGCCCGCTCGGGCATCTCCACAACGAGGTTCCCGTAGTCGGCGACGTCGACTCCGAGCTCGTGCAATCTCTCTTCGAGACCCGAGTAGCGCACCGCGCTCGGACCCATGTCGACACCTCTTCGGGCCGTTCCAAGATCCAAAGGCGCGCCCAGAACGCCGATGCGTTGTTTGACGGATTGGAACTTCATGCAACGATCCTTGCATGGCCGAGGCACAGCGCGTCGCCGTGATCACCGGAGCTTCCGCGGGAATCGGAGCGGCTACCGCCCTGCGGCTGAGCAAGAGCGGCTTCCAGGTGATCCTGGGCGCGCGACGAAAAGAGCGGCTCGAAGAGATCGCGCGGGACTGTGGGGGCCGGGCGGTCGAACTCGATGTAACCGACGAGAAGTCGATCGAGAAGCTAGCCGCCGGGCTCGACCGCGTCGACGTGTTGGTGAACAACGCCGGCTTGGCCCGGGGGCGGGACCACATCTCCGAGCTCTCCGCGGATGCGGCCAGGCTGATGTGGGAGACGAACGTCATGGGACTCATCTCGATGACGCGGATCCTTCTCCCATTCATCGAGTCCGCCCGCGGTCACATCGTGAACGTCGGATCGACGGCCGGTCGGGAGGCCTATCCCGGAGGCGGGGGCTATTCGTCAACCAAACACGCCGTGAGAGCTATAACTCAAACGCTTCGTCTGGAGCTGGTCGGAAAACCAATTCGGATCACCGAGATAGCACCGGGACTCGTGGAAACGGAATTCTCCATGGTGCGATTCGGGGACGAGACCGAAGCGCGCAAGGTGTACGCGGGGATCGAGGCCCTAACCGCGGACGACATCGCGGACTGCATCGATTGGGCGGTGTCCCGGCCCCCACGCGTGAACATCGACGAGATCGTCGTACGCCCGGTGGCCCAGGCGAACTCTACGGTGATCGCGAGGTCTGAGCCGGAGGCTCCTCGCTAGGAGGTAACCCCAAATTTGGAGCGTCACCGTCTTCGGGCGGACGCGGCTTGTCTGTCGAAATCAGGTCTTGGTCCTCGGGCGGTGGGATCTTGAACGAAAGAAACGTGGTCAGACCCAGCGCTCCGACGATCACGAGCAGAGACAGCCAGATCGGTACCGCGATGTGTCCATCGTGCCCGTCGCTGATCGAGCAGAACGTCCCGGCCGCGCTGCACGGAACGGCCTCAAGCAACATCTTGACTCCCACGAAACCCAGGACGAAGGCCAGGCCGTAGTTCAGCAAATGTAATTTCTTGAGACCGCCGGCAAGCAAAAAATAGAGGGCTCGAAGTCCGAGTACGGCAAACACGTTGGAAGTCAGGATGATGAAGGGATCCTTAGTGATGCCGAAGATTGCGGGGATCGAGTCGAGCGCAAACACGATGTCCGTCGACTCGACGAACAAAAGAGCGACGAACAACGGGGTCGCCAATCGTTTCCCGTTCTGGATGGTGAATAGCTTCTGCCCATCAAACTTCGTAGTCGATCGGAATCTCTTTTGGGCCCACTTTAGGATCGCGTTGTCCTCGGGGTGGATCTGCTCGGCCATTCCCTTTGCAACGCGATAGGCCGTGAAGAGAAGAAATGCTCCGAAGATATAGATGACCCACTCGAAATTTTGGATCAGCGCAACCCCGACCGCAATAAACAAGCCGCGGAAAATGATCGCACCGAGGATCCCGTAGAAGAGAACTTGGTGTTGGTATCTCATTGGGATGTTGAAGTAACTGAAGATCACGATGAAGACAAACATGTTGTCCACCGACAACGAGTACTCGATCAGATAGCCGGCGAAGTACTCGGCTCCCGTTTCGGTGCCCCGCCATACAAGAACGATCACCCCGAAAACAAGGGCCAGACCGACCCAGACGGCGACCCAGGCCGCCGATTGACGGACCTCCGGCTCCTTTTCGGAATCGGTATGAAACAGTTTCAGGTCGATGAGCAGCATCGCGATGACGAACGCGATAAAGCCGGCGTACATGTACCAGGAGACCACGATGGATCAAGGGTAAAGGGTCGGGAACGGAAGTGAGCGATAAGGGAAGGAGCGATAAGGGAAGGTCGGTAAACGCGGCGGGTATCGCTTTTGCGGTGGGCTCGGCTTTTGCGTTCGGAACTCTGGCGATCTCAGCCAAGCTCGGCTACAGAGAGGGTGCAGCCCCGGCCGCCCTGCTCGCTCTGCGATTCACGACCGCCGCCGCTCTGTTGCTCGTGTTGCGGCTAGTGCAATCGAGAAAGAAGAGGCCGGGTCCCCGACAGATCATCAATCTCCTCCTCCTGGGGGGAGTCGCCTACGCCCTCGAGTCCACTCTTTTCTTCGCGGCGTTGGAAAACGCCTCGGCGGCCGTGGTGACCCTCGTCTTCTACAGCTTTCCGTTGTGGACATCACTTCTGGCAATCGCCTTCCGGCTGGAGCCGTTCCGAAAACAGCTCTTCCTCGCGTTGGCTCTGGCCGGCGCGGGAATC
>JALZEI010000239.1 GCA_030862115.1 Actinomycetota bacterium
TGCTGTACTTCGGCACCGAGCCGGGCCCGGGCGGAAAGACGAGCGCTCGCTCCTCATGACCTAGGACCGGCGACGCCGGCACGAGGGCAACGGCGAGCGCCGTGGCGGCCATGGTTACGAGCAGACCCCAAGAGACCGAGCGACGTGGGTTGGTTGGAGCGTTCACGGTTCCCCCCGGTGTCAATCCCGCTGAAACAGAACAAGCGACGCGATCATAGACTTCCTTTCCAGCGTTCGGCCCCAAGAGGAGTCATGGCCACTATCTTCGACCGCACCTCCAAGAGCACCCATACCGTCGAGAACCAACCGCCCCCCCTGCGGGACTACAACCTCTACGAGTCGAACAAGCCCTTGGTCGAGGCCGTGCGGCGCGAGGGAGCGGCCTGGTTCGAACCCCGCCTACGCGAGATCGGCGCGGAGGGCGGAGGTGAGCCGCTCGATTGGGGAGTGCAGGCCAACGAGAACCCTCCGGTACTGAAAACGCACGATCGCTACGGAAACAGGATCGACGAGATCGAATTCCATCCCGCCTGGCACCGTTTGATGGAGCTTTCGATTGCCAACGGAATGCACTCGCTCCCCTGGCGGGACAACAGGGCCGGCGCTCACACCGCGCGCGCCGGAATGATGCTGGCCCTCAGCGGGGTCGAATCGGGGACCGGCTGTCCGATATCTATGACGTATGCCGCCGTCCCCGCATTGCGCGCGCAGCCGGACGTTGCCGCGGAACTCGAGCCGTACTTCACGTCGCTCGAGTACGACCCGCGATTAATACCTCTCGCGGAGAAGAAGGGCGCGTTGTGCGGCATGGCCATGACCGAGAAGCAGGGCGGTTCGGACGTGCGCGCCAATACGACCTATGCAACACCGATCGGATCGGGCGGCCCCGGAAGCGCCTACGAAGTGACCGGGCACAAGTGGTTCTGCTCGGCTCCCATGTGCGACGCCTTCCTCGTCCTCGGGCAAACCGAGCCCGGCATCTCTTGTTTCTTGATGCCCAGGGTGCTGCCCGACGGTTCACTTAACGGTTTCTACATCCAGCGGCTCAAAGACAAGCTCGGCAACCGCTCCAACGCGTCGAGCGAAGTCGAGTTCGATGCAGCGTGGGCGTTATTGATAGGAGAAGAGGGCCGAGGCGTGCGCACCATCATTGAGATGGTCAACCACACGCGGCTCGACTGTGTGCTCGGCTCCGCAGGTCTCATGCGCCGGGCGGTTGCGGAGGCGATACATCACTGCACGCATCGTGCCGCCTTCGGCAAGAAACTCGTCGACCAGCCGCTTATGCGGAACGTGCTCGCCGACCTCAGCATCGAATCCGAGGCAGCGACCATCACCGCTATGCGCTTGGCGCGGGCCTTCGACGGCAGCGAACACATTCAAGAGGAACGCCTCCTAAAGAGAATCGCAACCGCGGTATCGAAATACTGGGTCTGCAAGTCGGCGGTCTGGCACGTCGGGGAAGCGCTCGAATGCCTGGGAGGGAACGGCTACGTCGAAGAGTCCTCTATGCCTCGGCTCTACCGGGAGACACCGCTTAACTCGATTTGGGAGGGCTCGGGGAACGTCAACTGCCTCGATGTCCTGCGAGCGATGGTCCGAAATCCGGGCTCCGTCGACGCCTTCTTTGCCGAGATCGATACGGCGCCTTCGGACCCTCGCCTGCAGAGCTACGTAGCCACGGTCAAGGGCTCGTTCACGCGGCCGGAGGAACTAGAGACGCGCGCACGGGTCGTGGTCGAGCAGATGGCCCTCGCCTTCCAAGCCGCTTTGCTCTTGCGTCACGGCGATCCCTTTGTTGCCGATGCCTTCCTTCGCTCGCGACTCGGGGGCGAACACGGCCGCGCGCTGGGGACGCTGCCGGACGGTGTCGAATTCGAAGCGATCATCGACCGGCACCGCCCGATCCCCGTTTAGGAGAGCGATACCCGGATCGTTTGCTCGTCCGCTCCCCGAAGGAGCTTGACCTCGAGGTCCGAGCCACTCGTCTCCAGCGTTTCGTAGAGCACGTCGAAGTCGGCGAGCTTGCGGCCGCCGGCCTCAATCAACAGATCACCCTCTTTGATGCCGGCCGTCGCGGCGGGAGATCCGTCCTCGACCGCGCGCACCAAAAGCCCATCCTCCGGAGCCAGTCCGACTGCGCGTCGAAGGTTCTTCGCCACACGCGCCGGCGCCAGACCGACACCGAGCCGCGGCCGGCGCGGGATCCGACCCTTTCCAAGGCCGGCAGCGCGCTCTTTCAGCGAAGGGTCGCTCGGTATGGCGAGATAGAAACCTTCGCCAAGCCGGTTCGTGTTCAGTCCCAGGAAGCGCCCGGCGGAATCGACGATCGGGCCTCCCGACGAACCCGGAAGAAGGGGAGCGGTGTGCTCGATGCTTCCCGCAATGCGACGGCCCCGCGGCCCTCGGAAGCTGCGCTCGGTCCCCGACACGAAACCGAACGTGACCCGCGGGCCCCTGCCTCCCGGATTGGCCAGCGCGAATACGAGCGACCCGATTCCCAGCGAGCCGGGGTCGTCGTGCCACTCGATCCCGGTGCCGAAGTCACTCTCAACCGAAATGACTGCGATGTCACCGTCCACGTCGGCCCCGGCCACGGTGCCGGTCACTTGGGATCCGTCCGGCAGGGTCACGATGGTTTCGTCCGAGCGAACGTTGTGGGCGTTGGTCAGCACCGTGCCGCCCCCTATCGCCACCCCGGATCCAACACCCCAGCGCCGTCCGACCCCGACCACGCTTTTTCCCGCCTGCTCCGCGACCCGGCGGATGTCCTGCTCCATCTCCTGCAGCGCCGACATTCGGCCACCTCCCGCTAGTCACTTGTAGATTGCAAGTTACTATAGACCAGCCGATGAGCCGAAAAGAGCGCCGAGACTACCCGTACGATCCCCGCATGGCACCGGATCGCTCCGCGCTCGCTCGGGCTGTGGAGACCGTGGGAGATCGGTGGTCGCTTCTGGTCATCGAGGCCCTCCTCGACACGCCCCTGCGCTTCAACGACCTTCTCGAATCCGTCCAGGGCATTGCCTCGAACGTCCTGTCCCAGCGCCTAAAGCA
>JALZEI010000013.1 GCA_030862115.1 Actinomycetota bacterium
GAGGGATCGAGAGTAAGTGCCGAGCCTCCCGTACCACCGGCCGCGATGGCGACGACCATGGTCTCGCCAATCGCGCGGGAGATCCCGATGATGAGACTGGCCACTATGCCCGAGATGGCGGCGGGGAAGACGACCTTCAAGGTCGTGGTCCTCTTGCGCGCGCCCAACCCGTAGGACGCCTCTCGTAGCTCGAGTGGGACGGCCCGCATAGCATCTTCGGCAATTGATGCCACCAGCGGAGTGACCAGCACGCCCACGGCGATTCCCGCGGCGGCGAGGTTGAAGATTCCGGCATCCGTCCAGATGTTTTTCACGATGTTCGGGCTGATCCACAACAGGGCGAAGACGCCGAGCACAACGCTCGGGATGCTCGCCAGGATCTCGAGTATGGGTTTCAGAGTGCGTCGTAGACGAGGGTTGGCGTACTCCGACAGGTACACCGCGGCTCCCAGACCGAGGGGAGTTGCGACGAGCATCGCTATGCCCGCAATGATGAGCGTGCCGCTGATTATCGTCCGGAGGTCGAACAGGCCGCGTCGCGGATACCAGCCGTTGCTCCACAGTGCGTCGAGGTCGACGGATGCGATCCACGTAAACGCCTTACCGAACAGCGAGGCCACGATTGCGACGCTGATCACAATCGACATCACCGCAGCGCCCTGAAAGAGCCTCTTAACGAAGGCCTCTTTTCGATGTCGCGCGGCGCTTCCCTGGAGATCGCCCAGGGCGACGGCGGATGATTGGTGCACCCCCTATACCTCTTCTTGGCTGCCCGTGGTTCTGTCCGCCCACAGCGACCGCGCCGTTTCGATGACCTCGTCGGTTTGCTCTACGTAGCCGGTCGCCGAGACGGCTGCGAGGCCTTCGTCGCTGAGGTAGTAATCGACGAATGCCTCGATCGCGGGATCCTCAGCGCTCTCCGCGTTTACGTAGAAGAACAGCGGCCTTGAGATCGGGTAACTGCCGTCCTGGATGGTCTCGACGGTCGGCTCGACACAGTCGTCGCCCTTCTCGGCGAGCGGGAGTGCTCTGACGGTGTCCTCGTTGTTCGTGTAGAACGCGAATCCGACCCAGCCGAGGGAGCTGTCCGAGCCCTGAATGCCCTGGATTATGACGTTGTCGTCGCCCGAGGACTGGTAATCCGGACGGATAACGGGGGCGTCGTCGAGGATGTCTCGCTCGTCATAGGCGATGCCCTCCAACACGATCTCGCCAAAGGAGTCGTAGGTTCCCGACTCCTCGCCGGGAGCGGTCACGTCGAGTGGAGCGTCGGGGTAGGGGGTGTGCGCGGCTCCGATCTCCTCTCCAAGTTGGTTGGCGTCGGACCAGTTTTCGAACCCCTCCGACTCGGGACCCAGGAGGGCGTAAAGGTCGTAGAAGTCGAGGCACTCGATCTCTTCGTTGTCGGCGTTGGTCACGACGCTGAGGCCGTCGATCGCGATCTTCAGCTCGATGAACTCGATGCCGGCATCCTCACAGGCCTGGATCTCCTCCTCCTCAAGTGCGCGGGAGGCGTCGGCGATGTCGATGTCTCCTTTGCAGAACAGCTCGAATCCATCGGAGGTGCCCGGCCCGTCCACAGAGATATCAACACCACCGTTGATGCCGCTGAACTCCTCGGCCACGAGGCTGGTAATGGGCTCTACCGTCGATGAACCGGAGATGTTGATTTCCCCCGAGAGATCGCCGCCCTCGGTACTTCCACTCGCGTCGTCTTCGGGGGCGCACGCGCCCACCACCAGGGCGGCGCCCAGTGCGGCCGTGAGCAGCCGTAACGTCTTGCCTCTAACGATCATTCAGGTGATTCCTCCTCTAACGATGAGCGCCTGTGCGGGCGACTCGACTTGGCGGGCGCCTCGGTTCCGCCTTCGCCTTGCTGCGGCCCTAAAGCACTTGCTGGCGGCAAGCTAGCAACGCCAGGTTGCCCGCCCGCATCCCCCTCATGAATTTGATGTGAACAATCCAGGCGTGTAATTAGGCGCGTAACGCCGCCTACGTCGCCGGGGATCTGAACGGCTCGGTTGAAGTTCGCTCGATTGCGCGCCGTTATTGACGCGGCTTTACCTAGTTGTTGTTTTCGATGTCCTTCTCGAGCTTGTCGAGTTCCTTTTGGGCCTCGTCGATGATCTCGTCGACCTCGTCTTTGTTGTCGTTGTCGTCCCCGCAGGCAACGACGCCGCCCCCGGCCAGAGCTAGAGCGGCGGCGAGGCCGACGGCGGCGAGACGCTTTCTCATCTCTTCTCCTTCTTGAGGGTTCTTTCGTAACCGTACGTCACGCCTCGGTCACGTGCAGTTCTGGGAGCGCTCTCGCATTAGGCTCGGCCCCCATGTTCGGCACGCCCACATCTGCATGGCTCTCGGGCGTGCAGGCGCTCGTCATCGCCTCGGCCCTTTTGGCCTTCGGTTACGTGCTCGCCGATCTGTTCACCCGCCGCTCCGAGGTCGACTCCGTGGTAAAGCTTGCGCTGGCGTTTCCCGCGATCGTCGCCTTCGGTCTCTTCTTGATGTTGCTGCACCTCGCCTCCGGCGGCCGCGTCTTCGACGACGCCGCGACGGTTAGATCGTTGACGCTTCTTGCGGCCATCGCCGCACTTAGCTTGAAATTCAAAGGCCGGCGCCGGCCCAGTCGAAGTCCGACCACTCGGCGGGACGTGCGAGTGCTCGGGGTTCTGATGCTCGCCGCGGTGCTCGTGTGGGGGCTCCCGGTGTTCCGCCTCCTACCCTTAGCGCCGACGACGGATTCCGGTCTGCACTCCGGCTGGACGCTGCAACTCTTAAAGGGCGATCTCTTCCCCACCGCCACCGTCACGGGTGAGATCCCCAACTACTACCCCTGGTTGTTCCACGCGTTGACGGCGTGGGTCAGTCGGTGGGTTCCCGGAGGGCACCCGTTGAACGCCTTCGCCACTTTGCAGCTGCTGCACGTTGCCGGAGCCATCGCGGCGCTGTTCGCGTGTGGTCGTCAGATTGCCCGACGAGCGCGCGGGGGTGTAGCCGCGGCCCTCTTCGGAGCGATGTCGGGCGGTATCGGTTTCTTTCTCTTACGTCGGATCGACCTTGCACAGGAGGTTCGCAAGTCGGGGGCAGAGGGTCCTATGAAATATCTCGGGGATCTGTTGATCGATCGTTCCTACAACATGGGGTTCCACAACCTCGCGCCCCCACATCCTCGCGACATCGCGTATTCGCTTTTACCGGCCGTGATCTTGTTCTTGGCACTTGGGTTCGCGCGTCGCGATCTGACAATGATGTTGGGGGCCGGGGTTGTCGCGGGCCTCATCGGTCTCATGGGGGGAGAGGCATGGATCTTTGCGTTCTCTTTGATCATTGCTGCCGTCGCCTTTCCGCTGCGAATGCCGCGGCGGAGGCTGGCGGTGACGATGCTGGTCCCCGCCTTCGTGATCTACGGTACGTGGCTCGTGCCGATCGCCGTGAACTTCTTTCGGTTCGGTGGCTTCGTCGACACGACCCGGTTGGCGCCGGTGGTGCTACCCGCGCTGGGTGTGATCGGTGGATGGGGAATCGTCATTCCGTTCGCGGTGTGGGGGATCGCACGGTATTTCAAGCGATTCAAGGACCATGAGGGAGCCCGGATCGCTTTCATCGTTCTCGGCGTTGCCCTTTTCGATCTGGCCCTGTCTTCGCTCATACCTCGTCTCTTGGGAGAGGGCTTCGAAACGCTCGGCACCGAACACCGTTATTGGCCCTTCGTCTTCCTGGGCCTCGTGATGGTCGCGGCGCTGGGCTTCAACTCGCTGTTCGCCACACTCGCCAAAAAGAGCGAACCGAGGGCGGTTCTGGCGGGGGCAATCACGGTGGCCCTCGCCGTGCCCTCGCCGATCGTCGCGGGGATCGCTGTTGTACGTCTGGACCAGGAGATCCATCGTTACCAGTTGATCTCCACCACGGTGACGGGCGGCCAACCGACGGTGCTCGAGGCGCTCGACCGCCCCTCGGACCAGGGGTGCGTGGCCGCGGTTCCCCCCACCTTGAGCCGGAAGGTCTTCGCCTATACGGGCCATCGCCTGGTCCTCTGGCAGGGGGGTACCACCGGCGAGAACCGGGCCAGGATCAGATGGAAAGACATCTACGACAGCATCCCCGACGGCGACGAGCGAGCGCTCGATAACCACCTGATCACGACGGGGGAAACCACCCCCGACGTCTGGCGCTCCGCAGTGGACAGATACGGCGTGGATCTAGTGCTCGTGCGGAGCGTCGACGCGGAGAACCCGGTGTTCAGCGGATACAGTTCCACGGAGGCAGTCAACGGGGAACGGCGGTTCGTCGTTTTTCAGATCGGCAGCTGTTCGTAATGAGGGCGACCCGGCGAGGGCGCGTCCCCGGGATGTTTATCCCGGTGAGTTTGCCGGCGTCCCCACCGCCACGGGACCCCCGCACTCATGTGGGCGGCTCCGCGGCTAGTCAGAAGGGACATCTATGCGGGTCTTAATCGCGGGAGTCGACGGGTATCTGGGGTGGCCGCTTGCTCAGTATCTGGCCACCCGGGGCCACGAGGTAGCGGGGGTCGATCTCTTCCTTCGTCGCCAGTGGGTCGACGAGATGGGCGGCTGGAGCGCGGTGCCGATCGAGGAGTTCGAGGAGCGCCAGATCGCCTTCAAGGAGCGTTACGACCGGGAACTTCGCTTCTGGCATGGCGACCTGCGCGATCAGCAGGTCGTGGAGGAGATCTTCAGCGAGTTCCGTCCCGAAACCGTCGTTCATCTGGGCGAGTGCCCGTCGGCTCCCTATTCGATGATCGACGTCGATCACGCGGTCTTCGTACAGACCAACAACATCGTGAGCACCTTCAACCTCCTCGGAGCCATGAAGAGGTTCACTCCCGACGCGCACTTGGTGAAACTGGGAACCATGGGTGAGTACGGGACGCCCGACCTACCCATACCCGAGGGGTTCTTCGACATCGAATACCGCGGTCGCAGAGATCATCTTCCCTTTCCCCGCCAGGCCGGCTCCTGGTACCACTGGAGCAAGGTGCACGGCTCGAACAACGTGATGTTCGCGTGCAAGCTCTGGGGCCTACGAGCTACCGACATCATGCAGGGCGTGGTCTTCGGCACTCGTATCGACGAGATGGACGGAGACGACCGTCTCCGTACGCGTATCGATTACGACCAGGCCTTCGGAACGGCCGTCAACCGGTTCTGCTGTCAGGCCGTCATCGGCCACCCCCTTACTCCGTTCGGCAAGGGCCATCAACGCAGAGGATTTCTCCCCCTGCGGGACTCAATGCAGTGCCTCACCCTGGTTACCGACAATCCCCCTCGGCCCGGTGAGTACCGGGTTCTGAATCAGTTCGCCGAGGTGTACGACGTGACCGACCTCGCGCTGAAGGTGCAGAGAGTCGGTGCCGAGATCGGGTTGGACGTCGAGGTCCGTAATCTCGAGAACCCGCGGGCGGAGCTAGAGGATCACTTCTACAACCCCGATCACCAGGGGCTATTCGACCTCGGGTACGAGCCCACTCACGATGTTGAGTCCGAGATGCGGATCATGCTGGCCGACCTGATCGGTCACAGGGATCGGATCGAGGCCCGCAAAGACGTGTTGATCCCCGACGTCAGGTGGGACGGCCGGCGCCAGAAGGTCGCGTATCTCGACCCCGCCTCCACGCAGGGCGTTTCGGCGAACTGATCGTGCGTGATGTGAGTAAGACATCTCGTCTGCGCGCGGTCGCGCTCATGCTCGCGCTCTTCGTTCTGGGGTCTTGCACCGACGATCCCCCCCCAAAAAACGGGGGGGAGACCGAGCCCGAGCTGGCCACGATCGAGCATTTGATCGACACGCCCGGCCATATCGAACCGTCCCCGGTCGAAATCGTGACCGAGGGACCCGACAACTGGCTCGAGGCCGGTTGCGAGCTCCCCTTCGACATCCTTCAGCGAGTCCGGCGCGGGTATTACTCGGGCCGTTCTCCCGATGTCCTCTTCGTTCCCCGCGAGCCGAACTATCGCGGGAACTTTCCGGTAGCTACGACGCACTCGGGCCCCTGGACCTACGTGCAAGAGGTGCCGTTCGTGTTCTACGGACCGGGTTTCATACGCTCTCGAGGGCCGATAATCCTCGATCGGGAGGTCACCCTCACCGACATGTCTCCTACCTACGCCGAGCTGATGGGGGCGGAGTTCCCGGAGGACAGGCCCGGCTCCCCGCTCGAAGAGGTCTTGCTGCCGGAATCCGAACGCAACGGAACGCCGAAGCTGATCATCACGGTCGTCTGGGACGGCGGGGGCCGCAACGTCCTCGAAGCGTGGCCAGACTCCTGGCCTTTCCTCGAATCGTTAATCAACGAGGGAGCCAACGTCGAGAACACGACCGTGGGGTCCTCTCCGTCGGTTACGCCGGCCGTCCACTCGACCATGGGAACCGGAACCTTCCCCCGCTATCACGGCATCCAGAACATCCCGATGCGCATCAAGGGACGGATGACAGATTCGTTTCCGGCCGGCTCACCGAAGTACCTCGAGACGTCGACGCTCGCCGACCTCTACGACCAGGCGACGGGCAACGTTGCCAAGATCGGATCGTTCTCGTTCAAGTACTTCCATCTCGGCATGATCGGCCACGGCGCCTATATGGAGGGCGGAG
Organism: Actinomycetota bacterium; assembly: GCA_030862115.1. Taxonomy (GTDB): domain Bacteria; phylum Actinomycetota; class CADDZG01; order CADDZG01; family WHSQ01; genus JALZEK01. The sequence goes on from JALZEI010000013.1 coordinate 6,610, forward strand.
ACAAGGACCTTGCCATCGTCGCTCGTACGAAGCCCGGCGAGCTCTCGACCAATACCGACTATTACTACCTGCCCGAGTACCTCCAGTCGGTTCCCGGGTTCAAGCGCGACATTCGAGCGGCCGATCTCGACGACGGAAAGCTCGATGGGAGGTGGTTCAACGAAGAGGATCTCAGCGTAATGCGCGAACAGCGCAACACTCCGGCCTGGGTGCGCTATCAAACCAGGATCATCAAAGAGGCGATCGTGCGAGAGGGTTTCGGAGACGACGACGTCACCGACCTCTTTTACGTGAATTACAAAGAGCTCGATGATGTGGGCCATCTCTTCAACATGCTCTATCCGGAAACACGCGAGTTGATCGAATCAAACGATGAGTCGCTCGAGGACCTCGTCTCGTTTCTGGATAAAGAGGTCGGAAAGAACGAGTACGTCCTCGCCCTTACGGCCGACCACGGACAAACTCCAACCGGTCTCGCGACGGGCGGGTGGGCAATTGACCTCAACAACATGCAGACCGATATCGCCCAACGTTTTGGTGTCAAGTTCGAGGATCTCTATCTCAGTCAGCAATCGGTGGGTTTCTGGCTAAGGCCGGAGACGATGCAGGCCAACGGCATTACGAACGAGGCGATCTCCAACTTCCTTTTGGGGTACACGCTGGATGAGAACAGGGGAGACGAAGAGGAGATCGGGCCGTTGTTCGACAAGCGTCGCGAGGAATTGATCTTGTCGGCCGCGTTTCCGGGCGACGGGCTCCCGGAGATCTGGAAGTGCGCGCAAGAGCGGCGCGCCGAGGGGACGGCCGACTAACCCGTGCGGCGTCTACGCTCCGCGACGGGGTCGAGTCTTATCTCGCGGTCGCTTCCATCCGCCGACGCATCGACCGTGATGCCGGTCTTGGAGATCCAACGGGGGCGAGGAGCCAGCGGCTTCCCACCGGGCGGATGCCGCAACCAGGTGCGGCCGATCGCCTTTGTGAACCCCCACGCGTAGCGACCGGCGGAGGGCTTTTTGGTGGTGCCGGACGCTCGACGCCGCAGCGTGATCGGGATCTCGACGACGCGCACTCCCGCGCGTGCAGCCTCGAGGATCATCTCGGAGACATAGAACTGGTCCTGTCTCAAGTCGAGCCGCATCAATGCCTCGCCGGTCACGGCCCGGTATCCGTTCGATGGATCTGTGATCTTCGTTCGGCTGAGCCAGCTGAGGACTTTGGAGAAGAGCTTTACTCCGTGTTTGCGGAGGCGCGATTCCACCTCAAACGACCCCAGGACCCGAGAGCCCTGAACCATGTCGGCCTCGTTCTCCAGGAGCGGACGGACGAGGTTGGCCATCTCCTTGGGATCGTGTTGACCGTCGGCGTCGATCGTCACGATGACCTGAGCTCCCGATCGCAGCGCGACCTGGTAGCCGAGACGGACGGCGGCCCCGGACCCCCGGCGCAGGTCGCGTCGTATCACCATCGCCCCAAGCTCGCGGGCCGTGGCTTCGGTGTCGTCGGTGGAACCGTCGGCCACCACAATCGGAACCACGGGGAGGCCGAGGACCTCAGTGGGCATCTCGCCGAGCACGGCCGGAAGGTTGTCGGCCTCGTTGTAGGCGGGCATGACGACCGCACACGACTCGAAGGCCGGCGACTGTTCTTCCTTCTCCCAGCGCCGCAGGGCCATGTAGTCGACCAGCTCCCCGATCTCGTCGGTCAGGAGGTCCTCACGGGAGAAGCTCCGAAAGACGAGCGCGAGGGTCAGCAGGTTCGATAGGACGAGGAGGCCGACGATGCGCCGCTCGCCCCCGGCCTGGAACCCGAGGGGCGACAGAAAGACGTCGTATAGATCGGGGGCCACCGCCGCGATGACGAGCCCCGTCACGAGCACGAGAGCGCCGAACAGCTCGCCCCGCCGCAGCTGAGCGCGCCGGTAACGGGCCACCACAAAAATGGCCAGCAAAAGGGCGACGACGCCGCCAAAGACCCTCAAAGCCACGGGGTTCTCCTCGGAGATCGAAAGAAAGTCCTCACCAGGATAGCCGGGTCCGGCCCCCTGATGGCCGCAGGGGGGGCGCAGGGAAGCGTGGTACGGCGCCGAACCATAGATAAAGAGCGCTCAGCCAACGGGAGTTATTAATGCGAAAAGCCTTTCTGATGGCCTTAGTCGTTGTCGCCGCCACCCTGGTGCCGGCCGGCACGGCCGCGGCCGCCAAGTCCAACACCTACACCCAGGCAATCCACGAATCCTGGTCCGAGTACAAACTCGATGTCATCGTCGTTCCGCCTCCCCACGGTCAGATCTATAACTCGAATGGGCCGCTCGGTGGGGGCGATCCGGCCGAGGCCACCCCCTTCAACAGCTACGTCGCCGCCGTGGAGGACTCCGTTGCTCAGTGGGACAAGGTGATCGACACCAAAGGCCCCCGCTGGATGAGAAAGACCTCGATCAAGACCTACGTCGTCGGTCGGGATGAGATCCCGGAATCCGTGCAGCAGGACCCCGAGGCGGTAATCGTTTACAACGAGCATCAGACCTTCATCCTCGGCGTCACCTTCTCGTTCAGCAACATGCCGGCCGAGTGTCTGATCTCTAACTCGATGTTCTTCCTACAAAGCTTCAATTACACGGACATGTACAGCGTCAACCTGCACGAGTTCGGTCACTGCCTGGGTCTGGAGCACACGGTGGCCGAAAATAAGGACGCAACGATCACCCACGAGATGATGGCCCCCGCTTATCCCCACGACCCGGGCGCCGCGGGTACCCACTTCCACTGCATCAGCAACCTGAACCTCAAGGGCGTGCAGCTCGCCTTTGCCGAGGCCTTCGGCCGGCCGCGGCCGAACGTCAACACCGCTACGGTCGAGATGACGCCGGCGCAGTACCGCCTCTATCCCTGCGGCCGCTAACCCACCAGCACTCGGTGGTCGGGGGGACTACGCTCGGCGGGTAGGCCGTCCCAACTGGGGGCCGCCAACGGGTTAGGAGCATGATGGACCCGGTCGTCGAAGAGGGTTTTCAGTGGGGGCTGATGACCACCGCTCTGGTTTTCGGTCTTCGTCACGGCATCGACTGGGACCACATCGCGGCCATAACCGACATCACCGGCTCGCAAGAGACGACTCGCAAGTCCATTTTGTACTCCACGTTGTACGCGCTCGGACACGGGGTGATGGTCGTCGTGCTACGAGCGGTGGCGATCTTTGCCGGAGAGTTCCTTCCCACCTCGGTGGACTCGTTCATGGAACGGCTGGTCGGCGTGACGCTCATTGCTCTGGGTTTGTACGTCTTTTACTCGTTGGCGCGTGACGGCCGGAATTTCCGGATGCGCAGCCGGTGGATGCTGCTACTGGGTGCGGCTCGCGCCGGCATCCAACGTCTGCAGCAGCGCGGTGAACCGACCACGATCCTCATCGAGCACGAACACGAACATCCCATCGACGAAGATCACCCCCATCCCCCCGAGGTGCGCGCGGGGCGAGCCGCGGTGGCGCTGGCTCATAGAACTCACCGGCATCGTCACGTCCATCATGCGCCGATGCCACAGGACCCTTTCATCAACTACGCGCCCAAGACCGCGTTCGGAATCGGAGCGCTGCACGGAGTGGGGGCCGAGACACCGACTCAGGTGCTGTTGTTCGTCGCCGCCGCCGGGGTTACCGGCAAGCTCGGCGGTTTCGTCATGTTGTTTGCGTTCGTGATCGGGCTCCTCATCTCCAACACGGCCATCGCGATTGCGGGAACGCTCGGGTTCAAGGGGGCCGATCGGAACTTCGGCGTGTACGCCACGATTGCCGTCGTCACGGCCGCCGTCAGCCTGGCGCTCGGCTTTCTCTTCGTTTTTGGTGGGGGCGGAGCATTGCCCGCCATCCTCGCCGGCTAGAGCCGAGAGGTCACCTGCAGCACAGGTCTTGTGTGATCCACAGCTCGCGGCCCTCTTTGGCTGCGAACGCGGCGATGGCCAGCCCCGCCGCCGGATCCGCCCACCACCACCCGAACAAGGCGTTGGCGAGAAGCCCGACCAGAAGAAAGGCGGACAGGTACGTGCACAGCGTGGTCTGTGCCGCGTCCGCCTGCAGCGCCCGGCTGTTAAGAAGGCGGGCCATGCGGTTCTTGCGGTACGCGAGCAGCGGCATCACGATGAGCGACACGACTGCGAGAACGATTCCGGCCACGCTCGCTTCGGGTTCCGATCGCGTGACAAGGTCGTAGACGGCCCGGCCCCCGACGTACGCGGCCAGCGCGAGGAAGGCCGCCCCCACCAGGCGGATCGAATGACGCTCCGCCTCCTCGGCCGTTCGCCGGCCGGATCGCTCGGTGCGAAGCCGCCAGATCAAGATGCTTGCCGACGAACCCTCCGCGACCGAGTCGAGTGCGAAACCCACCAGGGCGACCGATCCCGCGGCAAGGCCCGCGATCATTCCGACGACCGCTTCGAGCACATTCCAGAACAGAGTGAAGTACTCGAGGCGAAGCCCCTTGCCGAGGTCGGCGTTTCTCGGTGTTTCGGATTCCTTTACGACCTGAGGGGTCTGCATCCTGGATCGGCTACGGCTGCAGGTAGGGATTCTCGGGTCGATCGACCTTCACGACCTCGGTCGCGTCGACGATGACCTCACGCCCGAGCGGATACATGGCTCCCGAGACGCGCACCCACTGATCGGATTTGAACTGGCCGGGGGGCGCGCCCACGACCCGGACCTCGGCGCTCAACGCGTCGGCGACGCAACACGAGATGAGGAATCGGGTGAGCACGAACTCGTTCGCCGGCATCGAGTCGTCCCGGCGCACGAACCCCGTGAAGTCCACCCGGTCGCCGGCCCGTTGCACGAGGGCCCTCATGGCGTCGCGCGAGCGAAGGGCTCCGGACACGTCGACCAACGAGAGCTCGCCCGATTGGATGTCGTCGGCCGTGGAAACGAAGGAGCCGCTGGTAACGCTCGAGCGCCGGGAGGCGGCGTAGCTTCCGAGCGAGGCGGGAGGTAGCGCCAGAAGGGTGACCACGGGGAAAACGATCAGGGCCACGCCGAAGATCTCTTTGGGGCCGGCGGGGTCGGGGTTCTCGAGCCGCGCAGACGCCAGTCTTCCGATTGCCGCGACGGTCAGGATGACGGCCCCGATGGGCACCACCCACGAGGTTCGGGCCGAGAGATATAGCGAAGTGCGACCCGTGACCAGAAGGAACCAGAACATTCCCGCCCACGCGGTGAGCGCTACCCCGCTGAGTACGCGCGCGGGGCTGAGCCGTTTAGCGGAGCGCGTGCGACCGGCGAGCGCGGGGACTTCAGCTTTGCTGCTCACCCGAAGATCACCTCCATCCACAAGGCTCCCACAAGAACCGAGACGCCGACGCCGATCGCGATCGTGCGGAAGAAACCCTTTGTGAAGGTCGCCGAATACAGGATGCCCAGCTTCGTGTCGACCATGGGGCCGAAGACCAGGAACGCAAGCTGAGCACCCACGCCGAACTGCACGAACGAGGCCGCCACGAAAGCGTCGGACTCCGAACACAAGGAGAGCAGGAACGCGAGTCCCATCATGGCCAGCAGGTTCAAGACCGGGGTGTCGGCGACCGAGCCGATGATCGACTGCGGCACGAGTGTTTGCAGCAACGCGGCGATCATGGCCCCGATGACTAGGAACCTACCCATGAACAAGAAGTCCTCGGCCAGATGTCCGAAGAACGCGCGCCCTGATTTCTCGTGCTCATGCGTATGGGCGTGGATATCTTCGGCGCGCGGCCGAAGGAGCTCGTCCGACCTTCGTGCTCCGACGATCCAGCCGACGGTTACCGCGGCGAGAAGTCCTAGGCCGGCTCGGCCCAGGACCATCGGCCACAGGCTCTCGCGCCCTCGATAGGCGACGACGGTCGAGATGATGACGACCGGATTGAGGATGGGAGCCGCGAGCATGAACGTCACTGCGGCCGACGGTGCCAGTCCCTTGGCGGCCAGACGTCGTGCGACCGGCACGGATCCGCACTCGCATACCGGAAAGGCGAAGCCGGTCATCGCCGCGGCGGGAAGTTGCATCGGGCGAGGGAGCAAGGTGAGCCTTTCGAAGACCGACACCGGAACGAAGACCTCGATGCCGGCCGACACCATCGCGCCGAACAACACGAACGGGAACGCTTCGATCAACAAAGAGCCGAAGACGAGAAAGAAGTTCTGGATGCCGGGGACCTGCGACGGATCGAAGGCGCGCATGAGCAATCCGACCAGCAGCAATCCGCCGAGAGCGATCGCTCCCAGCCGCCAGGAATGCTCCTGTTCGCGCGGGGCCGCTATCTGGGCCATCTCGTGCCTCTCTTCAGCAATATCTCGAGAAAAACACCGCGATCGCCGGAAAGGCATCGGACATGAGTCGCTCGCCGTCCGGCCCCTCGACCTCCTGCAATGCTCTCAAGATCTCATCTTCCGTTATCCCGGTGTCCTCTAAGACCTTCTGGTCCAAGAAAAGCCCTCCTGCGGCGGTCCCCTCGACCACCTCTTCGGGGCCCGGCACGGCGCTCTCGATTGCCGCCACCACATCGTCGTCGGTCGTCCGTGTGTCGCCGGCATCCACGCCGGACCCCGTACCGGCGACCGCGATCGCAACCGAGCCGTCCGAGGCCTCCTCGGCCGCCGCGACGATCAGCTGCAGATCCGCGTCCACCGCCGGCACGTCCCCCTCCACAGCGACGCCCAACAGGTCCGGCGTGTCGTCGGTGCCGTAGCCCCGGCCCAGGACCTTCGCGGCAGCGGAGGCGGGATCGTCGGTGATGGCCACGTCGTCTTTATCCACCTCGACGTACCAGTCGCCCCCGGTTAACCCGCGGTCGGCCGGGTCGGACGCCACCAGCCCGACGCGTGGTTCCTGACCGAGCTTTTCGTCGAGGTGATCGCCGAGCGTTGCGATGACGTGGACCGGCGCCTTCGGCCCCCACGCGCGTACGAGTTCCCCCTCGTCGTTGCGCACGAGCGTTCCCACGATGCCGTGCTCGCGGGGCAGTCCGCCGGTCCCGATCGTGGTCATGGTCGCGGTGGGGTCGAGGGGAAGGGATCCGGCCGCCCCGTCGAGAGTCCCGGCGCCCTCGTCCAGCAACCTTTTGAGCACCGGCCAGGCATCCGGTTCTGCCTCCAGATCGGCGCTGCCCAGACCCTTGAGCGCCACGACGACCACGAGCCGGGGTGGGTCGCCGGAGGCCACGCCGGGACGCGCGGTCCCCGAGCGAACCTTCGGATCGGGTCGCTCGAATCCGAGTACGGCGGCCATCGTCTCCGAGATATCGCGGAGACCGGCGTCGCCGACATCCGCGGCGGGAGCGACCCCCGTACCCCAGAACACGATCGGCACCCGGAGCGACGGCCCCCCCTTAACGGCCGGCCACTGCGGGATCACGGAGCCCTTGATCCCACCGGCTCCCGCCACCGAGGCCGAGCGCGTGACCGCCAGTAGATCCGGCGAGCGTCTCGGCTCGTCGCGGAACCCTCCGGAGATGGCCGCTCTGATGTCTTCGGGAAGAGAGCAGAACGGGACCTCGGAGGAGGCGTCGATCTCCTCGGCGCAGGAGTTCCACGCGCACATGGCGCGCAGAACTACGGCCGGCGCTCCGACGAGGGCCGCCGCAAGTGTCAGTTGAACGAGACGAGATTTCGTGAATTTAGCCATGTCTGAGTAAGAGGATTCGAGGCAAGGTGCGCGCGCTTCGAACGCCGATGCCTACGGTACCGTCACCCCGTGGCTTCACCTTCGGCGACCCTCACAGGCCGCCCGTTGTCCCGCAGAACGGTCGGCGTGGTACTGGCCGCTGCCATCGCACTGGCGCTGGCCGCTCGTCTCTCCGGCGCAACGGGCACGGCGGAAGTCGAGACGTTCGTACTGATCTTCACCTCGATCGTGGTCGAGGCGCTTCCCTTCGTGCTGTTGGGAGCGACGGTCTCCGCGCTGATCGAGGTGTTTGTGAGCGAGGGGTCCTTTCGCCGTCTTGCCGGGCTCCCCGTCTCGTTACAGCTTCCGGGAGCCGCTCTGTCCGGACTCGCCTTTCCCGTGTGCGAGTGCGGCTCCGTCCCCGTCGCCCGTCGGCTCATCGCCAAGGGAATCCACCCGGCGGCGGGCCTCGCCTTCATGTTCGCGTCGCCGATCGTCAACCCGATCGTTCTTTTTTCGACGGTGGTCGCTTATCGGGGACGTGGGATCGCTCTCGAGATGGTCCTCGGACGTGCGGGCCTGGGACTGCTGCTCGCGTTCGCCGCCGGATGGGCGCTCGGATCGGAGAGGCCGGAGGAGCTTCTCCGGGCTCGTCCCGACGACGACTACGAGCACGCGGACGACGCCTCGGAGAGTCGCCTTTCCGACTTCGTCGAGCATCTTGCCGCGGATTTTTTTTACATGGGCAGGTTCATAGTCGTGGGGGCCGCGCTGGCGGCCGCGCTGCAAACGCTGATTCCGCAAAGTCTCGTCTCGGGCCTCGCGCGCACGCCGGTCATCGGTGCGCTTGCACTCATGGCGATCGCCTTCGTTCTCTCGCTTTGTTCCGAGGCCGACGCGTTCGTCGCGGTGTCGTTTACTTCCTTTCCTCTCGGGGCGCAGCTCGCCTTTCTCGTGTTCGGTCCCGTGGTCGACGCGAAGCTGTCGTTCCTTTACGGAGCCACCTTCCGCAAGCGCTTCGTCCTGCGGCTGATTCTCGTGTCGGTGCCGATCGTGCTGGCGGGGTCGCTGTGGTTTGAGGCTTTGGTGGTGTGATGACGGTTACGCGGGAGGGCGGAGTGGATGTTCAGAGGGCGTTGCGCGCCGGTCTGCTCGCGGCATGGTCGTTGTTCTTCGTGTGGCTGTGGATCAGCGGCGAACGGGCACGTTATCTCGGCCCCCGCACGTACTGGGTAATACCGTTCGGCGTTGTTTTTCTCGGGGGGGCCGCGTTTGTGCACTTCCTTACGATGCGATCGCGCGCTCCTCGCCGCGCGTCTCTGTCCGACGGCATCGGAACCGCCCTTCTGGTGGCGCCGCTGCTCGCGGTGCTGGTTGTTCCCAGCGCGGATCTGGGCGCGCTGGCCGCCTCGCGTAAGGCGACCTCGGTCGGTCTCGCCGACTTCGGTGCCCCCCCGATCGAAGGCGTGGAGCCGGTAGAAAATCCGACTTTCATCGACATCCATCACGCCGATCAGTCGCCGCCATACGGAGAGGCTCTGGGGGTGACCGAGGGCACCGAGGTCCGCCTGGTCGGCTTCGTTACCGACCACTCCGAGCCCGCCGCGGGCACGGACGCGGCCTTCACGCTCACCCGCTTCTACGTCTCCTGCTGCGCCGCCGACGCCATCCCCTATTCGGTCCCCGTCATCGGCGCAACCGACATCGCGTATCCCGTAGATACCTGGTACGAGGTCCGGGGCGAGCTCGTCGAGCGGGGGGGCCGCCTCGTGGTCGACCCCCGGGCGGGCGGGAGCGGAATCCAGCAGGTCCCGGAGCCCGAGGATCCCTACCTTTACTAGCCCCGGCCCGCAGGCGAGGTTGCCGGACCCCTGTATTAGGGTTGGCAACCGGCGTATTCACCCCTTCCGAGAGGAAAAACCTTGCCTAAGCGCGTCCTAGTCGTAGCCGTCGCGGCCGTCGTGATTGCGGCCCTCGGTGCCTACGCTATCGGTCGGATCGGCTCCGACGACGAGGAGCGGGTTCTCGGACCCACCCTCGATGCCATGAGCGATGCCATCGGCGCCCCCGTCATGGAACACGTCCGCCGGGGCCACGTTCCCGATCGTTCGGCCGAGGTGTATCTCGTCCCGAAACCGCACTACTACCTGGCCGGGCAGTGGGACCTGACGACTCTCGGTACGGACACACCGTGGACCTCGACCGCCCATCCCAGCCCGTGGGCGTACACCGCCCGGGTTCCCTTGATCTTCAACGGTCCGAATGTTCCACGGGGCGAGGTCGTCTACGACCAGGTCGACATCGCGAGCGTCGCTCCGACGTACGCCGAGATCCTCGGCGTCGAGGGGCTGGACGCCGAGGCGCCCTCTCTCGACGAGATCGTGGCCGGAAGTGGCATCGCCGAGGGCCTTCCAGATCGTCCGAAGGCGATTCTGTCCATCGTCCTCGACGGGGGCGGCTGGAACGTCTTACAGAAGCATCCGGATTCGTGGCCGACCATCAAGAAGCTCGCGGATACGGGCACCAGTTACGTCAACGCGACGATCGGCTCCTCTCCGTCGATCACCGGCGCACTGCATGCGACGTTCGGCACCGGCACGTATCCCCGCACGCACGGCCTTCCCGGCAACCAGATGCGCTCGCCGGAGGGCGAGAACGTCGACACGTGGCTGCAGGAGGCAGACGGCCGTTACCTCGAAGCGCCCGCCGTATCAGAGCTGTGGGACGAGCAGAACAACAACAAGCCTGTGGTCGGAACCGTTTCCTACGAGGGCTGGCACCTCGGCATGATCGGGAAAGGCGCGCTGCGCGAGGGCGGTGACAAGGACGTGGCCGTGTTGTGGGATCACGAGGACGAGGGCTGGTGGATCAACGAGGATTACTACGAACTTCCCAAGGTCGCGCAGGAAACCGACTTCGAGACCCTCGAGCGGTACGAAGAGGAACTCGATCTGCGCGACGGGCTCGAGGACGGAACCTGGTTCGGTCACACCCTCGAGGAGTTGCAGGACGTGAAGGTGCGTCCCGGCACGCCGGCCTTCGTGAAGTTCACCGGAGATATCTCGGTCGAGACCATGCGTGAGACGAAGGTGGGGGCGGATTCCCTCACCGACTTTTTCTGGATCGAGATGAAAATGCCGGACTTCGCGGGACACCAATGGAACATGGAGTTCGCCGAGCAAGAGGACGTTCTGCGTGAAACCGACAGGCAAGTGGCTCGCTTCGTCGAGCAAGTCAAAGAACAGTCGGGCAACGACTTCCTGGTGATGATCAGCGCAGACCACGGTCAGCAACCGTTGCCGGACTATCTCGGGGGCTGGCGCATCAACACCGACGAGGTATTGAAAGACGTCGAGCGCGAATTCGGAAACGTGGTCGAGAAAGTTACGACGACCGACATCTTCATGGATATGGACGCCGTCGATCGTCTCGGGGTAGACCTCGACGAGGTGGCTAGGTGGCTCGGCGCTTACACGATCGGCGACAACGTGCCGACCGGCGCTCCCGGCTTCGACAGGGTGCCCTCAAGCCGGCGTGACGACACGCTCTTTGCAGGGGTGTTCTCGACGGGCTACCTGCAGAATCTGACGGACGAGGACATCCAGTCCTTCGGTGACAGCGATTACGAAGAGGGCGACTACACGATCGAGCGCGGCGGCGAACAGGAGTGATCCCATGGGCATGATCAAAAAGGGGCTGGAGCTCCTAAAGACGAAGCGCGACTTTCGGAACCTTCTGGGAACGCAGTTCCTCGCGCAGGCCGGCGACGGTCTTGTGCAGGCCGCCATCGCCACGGCGATCGCCTTCGGCGGGCAGAAGGGCTTCGATCTCGAGGGCGCGAAAGACCCCGACGAGATACTTCGGATCGCGCTCTACATCTTCATCCCTTACACGATCCTGAGCCCGTTTCTCGGCGTAGTCATCGATCGCTGGAACCGTCGGTCGCTGTTGTTCTGGGCGAACACCCTGAGGGGCGTGGTCGTGGGAGTGCTCGGAGTCCTGGCGCTCGCGGCCGGAGACGTCGAAGAGCTCTCCGACTTCCCGTTGTTGGTCGCGTTTCTTTTGACGCTCTCGTCAACCCGCGTCGTGCTGGCCACGAAGTCGGCCGCGCTTCCGGCAACCCTCGGCGAGGAATCGCTCGTTGAGGGCAACGCGGTGTCGCAGCTCGGGGGCGCCCTGTTCCAGATCGGTGGCGTGGGTGTTGCCCTTATCGGCAAGGAGGTCGTAGGTGCCGAGCCGCTTCTATTAGTCGGTGCGATCGTGTATGGGGTAGGTGCGTTGTTCGCCCTCGGCATCGAGAGGGCGCAGAAGAGGCACGAGAAGTCGACGCTCGCACGAGAGGCCGCGCGCGTCGTGCGAAACATCGTCGCCGGCCTGCGCGAGGTCGCGCGTAATCCAAAAGCGGGCGCGGCCATCACGACCTATTTCTGGCTGCGTCTTCTGTGGAGCTTCGCTCTGGTGGGCATCGGCCTCATCGCACGCGAGCTTCTGGCGGACGACGACCTCGCCGTCGCGGCGCTCACCGGCGGAGCCGGGGCGATCGGCGCCGTGCTCGGCTTCATCCTCGCCAAGAGATCGCACGAACGCTTCCGTTCGATAGCCCGTGTCGTCATCGGATCGTCGGTGCTCGCCGGGGGAGCGGTGGCGGTTCTAGGAGGACTCGAGTCGAAGGTCACGCTTGCCGTCATGGCGTTCTTCTTAGGCTTTGGTTTCTTTCTTGCAAAGATCTCTCTCGACACGATGGTCCAGGAGGCGCTCGGCGACGACTTCAGGGGCCGTGCGTTCTCGCTCTACGACATCTCCTACAACCTCGCCTGGGTTCTTGCCGCGGGCGCAATGAAGCTGGCCTGGCCGGACGACAACGAGGGAGGGGTCCTGATCGCCATCTCGGGGATCGTGTTCCTGGGTGGAATCGCCTTGCTCGGGCTCTGGTACAGGGCGACCGGTCTCCTCGACGTGACCCTTCGCGCGGAACCCGCCCGGCAGTAGCCGGCGACAGGTGACCCCTACGAGTCGCCGGCTTGCGGCAGCTTCTCTTGCGTTGGTCGTCGCGGTCGTGGGAGCGGGTTACGGCGCCGGTTGGTTCGACGACGAGGAGCTTCCGTCGTTTAGGGAACAGGCGTGCGCGCTACCCGACCCCTGGCTCGAGCGCATCGAGCGCGGGCATTTCCCCGAGCATTCCGGCCACATCTCGCTTCTTCCACGACAGCCCGCGTACATGGCCAGCGGGGCCGGCGGCTGGAGTCACTCGGGCCCGTGGCCTTATTTGCAGGACGTCCCCCTCGTCTTCTACGGTCCCGGGCTGATCGATGAGGGGGTCGAGGTGGAGCGGGCGGTGACGGTGGCAGATGTCGCTCCCACTCTGGCCGCGCTCGTCAAGGGGTCGATCAACTCCGACGGCCACCGTCTCGAGGAGGTCGCCGGCCTCGACGCCCAGAGGCTTATGGCACGGCCGCCGGCCCTCGTTCTCACGGTCGTTTGGGACGGCGGCGGTTGGAACACCCTGGACCAGTGGCCCGATGCCTGGCCCCAGCTCCGCGCTGTGATGGACGACGGCGTGTCGTACACGCACGCAACGGTCGGTTCGTCGCCCTCGGTGACCCCGTCGGTGCACACGACCTTGGGCACCGGCTTCTGGCCGGCCACGCATGGCATCAGCGGCATCCCCGTACGCGACGAAGAGGGAAAGGTGGCCGATGCTTTTCTCAAGGGTGAGTCGGGGCGTTTTCTCGAGGTTCCCACGCTCGCCGAAAGATGGGACGAGCAAACGAACAACGAGGCGCTCGTAGGCATGGTCGGTTACGAGCCATGGCACCTCGGGATGATCGGCCAGGGGGCCGAGCGAGTGGGAGGCGACAAGGACGACGCGGTGTGGCTCGACATCGAGACAAACGAGTGGATCACGAACCCCGATCACTACTCGCTTCCTCCGCAACTTCCCGCCACCGGTGGTTTGGAGGAGGGAATCGAAGAACTCGACGCGCGCGACGGCGAGGTCAACGGTTCGTGGCGCGACTGGGACGTACTCGAGGACGCGGCCCACTGGGAGGAGACCACCGCCTTCATCGACTACCACGCGCGCGGAATGATGAACATGATCCAAGGTGAGGGCTATGGGCGAGACAAGATCACCGATTTCCTGTTCACCAATTTCAAGCAAATAGACCGTCTCGGTCACTACCACTCCATGCACGGCACGGAGGTGCGCGACGCGCTCGTCGAAAGCGATAAACAGCTCGGGGCCCTCGTCGACTTCCTCGACGAGCAGGTCGGCGAAGGCCGCTACGTGGTGGTGGTGACGGCCGACCATGGCCAGCAGCCCGACGACGAGGTGATCGACGGCTTCGGAATCAACCCCACCGAGCTCGAGGCGGACATCAAGGCCGAGTTCGGCCCGATCCTCCGGGGCATCTGGCCCACCGAGGCGTTTTTCTTTCCGGGCAAGCTCGCCGAGTACGACGTGACCGTCGAGGAGGTAGCCCGCTTCATCGGGGACTACCGGGTGCGAGACAACCTTGGCGAGGGAGACCGCTTCCTGGGCGAATTCGACTTCAACGACAGAATCTTCACAATGGCCATCCCCTCACACCTGCTGGAAAAAGATCTGGACTGCTGAGGGACCCGGGAGAGGGGAGGCACGGTCGTCTAGGATGCCCGCATCCATGAGTACCGAGACCCTTAACGAACGCGCCCCGGCCCGCCCGGATGAGACCCAACCCGGCTATAACCGCTGGCTGGGACACCCGCTGGCGTTTCTGGCGACCGCGGGGATCCTGCTGGCCTTGTTCGGCTCGACCTTCATCCTCAATAGCGACCGGGTAGCCCCAACCAAAGACCCCGCCTACTACACCTGGCGGACCGAAACCTTGATCTCGGACGACCCGGCAACACTGCTCGAGGTCGAGGGGGCCTACGAGATGTTCTCGGGCGGCTACCGCGTCTCGGCCTCGGTCATCGGCGCGTTCCTCCGACACATCCCGGGCATCTCGACGCTCAACATGACGATCTTCTCAATGGTGCTGGTGCCGGTGCTTACGGCATTGCTTCTTGCCGGCTTCGCCTATAGGCAACGGCGAGATCCGTTGATCTTCCATACCGTTGCGTTCGGAGTCGGATCGCTGTATCTGACCCCGCCCTTCGTCGGCTATCTCGACAACATCCTTGCCCTGATGTTTCTGGCGGCGGCGATCTGGTTCATCGAACCGGCGCGCCGAGCGTGGCCGGGTCGCGCGATGCTGTTTTTGTTCCTGTTGCTTGCGGGGTTCACGCACCCGACCTCGCTGGTGATCTTCTGCTTGACTCTCGGACTCATATCGACCGCCCGATTCGTGTTCCGCAAGTTCGACCTACGTTCCGTAATCCGAGACGACCTCGCCATGCTCGTGACGGCGTTTGCCGCCGCGGTGGCGACCTTCTTGACCTGGCAAGTGGGCATCTGGGGTAAGTCGGCAAAGCTCACGGAGGCCGCACTTCCTCCGCCTTACGACAGCGACTTCTTCGTCGATCGACTCGTGAGCTGGATCGCCAACCCCGCCGAGGGAGGCTTCTTCCTATTGCGCGGACCGATGACACCACTCCTCAACGGGGCGCTCTTGATCATCGGCGTCGTAGGCCTGTTCGCACTGGGCCGACGCTGGGTCGAGGACGATCTCGCAACCGTGTCGATCGTGTGGCTGGCCCCGCTTGCCGGACTGTTCGGGTTCGTGTTGGGCAAGGCCTATACCTACTACCGGTTTTTCAACGCGACGCTCGCCTGGGTCCTTCTAGTCGGCCTCGGTGCGTACTTCTTGATCCGCTGGGGCGCCAGACGAAGCGCGGCTCTGGGAGCACTTGCGGCCGTCGTCGTTCTCTTTATCTTTGGGCTCAACTTCATGCGCGGCTTCGACTCCTCGCACTGGAACGAGCCCGCCAAGGGGTGGCTGTCGTCGACCGAACGAACGGACCTGGACGCATTGCGCGGAAGCCTTGCCGGCGACGACACGCCGGTCGTGTTCGTGATCGATTCCGAGACGCCGGGCTTCCAGGTCTGGGGTGAGACGAAGCTGGCCGGAAACACCTCGCGCTACGGCCTTCCGCAGGGACAGGTCGACCAGGGCTATCTCTACCTGGGCTCGCTCGAGAACCTCTTGAACGGCGAGCCCACTTTTAAAGAGGGCCATCAACCCACAGAGGAATGCGACGCTGAGGCCCTCGGGTCGAACACCTACAACTGTCTCTCCTTTGCGCTGCATGAGGACGCGCAGGCCGGCATCGAGAGGGCCGGGAAAGACCCGATCGTGGTCGTGGCGTCGATCTTCAACGCCACTGGAGCGAACGCTGCGATTGGGGGAGAAGGACCCATAATCGGGACCCCCGAACTTGATCCCGACGGCCCGACCGTATGGGCGGTTGAAAATGGCGAGGTCTTGTCCCTCGCGGGTGAGACGCCACAAGCCGACGGCGCCGCGGAAGACGACTCCGCAGGCATCCTGCACCTCTTACGCGTACTGCTCTGTCTCGGCCTCCTGTTGATCCCCGGCCTGCTGCTCCTTCGTTACGCGCTCCCCGAAACGACGTTCGCCGAGGGTGTGGCGATGGTGCCCGCCCTCGCTATAGGTCTCCTCACCTTCGTCGGGATCGTCATCCTTGCGGTCACGCGCTCGGAGTTCTCGGCGCTTCTCGCCTGGGTGTCGCTGGCGGTGGGCGTGGGGGTGGCCGCGTTCGCCGCGGTTCGTTCGGTCGGAGAGCCGACCACGGCTCCCTCGCGGTCTAGCGCCTCGGCGTGAGCATTCGCTCCGCGTTGGGGCGAAGTCCGGACGAGGGACCGGGCACTCGAACGCTCGGCGGAGTCGAGCTTGCCGGCCCCGGGTGGTTGTCCCTTCTCGCCCTCGCTTTAGTTGCCGGCGGGGTTGTCTGTTGGGCCGTCGGAGCGGGGCTCGTGGCCATGTGGTTGTTCACCCTGGGAGCCGCGGCAGTTGCGTTGGTACTTCCCTTCCCGCTGGCTCTCGTGTCGCCACTATTCATGGGCATTTTGGGCTGGCTCGTAGACATGCTTCCGTTCGTCGTCCTGGCGGGCTGGGCGGCAGCCGTGGGCCGGTGGGCCTTCGGTCTCCTCAGACAGAGACGCTTGCCGACGGGTGGTAAATGGATTTTGATCCCCATCGGTCTCGTGGTGTGGACGGCGATCGGCGTATCGGCCATCGACCTGGCCGAATGGAAGCACTTCTTGTTGCTGTTTGGGATCCAGGTTCTGGCGAGCGGGGCGGTGCTGGCCGCGGTCGATTCACTGGGCGACCTCGAGTCGCGCATCCAGGTGATCGGTGGTGTATTGCTCTTCATCGTGCTGTTGACGGTCGCTGTGGTTCTGCAGTACGCCGGCATTTCTCTTCAGGACCTGCAAGATGAGTCGGTAAGCGCTCGCGCGGAGGCGGCGTACGGCCTGGATGCCTTTCCCAACGATGTGGGCATGGTGAAGTACACGCGCGCCCGGAACGCCGGCGCCTACGATTTGCGTGTCAAGGTGAAGAAGTTGCAAAAAAGGGAGTCCGGGCTCCCGGATCATCAGGTCTTTATACCGATCTCGGGTGCCTACGGTGGGGTGAACCTCTTGGTGCGTTTCGAGGGATCGGCGCGCCCCTATGAGGATGAATTGAACGACCTCGGTATAAATCTCGTGTTCGACGGCGTTGGGATCGCGCCGGCAAGCACGGTTCCGCGTTTTCGCTCCTTTCCGCGTAATCCGTTGACGTATGCGGGAATCTGCGCGGCACTTTTTCCCTTTGCGTTCTTCCTTGCCTGGAACGGAGAGGGGCGGCGCCGGCTCCTAGGGTCGATCGCCATCGCCGCCTGTCTCGTAGGCGCGGGTTTCGCGCTGGCGCGGGGTGCCTGGGTGGTGATCGTCATCGGGGGTCTCTACCTTGTGGTCGACGGCCGGATTTCCTGGAAGCGCAAACTCCAGTACTTCGGGGCCGTCGTCGCGGGGGCCGTTTTGCTAACGGCGGTGTTCTTGGTGAAGTACGACACCGATCCTATGACTGCTCGGGCCGGAGCTAAGGGCAGCGTCACTACCCGCGAGGATTTGTATCGCGACACGGTCTCGTCGGTGAGCGGACGCCATTTGATAACCGGGTACGGAACCACGAAGAGCAGAACCTCGGCGGGGACGAACTACGCCCGCATCGGCAAGTACATCCCCCAGGCCGGCACGCACTCGACGTATTTGAACTACCTGTTTCGGGTGGGGGTTCCCGGAGCAGTGGGGATCCTCGCGTTGTACCTGATCGCGGGACTTCACGCACGCGCTAGAGCGCGATCTAGCGACGGAGCCGAGCGATCATTCTCGACGCTGGCCGCCGCGGCAGTCGTGATCGTCGGGGCCCATGGGCTCATCCTTAGCCTCTACGTTGAGCCGATTTATACGCTCACGATCTCTCTCATAATCGGTATCGCGATAGCGGGCGCGCTCAATCTCTCTACATCTGTGTGGCCGTGGCGGACGCGCGCGACGGCCTAGCGGGTCGAGACGAGGGCGAGGGCTCCGACCAGCTTCTCGATAAAGCTGCCGCCCGTGACGTGAGGACGGTCACGAAGGGCGGCGCGGTACAGATCGCCGGCCAACTCTCCTCGCGCGGGCTGTCGTCGATCTTTATCTTCCTCGCCTTCCGCGTGCTGGGAAGTGCCGGTGTCGGTCTGTACCGGTCGGTGATCCAGGTCGCTCACATTGCCGGCCAGCTCGGACTTCTCGGCTTTAACTACGCCTCGATGCGCTGGATCTCCCGCGCCAGAGCACGAGGCGAGCCGGGCGGCGTGAGGGGCGCGGCCCGGCTCGGCTTGTCCACGGTCGCGGTGGCGTCGACTCTGGTAGCAGTTGGTCTTTTCTTTCTCGCCCCATCTATCGCGGACCGCTTCGCCGATCCCGGCGTCGACCCGTCGGAGTTCGAAGACCTGATTCGCCTCTCGATCGGGTTCGTGCCCCTGTTCGCTTTGATGCAGGTCCTGCGCTACTGCACGCAGGCTTACAAGACGATGGTTCCTTCTGTGGTCGCGGGAAACATCGTTCAGCCGACCGTCTCGTTCCTACTATCGGTGGTTGCATTAGCGATCGGGCTGGACGTGGCCGGGGTGGTGGGAAGCGTCGTCATCTCGATGGGGGCCGGAGCGGCAGCGGCCGCCCTTTACTTCAGGCGCATGCTTACGGACGAGGAGCGCGCCGCGGCTCCCAAGAAAGAGTTCGGGCCCATGCTTCGCTTCGCGCTGCCTCAGGCGGGATCGTCGTTGCTCGGGGTGCAAACGCTCGGCCTCGGCATCATTCTCCTGTCCGCCTATAACTCGAACGAGGAGACGGGTTTCTTCGTTCTCGCCCTTGCCCTGCAGGGGGGCGGGACGGTCTTTCTCAGCGGCATTGTCAATATCTGGGCCCCCGTGGTCTCCGACTTATACGACCGCAACGCCATCGACAGGTTGGGCGCGCTGTACCAGACGATCACTCGGTGGGTCGGTACTTTCTCGTTTCCAGTTTACGCGGCTCTCATCCTCGAACCGGACCTCTTCGCAGAAGTGTTCGGAGGTGCGGAGGGGGCGGGAGCCGTTCCGGTGGTCGCGATCCTCGCCGCCGGCAACATCTTTTATTCGGGCACGGGTCCGACGGGTTATGTGATCTCGATGTCGGGGCGACCGGGCGTCAACTTCATCAACTCACTGGTAGCGATCGGTCTCTACATCGCGATTGGGATCCCCGTTGCTCGCGAGCACGGAGCGGTGGGGATCGCGATTGTCGACTCGTCCGTTACGGCCCTGGTGAACTCCGCTCGCGTCATCGAAGCCCGCATACTCGTCGGGGTTCAACCATTTGGACGAACTTTCTACAAGCCCGTTCTCGCCACGATGGTCGGGGCGTCCTCTCTTTTGTTGTGGCGTTTGGTCCCCGGCGACTCGATCCCGCTCGAGATCGCCGGAGTCGCGGTGGCCAGCGTCGTGTACCTGGCCGCGCTCAGTTTGTTCGGAACCGATCCGGAGGAGCAGTACGTGTGGCGGGAAATCCGCGGCCGCGCGGCCCGTTCTCTCCGACGTAATCGCTAGGTCGCGTCGTCGATCTCGCACATAAACTGACCCTATGAGCAGTCCCAGCCGCAGCGAGATCCGTAAGAGCCTGCGCACGACGTGGGACCCCGGCTGGAAATGGTTCATCCCGCGCCTCAAGTTGAGGGCGCGCCAGGCCCTGCATGCTCCCGGGCTCGTGACGGGAGCCGACGTCGAGCGACCGATCTTCGTTCTCGGTGCGCCGCGCTCGGGCACGACGCTGCTGTTCAGGATCCTGCAGGCCTCGAATCGCGTGGCGACATGGTGGCCGGGGGAGGCCCACGAGGTATGGGAGGCCGAACATCACCCCACCCTTCGTGGATGGTCGTCCAACGAACTCACTGCCGCCGACGCGACTCCGGACACCATCCGGCGCATCCGTCGGGAGTTCTATCTCACTGTGGGCGGCCGTAAGCGTCTTCTCGATAAGACACCTCGCAACGCCCTACGGGTGCCCTGGGTCGATGCCATCTTTCCCGATGCCACCTACGTCTTCTTGAGGCGCGATGGGCGCGACACGGTCAACTCACTTATCAACGCGTGGCGTTCTCCTCGCTACAAGACATACGAATTGCCGGAGCCGCTGGCGGTTCCGGGTGTCGACGGCCGCTGGTGGAAATTCGTTCTCTATCCGGGCTGGGAGGCCGATCGAACCGGACCCGTCGAACGAATCGCCGCCAAGCAGTGGAGCGCGTCCATCGAAGGAATCCTGTCCGCGAAGGAAAGGGTCGACGCCTCGCGGTGGACCGATATCTCCTACGAGGACCTGGTCGACGACCCCGTCGGCGAGGCGGAGCGACTGGCGAAGGTCATCGACCTTCCTTTCGAAGACGCGGTTCGTTCCAAGGCCGAAGGTCTGAAGACGACCGCTTACAACACCGTCACTCCTCCCGAGCGGGGGAAATGGCGCCGGGAGAATCCCCAGGAGATTAGGTCCATACTGTCGGAGATCGAGCCCGCGATGACCAAGCTCGGGTACTCGATGGAGGAGATCGCGTGAAGACAGAGGTCCGCCCCTACGACACCTCGCAAACCGATCTGCTCGACCTCACCGCCGACGTACGCGAGTTCTCCTCCGAGCAAAGCGGCGACGGACTCGTTCACCTCTTCGCCCCCCACGCAACCGCCGGTCTGGCCCTGATCGAGACCGGCTCCGGCACGGAGGAGGACCTAAGGGTCACGGTCGACAGACTCCTGCCCGTGGGACACCGCTACGTTCACTCGCACGGCTCCCGGGGCCACGGCCGCGACCACGTCCTCCCAGCCTTCATTTCTCCGTCGCTAACGCTCGTGGTGGTGAACGGGGAGGTCCAGCTGGGGACCTGGCAGAGCGTGGTTCTCGTCGACACCAACAGAGACAACCCGCAGCGAAAGGTCCGCTTTACCTTCGTTCAGGGTTAGCGCGCTCTCGACGACTCCAGACGACCGACCGGCAGGCCAAGGCGGCTCAGTTCGGCCCCCACGCGCGCCGTCAACGACGGCTGGGGATAGCGGCGCGGGTATTCGGTGGCATCGAGGATGTCGCCGGCCACGGCTTCGAACATCTCGACCTGCTTGTCGGGCATCTGGTTCTCCCACGACCGCACGTTGCTCGTCGGCGGCTTGCTTACGTTCGGGTTGTAGAGATGAGCGCGCGGGAGGATGTCACTGCGCGAACGCTCGGCGTGGTCGAGCATTTGGTCGGTGAACCCGATCCCGAGGAACTCGCACAGCTTTCTCGTGTGCTCCGGGGCGTTCTTTACGAAGTCTTCGTAGCGGATCTCGTGATAGCGGTCCGGACCGAGTGCACGGCCATCGCGCAAGCCCATTGCAACCCGTAGTCCCCAGAGAGCTGCGGCCTTTCCTACCGTATTCGGACCAAAAGGGACGTCGGCGTAGGAGAGCGCGACGTTTCGTCCGTCGCGGATCTGGTGAACGAACTTCGCCGTCGGAAACAGTTTGGCCAGCAGGGGGATGTGCTCGATGTAACGGGGGGTCTTGTCGCCGTAATGGGTCTTTCCCCGAGACTTCGCGTAGGCGCGGTAGGCGGCCTCAACGGCCTCGCCGTAACGGACCGTCGTTCGCCCCGTCAGCTCCGCCCTTACCAGCTCGACCGACAGCTCCCACACCTGGAAGCGTTTGTGACCTTCGATCTCGCTCAAAAACGCATCTACCTCGACCTCGTCGGTCCTGTAGAGCTCCGTGATGAAGCGCGACTCGGGGGGAACCGCGACCTCTGGGTGGGCGCTGAGGATGAGCCGGAGAAGCGTGGTTCCAGATCGGGCGGAGCCGACGATGAAGAACATGGCCGCCTAGAGGTAGCCGAGGTCGCGCAGGTGTTTTTCTACGGTTGCCTCTTCGTCTGCGGTCATGCCCGACTCGGACTTCGACTCGGTGGCTGCGACTCGCTCCAATTCGGCTTCGAGTTGCCGCGCCACCTCAGGGAATCGACGGTAGAGATTGCGTTTCTCGTTGGGAGGGTCCCCACCGTTCAGCTTGTACAAAATGGGGTTTGCCGCCTGACCTCGGCGCAGGAGCTTCCAGTCGGGCGTGCGCACCCCGACGATGCGGTTGCCTCCGAGCTTCACGCCGACGGCCTCGAGGTAGGCGGGCTCCTCGGTGAGAGCGCCGCCCTCCATGAGCGGGCGCAAGCTGCGCCCGTCGATGTCGGTCGGGACCGGCACGCCACACAGGTCGGCAAGTGTGGGGAAGAGGTCCACGTGTCGCACCTGTTCGTCGATCGCCGCCTGAGGGACGCCGGGGCCGGCGATGATCAGCGGTACGCGCACGAGGTGCTCGTAGAGAGCGAAGCCGTGACCGATCTCGCGCTCCGCAAGCTTGTTATCGAGATAGCCAAACCATTTGTTGAGCTTGAAAACCTTGCGCGACTTCCGGGCCCAGCGCACCATCTTGAGGCCGAGCTCCGATTCCGGGTAGCCCTCGCCATGATCGCCGGTAATGATCACGATCGTGTTGTCTCCTGCCGCTTCGAACACGGGGGCCAGCCAGTCGTCGGTGGCCGCCACCGCGGCTTCGTAGCCGGCCCGGTCCTTGCGTTTCTCGAAGTCGGGAGGCGCGCGGTAGGGCCTGTGCACCTCCCAGATGTGCAACAGCATGAACCAGGGGTCGACGTAATCGAGCATCTTGTCGATGACCTCGTCGCGCCAATTGAAGAATGGGACCTTGTAAGCCTGGCGGTGCCGCGCGACGTCGAACCCGCGCAGGATGCCCGTCTCGGGAAGCAGAGGACCCGTGACCTCGGCGTAGGTCTTATATCCGCCGGAGGAGAACGCCTCGGCCATGGTCGTGACCGAAGAGGAGAGCCGGTGCCCCTGCAGGCCTCTCACTCCGTGCCGGGGCGGGTAGCAGCCGGTGAGTATCGATGAGAACGAGGGGGTGGTTGTCGTCGTCGTGCAGATGCACTGGCGGAACGCCGCGCCGGTTCTCACGAAGGCGTCGAAGTTCGGGGTGCGGACGCGCTCCTCGAACACGGCGTCGGCGCGCAGCGAATCGATCGCAAGCAGGAATACGTTCGGTCGGTTCACGCTCAAGACTCTCTCACGAGCTCGTTGCGCACTTCCAGATGCGTCCTAGTTCGTCGTAGGGGAAGGCGGCCTCGATCACCGGCTCCTGGAGCCGGCCCTCGTAGTCGGGCAGCCTCGACTCGTCGGTCACGTTATCGGAGATCGTGTGCTGCAAGAAGATGTCGGCGACCTCCTCGGCCGTCACGCCGTGCTCCTCCTCGAGGCCCGGCTGGAGCCAGAAGTTCGTCGGCCGTGCCTCCTGGAAGATGTCCTTTACCTCGAGTCCGAGTTGCTCGGCCACGTCCTCCATCATCACGTCCTGCGATATCGCCCACGCACCCGTTACGTCCGGCGAGGGCGTCTGGCCGTGGTCGGCGGTGATCGCGACGACCCACTTGTTCTTGCCCACCTCGTCGTCCAGGTACCGGGTGATCTCTTTGAGCTCCTCATCCGCGTAAAGGAGAGCGTCCCTCACCTCGGGATCGACCATGTTGTAGGAGTGGCCGATCG
Source organism: Actinomycetota bacterium (assembly GCA_030862115.1). GTDB lineage: Bacteria > Actinomycetota > CADDZG01 > CADDZG01 > WHSQ01 > JALZEK01. The sequence goes on from JALZEI010000013.1 coordinate 30,298, forward strand.
TGTCGATCGGCTTGTAGTTGACGTAGAAGAGGTCGGGGATCTCGTCCTGCCCGAAGCCCTCCTTCCCGAGCATCGGGAGCATCAGCTCCGTCTGGTACAGGATCGCTGCCGGGGTGTGACGCAGATCGAAGGGGTCCTTCAACGTGTCGTGGCCGAGCCAGCGTCCGTCCCGCTTGCCGTCGCCTGCGTCGATCGTCTCGGCGAACGTCTCGATGCCCGACACCTTGTCGAGGTAATCGGGCAACTCGTACCAGGTCTCGGCCCCCACGACACCTTCGCCCGAGTTGGCGATGAAGGCGGCGAGGTCTTTGTCCGCGCCCTCTAGATAGCCGCCCTGACCCATCATGCCGATGTGCCAGCCCTTGTACCCGAGCATCCCCACCTGCGCGGCGTTGCCCGTCGACAGGTCCCACAGATCGGCGACGGTCGGCAGTCCGAGGAACCGCGGGGACTTCTCCGGGTAGGAGTTCAGAACGTCGTCGCCGTCCCGCACCGGAATGTCGACGATCCCGTGTTGCTTAGGAAACGCTCCCGTGCCGATGTTGGCGTGAATCGCCGGGGTGACCGAGGGCGAGGAGCCGGCGATCCCGTTCGTGACGGCGGTTCCATCGGCCATCAACGAGGCCAGGTGCGGCCAGGAGTCGGGCCACGTCTCGAGCACGTCCCAGCCGCCGCCGTCCCACACGATCGTCACGATGACTCGCGGCGTGCCGTTTCGCTTCGCCTCGGGCAGCAGCGCTTCGCTCAACGACCTAGAGGGCCTGTCCTCGGGCCAGGGCATGTCGAGAAGGTCGGCGAGAGTGGGGGCCAGGTCGGCGACCGTCGCTTCGCGTTCGAGTTCGACCTTTCCCTGTGCGCGGATGAACCCCGGCCCGTACAACACGATGGGTACCCGCTGGATGTAATCCCAGGGACCCGAGTGACTGGTCGCGTTGTAACCGCCCATGAAGTTTGGGGCGCGGGGCACGGCGACAACTTCGGCCGACCGCTCGGGGTTGTAGTCGCGGCGCACCCGTTGCAGAAGGTCCAGAGGAAGATCGCAGCCGGAGGTGAGCCAGTCCGCGGCCGGCTCCGGCACGGGGAACGCGGGAGAGGGAAACGGCGATGCCTTTCCGATCTGGGCCTGGGGCCCGGACGGGCCGGCGCCATCCGTCTTCGGCTTGTCGTCCCCACCGGTACAAGCGGCCGCTCCCAACACCAGGACGAGCGTGACGGCGATCGCGCGCGCTCCGCGCACAGATGAGAGTCGCATCACTTGTTCTTACTGCAGGCGACGACTTCGTCGAGCTTGCGACCGGGAAAGACCCCGGCGAAGATCTTCTCGTTCTTCCGATCGTTGAACTCCGCAGGGTAGTCCTGGGTTCCGATGTTGTCCTCGATTCGGTAGTCGGATAAGAACGCGGCCATCTGCTCGGGCGTCGTGTCGTTGGTTTCAAGCTCGTTGGGACGCAGGAAGATCGTCGTTGCCGTGGTTTGGTCGATAACTCCGACGTCGTTCCCGGTGTGATCGAAGACCCTCGCTACGTCCTGCAGCAGCTCCAGCCGGTAGATCGGCCACCCGCCGGCCTCGAGAGGCGTTTGTCCGTGGTCGGCCGTGATAACGACGAGGTAGTTCTCCTCGCCCACCGTGTTGTCGAGGAAGTCGACGAGGTCGCCGATCGCCTCATCGGTCGAGACCAGGACATCCTCCTGCTCGGGCCCGATCATGTTCCATTTGTGCCCCGCGGCGTCCGGCGCCTTGTAGTTGATGTTCATGAGGTCCGTGACGTCGTCCTGCCCAAACCCCTCGCGTTCGATGATCTCAATGATGGCGCGGTTCTGCCACGGCGCGTATGCGGGGGTTGCGTCAAGTGGGGAGATCTCGTGACCGCGCCACAAGCCATCGGCCTGACCGTCGGAGACGTCGACTCTCTCGTAGTCGGCCTCCGGGCCGGGTAGCTCGGTGGTCAAGTACTCGGGCAGGGAGTAGAACTCGGGGTCCGTAGCCCAGCCCTCGACCTCCTCGAAGGCGACGATGTCGTGGTCACCGCCCGGCCAGTTGGCGCCGTGGCCGACCATGCCGGTGATGTAGTTTCCGAATCCAACGAGCGCGACCTTCGGCTCGTTGTTCATGGCGACGTCGTAGAGATCTGCGAAGGTCCCCATCTGCAGGACCCGGTTGGGAACCACGTCCGAGCCGGCCGATCGTAAATCCCGGCTGAACGAGCCCACGATCTCGCCGTCGTCTTTACGCACGACGATCGCGGTGACCTGGTGTCTCTTGGGGAAAGCCCCGGTCCCCATGTTGCTGTGCGTCGCCGGCGTTACCGATGGTGATGAGCCTACGGTCGCGTTGTCAAAGTTGATTCCTTTCTCCATGAACTCTTTGAGGTTCGGCCACGCGTCGGGCCACGTCTCGAGCACGTTCCAGCCGCCTCCGTCGATCGCGATGGTGACGATCAACCTGGGCTTGTTGGGAGTGGGCTTTAGCTCATCGATGAGCGACACCCCATCCCTTTCAGGGAGATCGAACCCCACGAGATCGGCGTAGGTGGGAGCGAGGTCTGCGACCGTGACTTCCCGGTCCGGGGTGATGCGCCCGCGGGGCTCGACGAACCCGGGACCGTAGAAGGTCAGCGGCACGTCCATCAAAAAATCGTAGGGGCCCGAGTGCGTGGTGCTGATGAGACCTCCGACGTAACCGGGAGGCTTCGGCACGATGATCAGGTCCTTGCCCTGGGCGGGGCCGGGTTCGTATCCCCGGTCGATGTACTTGATCCACTCCGCCGGCATGTTGCAGGCCTGCCGGATGTAGGCGTGCTCGGAGAGCTCCGAGGGCACGGGATCTGTCGGGCGGCCGTTACCTCCATCCGGGCCGTTATCGCGGCCGAGACCCAGGACGTTGTGTGCGATGAACACAATGGCGTAGGTCGCTGCGAGAAACGTGACCAAGATGCCGACACCTCGCCATCGCGACACGCGCGCCACTCACAGCACCCCCACGCAGCGCGCGACCTTGGGGAGTTTTCCTCCCGGGATCACCGCGTCGAATATCGGCTCGTCTTTGCGGTCCGCAAATTCTTCGGCCGTTGCACCCTCGGTCAGGTTGTCACCGATCGTGTAGCGCGCCAGCCACGTGGCGACCTCGTCCGAGGTCAGCCGGTTCGCCTTCAGCTCCTCTTTGCGCAGGAAGATCTCGCTGGCGGAGGTTTGTTCGGTGACGCGGAGGTCGTTGTCGATGCCGTCGAAGCGGGCGGCTATGTCCTCGAGCAACTCCGTCCGGCTGATCGGATAGCCGCCCGCCCCCAAGGGCGTTTGGCCGTGATCGGCCGTGAGGATGAAGACGTAGTTCTCCTCACCTACTTCGTCGTCGAGGAACTCGATCATGTCGCCCACCGCGGTATCGACTGACTTGAGCACGTCCTCCTGCTCGGGGCCGATCATGTTGTAAAGATGGCCGGCCGCGTCCGGCGATTTGTAGTTGACGAAGAAGAGATCGGTGACGTCGTCGTCGCCGAATCCCTCTCGCTCGATCACCGCTTGCATCGAGCGATTTTCCCAGGGCGCAAACGCCGGAGTCGGTTCGATCTTCGTGATCTCGTGATCGCCCCACTTGCCGTCGGCGACGCCGTCGGCGCGGTCTACGGCCTCGATCTCAGGTTCCGGCCCACCCACGACGCGGTTGACGTACGACGGCATCGAGTAGAACTCGGTCGTCGTGGTCCAACTTCGCCGATTGGAATACGCGAGGACGATGTCCTTGTCGGCGCCCTCCAGGGCCGAGCCGTGCCCGACCAGCCCGATCTGGTAGCTCCCCGGGATGACCGCTCCGATCTGAGCGACGTTGTCGGTCGCCAGATCCCAGTCGTCTGCGATCGTGTTCATCCGGAGGTGCACGGTCGGGTTCATCGACCCCGAGCCGGAGTTCTTCGTTAACGAGAACGCCTCGGTCAGCTTGTCGTCGTCGCCGCGCACGACGATCGCGGTGATGGCGTGCTGCCGGGGAAATGCACCGGTGGACAGGTTTGTATGGGTGGCCGGCGTGATGGAAGGCGACGATCCGACAATGGCCCCGTCGATGTTGACGCCCTCGTCGATGAGGCGCTGGATGTTCGGCCACGCGTCGGGCCAGTGCTCCAGTGCGTTCCATCCGCCGCCGTCGACGACCGCGGTGACGATCAGCTTCGGGGAGCTCTCGGTCGATCTCAACACCTCTTCGAGCGGTCGTGCCGTCGGACCCTGTTCCCAGCCGTCGAAGCGCATGAGCTTCGCGATCGTCGGCGCGATGTCTGCGATAGTGGCTTCGCGACCGATGTCCTTGTTGCCCTGCGGCTCGATGAACCCAGGTCCATAGAGAACTAACGGGACCTTCTGCAGGAAGTCATAGGGACCGGAGTGGCTGGTGTTGAAACGAGTGCCCATGTAGTGGGGGGGATGGGGGACGAGCGCAAGGTCGTCGTCGCGCACGGTTCCGTGGGCGTCCCATCCGCGATAGACGCGCTCCACCCACTCATGAGGGAGCTCGCAGGCCTGGCGCAGATAACCGGCCTTCGGAAGCGGGCCCTGCGGGGGCCGAGTCTCGCTCCCGTCGCCGTTGGTGACGGAGGGACCCTTCTTCGGGTCATCGTCGTCTCCCGCCAGCAAGATCACCGTTCCGACGGCCGCCGCGATAAGAACGGCTGCCACAAGCGTCGGAAAAAACCTCCTCACGCGTCCTCCGCGCAGGCCATTATCCGGTCGATCTGTTTGCTCGGGAAGGCGGCCGAGAACAGAAGCTCATTCATCCGGTCGTCGTATTCGTCCGGCACGTCGTAGGAGGGCGGGATGTTGTCTTTGATCTTGAGCCCGAGGATGAAGTTGGAGATCTCGGGGACCGTGATCCCTCTGGCCTTCAGGAAGTCCCTGTCGAGCCAGAACCCGGTAACACGCTCGTCCATGAACATCTCGCCGGTGGGATCGTCGAAGTGCTCCATCAAGCTTTCCTTCAACTGATTTAGGTAGATGGGCCAGGCCCCCGTTTCGGTTTCGTCGGGCGTCGATCCGTGGTCTGCCGTGACCGCGATGACCCACTCGCCCCGGCCGACGGTCTCGTCGAGGTAGTCACGCAGCTCCCCCAGCTCCTGATCGGAGTACTTGATCGCGTCGCGCATCTCGGGGCGCGACATCGTCCACTCGTGACCCACCCAGTCGATCTGCTTGTAGTTCACGTAGAGGAGGTCGGGGGTGTCGTCGTCGCCAAAGCCTTCCCCTTCGATGAGGGCCTTGATGACGCGCGTTTCGTACAGGCTTCCCGCCGGGGTTTTCTTGGCATCCTCGTCATGGTCCAGAACCGCGTTGCCCTGCCACTTCTCATCGAGTTCTCCGTCGAGCAGGTCCACGGTCCGTATGTCCTCTTCGAGGCCGCCGACGTTCGCCAGGTATTGCGGGAGGTCGTAGTAGGTCGTATTCGTGAGGGGCTCGAACCCGTTGAACATGATGGCGACGTCCTTGTCGCCGCCCTCCAGTCCGGCTCCGTGGCCGATCATCCCGAGGTGCCAGTTGTGATCGCCCACCATCCCCACCAGCGACTCGTTGTCGGTGCTCTTGTCATAGAGGTCGGCGAGCGTAGGGGTGACCAAATACGTTGGACTCCTGTCCGGCCACGATCCCACCATGCGGCCGTTGATACGCAGCGGGATGTCGGCGATGCCGTGCTGATTGGGGAATGTCCCCGTGCCGATCGTGGCGTGAACGGCCGGCGTCACAGACGGCGACGAACCGACGATGCCGTGTTCGACGGAGGTCCCCTCCTCGATCATCTGGGCGAGGTTGGGCCACGCGTCCGGCCAGCGCTCCAGGACGTTCCACCCGCTGCCGTCCCATACGACCGTGAAGATGAGTTTGGGGGGATCGGGTCGTTCGGCCTCGGGTACGAGCACCTCGGTAAGAGGACGTCCCGCGCGCCCCTCCGGCCACTCGAATCCGAGGAGTTCCGCCGCGGTCGGGGCGAAGTCGGCCGCGGTGACCTCGCGGTCCAGCGTTATCGACCCCTGTGGTTTGACGAAACCGGGTCCGTAGAAGATGAACGGGATCCGCTGCACGTAGTCCCACGGCCCGGAGTGGCTGTTGTAATCGAAGCCGCCGAAGAAGTTGGGTTCGCGCGGGATGAAGGAGATGTCCGGGGTGCGGTCGCCGTAAAAGCCCCGCTTAACGATCTGGAGGTCGTGTAGCGGGAGATCGCAGGCCGACTGAAACCAGTCTCCCGTCGGTTCCGCGGCGGTTGTGCTTTCGATCGGCGAACGCGAGCCCGGGGCCGACGACGACGGATCCTTGGAGCCGTCGCACCCGCCCGCGCCTAAAAGCGCGAGCAAACACACCGCGAGGACCTTTTTCATCTGCCTCCTGAGATCGCCGCAGGGACCGAGCCCTGCCCCGCCGTTCGCCCGGCAATAGCCTTCGCCGGCGCCGCCCGGGGGCGGCTGGGGAAGCGGTCATATTAGTGCCGGGCGCTTGTTACGCGGCCGCGAGGGGGCGGTAAGCGCGGCCCCTCTTGTTTTCGCCAGGACTTCGTCATGGCGAGCGCTCTCCGAATGGCCACAGGGGCCCCTCGTCGAGTGCGTGGCGATTCCGGGCTCTCCGTCGCAAGCTTCGCTGCCCCCCACACCCCCCGGGTAGCATCTCGGCCCCGTGAGCCCTCTTTTTCCTAGCCTTCGACGTCTTTTCACCCGGTCGCTTGCCGCCCTCGTCGCAGGCCTGCTGGCGGGGTGCACCGGCGATCCCGGAGGCGGGCCCGGCCCCGACGGGCCCCCGATCCCGGGGGCCGAGCGCAAGCCGAACGTGCTCATTTTTCTCACCGACGACCAGCGGGTGGACACCCTGCAGGTCATGAAAAAGACCCTCGAGTGGTTCAAGGACGGCGGGACCCAGTACACGAACGCCTTCGCCACGACCCCGGTGTGCTGTCCGTCGAGGGCCTCGATCCTCAGCGGGCAGTACGCCCACAACCACGGGGTGCGTACGAACGACAAGGCCCTCGAGTTCTCCGAGGAAGATTCGCTCGCCCGACACCTCGACGACCAGGGTTATCTCACGGGTTTCGCCGGCAAGTATCTGAATTTGTGGCCCGAGGACAGACCTCCCGCTCATTTCGACCGCTGGGCGTTGATCCCGGACCTCGACTACAGCAAGGTCTATTACGACTTCCGCGTCAACCTCGACGGTCAGATTCAGGACATGCCCGGTGAGTACTCGACGGACTTCTTAGCCGAGACCGGCGTCGATTTCCTACAGGACTTCGAGAAGTCCGGCGACGACAACCCCTGGTTTCTCTACCTCGCTCCCTACCCGCCTCACCAGCCCGCCACGCCCGAGTTCGACTATGTGGACTCGAAGGTCACCTATTACCCCGGCAACCCCAGCGTGCGCGAGGAGGATCGCACCGACAAACCTCCATTAGTGCAGGCCGACAACGCCGGCGGGTTGATGCAGGCGCGGGCCGCCCGCGCGAAACAGCTCCGCTCGTTGCGTTCGGCCGACGACATGGTCGACAAGGTCATGTCGGCCGTTAAACGGCTCGATGAAGATCGGGACACCATCGCGTTCTTCATGTCCGACAACGGTTACATGTGGGGCGAGCACCACCTCAACTCCAAGCGCTGGCAGTACCTGCCGTCGATTCGGATTCCGATGCTGGCGCGCTGGCCCGGCGAGATAGATTCGGGTGTCGAAGACGATCGCATCGTCGCCAACATCGACGTCGCCGCGACCGTGCTCGATGCGCTCGGAGTGTGGCCGAACGACGTGTACGACACCGACGGCCGGTCCCTTCTCGATCCGGCTGCGCGCGACCGCTTGTTGTTGGAGAACTGGTTTTATGCCAAGGGGGCCAGCACCTGGGCCGCAACGATCACTCCCGACTATCACTACATCGAGTCCTACGACGACGCCGGCGAAACGCTCGAGTTCCAGGAGTACTACGACATGAAAAAAGATCCCTGGCAGCTCTCCAACCTTCTCGGCGACAAAAAGAAGTCCAACGACCCCGACGCCGACGCCCTCTCCGAACAACTGGCGGCCGACCGCACCTGCGCCATAGGCGCCTGCCCGTAATTTGTTCCGGCATCACCTCCGGCGATGCCGGGGCGCCGGCCACATTGTCCGGCCAAGGACTCTGTGCCCGTCGCCTTCGTGGGGGCACGGTCGTCGAGACGACCTACGCCCCTACACCCCCTAGACGGACCAGACCTCTTCGGGGGTGTCTTCGATCAACAGGCGGGCGACGTCGACGCCCATCTTCACGGCGTGGTCCATGTTGCCGATTTCGTATTTCCACGAGCCGAAGCGGCCCCGGGAGTAGACGTCGTGTTCGAGGAGCCACGGCTGAATGGTGGCGAGCGCCTTGTCCCGTTTGAGCGTGGGCACGGGGTAGGCGTAGTCGATGTCCTCGACGTGCATTGACACGACCTCGGGCGTCCCCTCGACAACTCCAGAATCGCGCAGGCCCTGCTCCACGCGCTCCTCAAGGCCCTCGCGGGGCTCGTCTTTGTACGGGGAGTAGGAGACCTCGGTCATGTACGCGCAGTATCGGGCGGTGTCGCCGTCGGGAACGTTTGCCGGTGAGTACTTGGCAAAGTTCGTGGCGCGGTAGAACGGCGCGTGCTCCTGGGGGAAGTACATCCACGACTTGTCGTCCTTGAGCGGAGTCTCGTAGCCGATACCGACCATGTAGACGCCGTTGTGCTCGAGGCCCCCGGCCGATTTCCGTAAGGGGTCTGGACAGTGATCGATCGTCGCGACGAGGATGTCGAGCGGCATCGTCGACACGAGCACGTCGTAGCGCTCCTCACTTCCGTCGGCAAAACGCAGCACCTTTTCGCGGACGTCGATCGACACGAGGTCGCGGTTGTAGCTGATGTGATCGTCCAACGTCGTCGCGAGGCGCCGGTAGATCTCGCCCGTTCCTCCTTGCGCGGGGAACATGAACATATTGTTCGGCCCCCACGCGGCATCGTCTTGGCCGAACACGATCGTCTGGATCGCTTTCTTGTAGTCGAGCACGCTTACGCGCTCGCCGATCCACTTGGACTGCATGCGATCGGGGGGCGTGGCCCATACCTTGAAGTTGTAGGGGAGCATGAAGTGCTTGGTTATTCCCTCGCCGAAGACTGCTTTCATCCACGTTGCGAAGTCCATCTCTGTGTCGCCGCCGGTGGCCTCGATCAGCCCGACCACGCATTCGTAGGCGACCTCGGGCGGAAGGTGGCGGAGATTGTTTTGGAAGGGGTAGGGGACCCAACGATCGTCGAAGCGGATGTAGGACGAGCGCTCGTGGTGGTAGACGTCGTCGCCCATGATCTCCTCGAGGAGCTTGTCGAACTCGCCGTAGTGGCTGAAGACGACATGGCCCCCGAAGTCCCACGTAAAGCCCTGGGGGTCGATCACGGAGCCGGCGTGGCCGCCCGCGACGGAGTGCTTCTCCACGATGAGCCATTCGTCGTGGCCTAGGTTCGCGAGCTCGCGTCCGCAGCCCAAACCGCAGGGACCGGCTCCGATTATGACGATCCTGGGTGAGTCGCTCATGTCGCGCTTGGGTGCTCCTTGTTTCGAGTGGTGGAAGGGGCCGAAGTGGAGGTGCCGGCCGCCCCTTCACCGTAGCGTAAGGGAACCAGGGTCTCCGGTCCGGATGCCATACTGCCGCCCATGACCGGCCGCAGACGACTTGAGGTGCTCGGCGTCCCGTTTACCCCCACGACCAAGGAGGAGGCCGTGGACGCCGCCGAGGAGCTTTACGAACGCGAGGCTCCGGCCTGGATTGCGGTGGAGAACGCGCACGCCATGAACCTCGCGAGCTCGGACCCCGCCCATCGAGATGTTCTCCGCCGGGCCGACATGGTGCTTAACGACGGCAAAGGCCTGCTTCTGGCCGGGCGACTACTCGGCGACCGCTTTCCGGAGGACCTTCACGGCAACACCTTCACGCCGGCCCTTCTCGAGCGCGCGGCCGAACGGGGATGGCCGGTGTTTTTCATGGGGGCCGCTCCCGGAGTCGCCGAACAGGCGGCGCGGATACTTACCGAGGCCAACCCAAAGCTCAACATCGTCGGTACCCATGACGGCTTCATAAAAGGCAAAGAGGAGGCCGTCCTCCAGCCGATCCGCGATTCCGGCGCCGGCCTCTTGTGCGTAGGTATGGGCATGCCCTTGCAGGAGCAATGGCTCGATCGGAACCTCGCCAAGACCGGAGCCCGTCTCGCGTCGACCGTCGGAGCCTTTTACGACTTCGAGGCAGGCGTCGTCCCGCGCGCTCCGGGTTGGATGAACCAGCTGGGCGTCGAGTGGTTGTATCGCTTGCTGAAGGAACCCAAACGCCTGTGGCGCCGGTACATAATTGGCAATCCAGTGTTCGTGTTTCGCATCCTTCGACAAAGGCTGAGGAGCCGCTAAATCAACAGGTGCCGCTAGGTAGCCGTAAGACCGGCGTTGACCGTAATGTGCCCTAATTCGGTCCGCCGGCGAGGACGAGGAGCCCGCGATCGCCACAGCAAGTCACGCAAACAGGATCTTGATTACCACCCTGGCCGCGTTGTCTCTAGTCGCCTCCGGAGCCGTTTCGACGGACGACGCCGAGGGAGGGGAGGAGCCGCGGCCCAACGTCTTGCTGATCATCACCGACGACCAGCGACGGGGGCTCCAGGTCATGCGGCAGACCCGCGCCCGTTTACGTGAACGCGGGGTCGACTATCCCCGCGCGCATGCGACCACACCAATCTGTTGTCCGGCTCGGGCAACGATCTTCACGGGGCTCTACGCTCACAACCACGGCGTGCGTAACAACTTCTCCACGCCGGAGCTCGACCACAGCATCACGATCCAGCGTTACCTCCACGACGCGGGCTATCGGACCGGGCTCTTCGGGAAGTTCCTCAACCTATGGGGAAGTAAGAACCCCCCTCCCAACTTCGACGAGTGGGCCGTCTACGGCGACCAGGTGAACGGGGACGAGTACTACCGCAGCATGTTCAACGTCAACGGGGAGGCTCAGATCATCGAGGAATACTCGACGGACTTCTTGACGCGGATGTCGGTCGACTTCATTGAATCCAACGAAGCGGATGATCCCCAACCCTGGTTAACCGTCGTGACTCCGAACGCTCCGCATAGGCCGTCCACGCCCGAAGCGGATTACGCGAGTACACCGGTGACTAGATGGGAGGGTAACCCCGCGGTATTCGAAGCCGATCGGAGCGACAAACCCCCCTACGTGCAGGCACAAAGTGCGTCCCTCAAGAAAGGACGGGCGATTCGCCGGCAGCACTTCCGCACGCTTATGTCGGTCGACGACATGGTGGACTCGCTGGTCTCCACGCTGAAAAAGCACGGCGAGCTGGGCAACACCCTCATTGTTTTCATGAGTGACAACGGGGTGTTCTGGGGAGAGCACGGCCTAAAGACAAAGGGGGCCCCCTACCAACCGGTGTTGCGGGTGCCGATGGTCCTGCGGTGGGACGGCCACCTTTCCCGGGGCGCGACCGATAGGCGCCTCGTCACGAATGCGGATATCGCCCCCACCATCCTGCAGGCGACAGGCCTAAGCGATGCGCCTGCTCACGAGCTCGATGGGCGCTCGCTCTTGGATCCAACCTGGCAGCGGGACCGCCTTCTTCATGAGTACTGGCCCGCCCCCGAGGCCGACGAGCGCCCCCGGTGGGCCTCGCTCCAAACCCGCGGTTACCACTACACCGAGCTCTACGACGAGAACGACGTCGTCGTGTTCAAGGAGTACTACGACCTGAACGACGACCCCTGGGAGCTCGACAATCTACTTGGGGACCTCGATCCGCTGAACGACCCCGATTGGATGACCCTGAGCACCCAGCTGGCCGCCGATAGGGAGTGCGAAGGGTCCTCCTGTCCATGACCTGGTGGTTAGGGTCGATCTCCTGCTCCCCAAGAGATAGCGGCGGCACCAAACCATCGGCCACACACCGAAGGTAGTGGTCCCGACTGGAGCCCGGTTACGAGGGGGATCTGTGGGAACTACGCACCGGGGTACTCAAAAACTTTTTATAACGTCAATGGCGGCGCTTCTTCTCGCTGCTGCCGCCGCGACCAGCCGGCCACCACACGCGGCCGGAGCGAAGTCGAAGCGTCCGAACATCTTGCTCGTCATCACGGACGATCAAAGAAGCGGTCTATCGGTAATGCCCCAGACCCGCCGCCTTCTCGGACGCAATGGAGTCACGTTCGCCGACGCCTATGCGCCCACTCCGCTCTGCTGTCCCGCCAGAGCCTCCATCTTCACCGGACGATACGCCCACAACCATGGAGTACGCAAAAACGCGGAATTTCATTTTCTCAACCATGACAAAACGCTGCAACGTTACCTAGATGAGGCAGGCTATAGAACCGGGATTATCGGGAAGTTCTTCAGCAGGTGGCCTCTTCGGAAGCCGCCACCACATTTCGACAAGTACATCATTCGCAAGCCGACCAACGACTATTTTCATTCCGTATTCAGTCGCAACGGCAAGCGGCGAATTGTCAATCGGTATACGACGAATTTCATCTCGGACAAAGCGGAGGACTTTCTTCGTGGTGCGGACAAGCGGAGCGACTCTCGACCCTGGCTTCTAACCGTCACTCCGCAAGCGCCGCATACACCCTTCACTCCGGCGCGCAAGTACGAAACTTGGGAGCCTCCCCGGTGGGAGGGCAACCCTGCTCTTGAAGAGGACGACAAGAGCGACAAACCCCCGTACGTCCAAGGGGCGGAAGCTCCCCCCAGGAGGGGCCACAATATCCGGCGTAAGCAATTCCGAACCCTGCAGTCGGTGGACGACATGATGGGGGACCTTGGTTCGACCCTGCACAAACTCGATGAGATGTCCAACACGCTGATCATCTTCGTGAGCGACAACGGTTTGATGTGGGCGGAGCACGGCCTATTGAAGAAAGGGCTGCCCTACCAGCAATCCATCGGGGTCCCGATGCTGATGCGCTGGGATGGTCACCTCAAGGCGGGCTCGGTGGACAAACGGCTCGTCAGTCTTGTGGATCTCGCGCCCACGATTCTCGCCGCCGCGGGTCTGGAAGACCGACCGGCGGGCAGGCTGGACGGACGCTCGTTGCTCAACGGGAAATGGGAACGGACGCGTTCGCTCCATGAGTACTGGGCTCCCGATGGCGAGAATCGGGGGGATTGGGCCGCGCTCCACACGAAGGACTACCAGTACAACGAGTACTACGACCAAGCCGGCAACGTCATCTTCCGTGAGTATTACGACCTGAATGCCGATCCGTGGGAACTGGAGAACTTGCTGGGTGACCTCAATCCATTGAATGACCCCGACGTTGCTGCTCTGAGCGAGAAACTCGCCGACGACCGGAGCTGCAGAGGCCCCTCTTGTCCGTGATGTGAAAGCTCTCGTGGTTCGGCTATGCCGCCGCTTCCTCCGGCGGGGCCCGCTCCACCAACTCGAGTTGCCTCGCCCCCGGTAGATAACGCGTGCCGCTCGGCCTATACCAGGCCGTCCCCAGCGGCCCCAGCGTTACCCTCCAGTTGTGTTCGTGCACGAGCTTGTGATGGAACATGCACACGAGCGTGAGGTTGTCTAAATCGGTGGGCCCCCCGTCGCCCCACCACACGATGTGATGGGCCTGTAATAACCATCTGCGATCGCAGCCGGGAAAGGTGCAGCACCTATCGCGGTGGCGCAGCTGGCGTAATAACCAGCGCGGCACGCTGCGGTCGGCGCGGCCGATGCCCACCACCGAGCCGTCGCTGTCGTGCAGCACGGTCTGCAGCCTGGCGTCACAGCACAGCCTGCGCACGGTCTCGGGATGCAAGACCCCGCCGAGCTCGATCTCACCTGACTTGTCTCTGTTAACCAGCGCCTCGATGTCGGCGTGGATAACCACCATGGATCTGTCGGGGTCGGAGTCCTCCGCGATAGACACCGACGCCAGGGCCACCAGGGCATCGGCGCGGCGGACGTCCAGGGACTCACTGAAGCTCAGCTCTTGAGGAGAGTCGTTCTCGTCGTCGGCCACGATGTCGGGCAGCCGGCCCGCCAGGCGATCGAGAGCCTTGATCACCACCGCCCCCTGGTCGGCCGGTAGCGAGCCCTCGAGCCACACCTTGGTGCGGTCCTCTGTCCACCAATAGGTGAGATAGCGGTTGTTGTGGGCCTCTTCGACCTCTTCTAGTGAGGCCTTTCGCTCCACCTCGGCGCGTTCTTTGATGGTTTTCACCGTCACTCGCTGAGCCCACCTGACGAGGTCTTTTTCGCTCGCCGCGGTGGCAAAGCGACACAGCTCCAAGACCTTGTCGAGACTGAGCTCGCCGGACTCGAAGGCTCGTGAGATGTGGGGAAGAAGAGGTAAGGCGTGGCCGGCGACGATCCAGCGCCGCGCCGCCCACTGCGAGATGCCCACGTGGGCTGCCACCCACTCGGCCATGCTGGAGTGCCCGTCTCGACGCCACACCTCTTCACGGTCCAGATCCGCAAGATTGGCCAAGATACGCCGCTGCCAGACTGCAGCGTTCGCCAGAGCGCCGTTGAGACCGTCTATTAGGTCGAAGACCCTGTCTTTAACTGCGGTACTGCCTGTTGCCACCAAAGCCCTTTCGTTCAGGGCCCC
>JALZEI010000017.1 GCA_030862115.1 Actinomycetota bacterium
CTCCCGAAAGACCGCGGGTTCCCGGTCAAACCCCTCCTCGACCCGCGAGCCGAAGTGATAGGGCGCTCCCCGTCCCCCGATCGCAATGCGATCGTCGGCAGTTCTCTGCGCATAGATGATCAGGTGGCGGCCGTCGCTGAAGGTCTCTCCGTTGTTCCAGGAGACCTCGTCCCAGAACGATGAGGGCAAAGGCTCGGTGGCGATCATCAGCGAGTAGAGCGGCATAAGGGCTCGTCGACTTCCCGGGAGGCCGGCCGTGTAGCCCTCGGTCGCGCGCACGATCACGTCCCCTGTCACCGTCCCGTACTTCGTTGAGACCTTGCCTCGCGAGATTGACTGCGCCTCTGTCTGCTCGTAGAGCTTTACGCCCAGTCCCTCGACGACGCGGGCCAAACCCCGGGCGAGCCGGGCGGGTTGGATCGCGGCACAGTGCGGCGTGTACGCGGCTCCCAGACATCCGGCGACATCGATCCGGTCGCGCGCGGATTCCTCGTCCAGCCACATGAAGTCCTCATCGGTAAATCCCCAGGAATGTTCGGAGTCGACCGACTCCTTAACTCTCGCAAGTTGCGCGGGGTTAGTAGCCGCGATGACGGTTCCCCCTTTTCGGAAGTGAGCGTCGATGCCTTCGTCCTTACACACCCGGCCTACCTCATCAATGGTGTCGAACATCGCCCGTTGAAGAGCCACCGCGGCGTCGCGCCCGTGTTGCTTGGCAACCTTCTCGCGCCTCGCCGCGAAGAGCGCCGAACACCACCCACCGTTACGTCCGGAGGCGCCGTACCCCGCTATCTCCTTCTCGATAACGGCAATGCGAAGTTGGGGGTCTTTTTTTGCGAGGTAGTACGCGGTCCACAAGCCCGTATAACCGGCCCCCACCACTGCAACATCCACGTCGATGGATTTCGGCAACGGCGGTCGCGGGCTCAGATCGTCGTCAACTTCCGAAAGCCAGAAGCTGTAGGAGCCGTAGTCCCTCACGGAATCAACACCTCGATCGGGTCGGACGCGGCGTAGCGAGTCCCCTTGATTCTTTCAGTGGCGGGAGAAGGATTCGAACCTTCGAAGGCATTAGCCGGCGACTTTACAGGCCGCTCCCTTTGGCCGCTCGGGCATCCCGCCGCGCGCGCTTAGAGGACTGAACGCAGAGCAGAGGATAGCGGAAGCTTCTCCGGCCTCGGGCCTGCGTGAGAACGAAAAGAAGCGTTTAGTCGGCCTGCGGGCCGGGAGTGCTCGACTCGAAGTCTTCGACCAACTGGCCCAGCTCGGTGGTGTCGGTGTCTCCGGCGCCCTCGGGGACTACCTCGAGACCGCCCGACGCGAGATCCTCTGTCCTCTCGTCGGCAAGAGCGGACTGCAGCGCGGCTTCGGCCAGTCCGAAGGCGGATGAACCGGGTGACGCCGTCGCCGCCAGCAGTGCCTCCGAGGAAACCTTCAGCACGGAGATGTCGGGAGCGAAGGAGTCACCGAACAGACGTGAGCTTCTTTCCTCGGACATGGCCCCGATGGATTCGCCGGTGATCTGCTTGTACGCCTTGCCGGCGCGCTCTTCAGCGGCCTCCAGCCAGCCCACCAGAGCACCCATCGGGTTGCGCGACGAGCCGTCGGCGTCATACCAGCCAAAGTGCACGTGGGGAGGAGTCGTGATGGCGTTTCCGCTGTTCCCGCAGTAGCCGATGACGTCACCGGTGCCGACCGTGTCGCCGTCCTTGAAGTCCTTGGTGTTCCACCCAGAGAGGTGGGCGTAGTACCAGTAAGAGCCGTCCTTGCGGTGGAGACGAGCGATCTTGCCGCCGAGGCCACCATCCTCGAACTCGATGGTCCCGTTCTCGGTGGCAAGCACGGGGTCTCCGTAACGGCAGAAGACGTCCTGGCCTTCGTGTGTTCGCACTAGGGGGCCGGGGCCGTAGCGCGGAGCGCCCCAGGTGTTGGTCCAGGCCGCGGGGCCGCCGATGATGAACGGCACATAGACGAGCTCGGTGATCTTGTCTTCGTCCAATCCCTCGGCGCGCAGGCGAGTGGCGATGATCTGGAGCTTGTCGGTAGAAAACTCACCGTCGATGGCGTGCTCGCCCCCGTAACCGCCAGCCCTTGAATCGGAATCGACCGGGATCGTGGCAACGTCCGCGTCGTCGGATTTTTTTGAGCCCTTGCGGGTCGACTCGTGGTCGCCGTCTTTGGTGTCGCCGTCGGGCGTACGGTCCACGTTGTTTCCATCGTTGTTGTCGTCGCCGTCGTTGTCCTTGTTACCGTTGCCGCCGGGGACGTCCGGCCGATCGGGCAGCCCCCCGCCGCCGTCATCGTCTCCGTTGCCCTTGTTTCCGTTTCCGTTTCCGTTTCCGTTTCCATCTCCGTCATCATCGTCGTCGTCACATTCGGTGGGCGTAGGAGACGGCTCGATGTCGATGTCGATCGGGGGAAGCGTGTCGGTTGGGGAGGGTTCGGGACACTCTTGGGGAGCGGTCTGCGCGTCCGCGTCGGCGAGCTGGGCTCCGGCTCCGGGCGCGATCCAGAACGCCGACATAGCCACGAGGAGGCCGGCGAGCACAAGCGCGCCCGCGCGCGCGCGGCGCGCTCGGTCCTGCGAAATCGCTTGTCTGCCTGACATATTCTTCTGGCTCACCCATCTAGACGGCTATGGCCCTACTAGTTGCGTCGGACCCTTATGGCAATACCTTTAAGCGCCCTCGCACGGTTTCTTCCGCACGACCCCTCCTCGCGATCAAAGGACCCTAGCGGACGCAGGGCGCTATTGAGTCCATACGACGCCCGGATTGGGAGTCGGTCAAGGGGGCCTGGAGCCAGTTGCGCAAAATACGTAGACGCTTAAAGCGGTTTCAGTGGCTTTTTGTGCGGGCGCAAAAAGAACTTAGGGTTCAAAACGGACAGCAGGTCAATCTCTTGACTCCGACTCCGCCGCGTACCATTCTGTGCTCAACCGACCAAGGAGGGGCAATGCCCACCTACTTCGAGATCCTTATCCTGGTTCACATCGCCTCGGCGATCATCGGCTTCGGGCCCACCTATGCGTTTTCCATCCTCGGTCCGATGGCGGCCAAGAGGCAGGGGCCCGAGGGGATCACGCTCATGGAGGGCATGATCGCAGTGGAGAAAAAGCTCGTGATTCCTGCGGCGCTCGTGGTCCAACCGCTTAGCGGAACCCTGTTGATCTTTGAAGCGGGTTGGAACAACAGCTTCTTCTCCCACACGTGGCTCTGGATAGCGATACTCCTCTACGTGACCGCCTTCTACCTGGCGCTCGGGCAGCAGACGCCGGCGCTCGAGAAGATGGTGGCCATGGCGAAGGACGGCAAAGCGCAGAGCCCCGAGTTCGGTGTGCTGGCGTCCAAGGTATCCAAGATCGGACCCGCCCTGGGGCTCATGCTGGCCGCGATCATCGTTCTGATGGTGCTCAAACCGGGAACCTAGTTCTCGGCTCAGCCCACGCGGCGCGGGGCATATCCTCGAGCTCGTGTCCGACCATCAAGATCCCGATCGCTTCCGCGCCCTCGTAGGGGAGGCCATCGATTCGCTTCCCGACGACTTCGCCAAGCTTCTGGATAACGTCGAGGTGGTCGTCGAAGACGAGCCCCCGATCGAGATGAGGAGACGCCTGGCGCCCCACGGGACACTCCTCGGTCTCTATCACGGGATTCCCTTGCCGAAGCGAGGCGGCAATTACACAAACGTCTTACCAGACAAGATCTCCATTTACCGAGGCCCGATAGAGCGCATGTCACGTGACGCGGACGAGGTAAGGGAGCAGGTCAGACGCACGGTCCTACACGAGATCGCGCACTACTTCGGAATAGACGACGATCGTTTGGACGAGCTCGGCTATTAGTTAAGGAGTGACTGCTAGTCGGAGCCGCCGGGCTCCGGTGATGTCGACGACGACGTCTCACGCAACAGCTCCGCGAGCTTCGACTCGCTTATCCCGGCCCCCGTCGTCTCGAGCGAGATGTTGGAGGGGTCGTAGTTTGAGTCTGCGGCGTTGGCGAGCGCGGCTTGCAGCGCGGCCTCCGCAAGTCCGAAGGCGGACGAGCCGGGAGACGATGTGGCCGCGAGCAATGCCTCCGAGGAGACCTTAAGCACCGAGATATCGGGAGCGAAGGAGTCGCCGAACAGACGCGAGCTTCTTTCCTCGGGGATGGCTTCGATGGACTCGCCGGTGATCTTCTTGTAGGCCGTGGCGGCGCGCTGCTCGGCGGCCTTAAGCCAACCGACGAGAACACCCATCGGATTCTGGGTGGAACCGTTCGCCTGATACCAGCCGAAGTGCACGTGGGGAGGAGTAGTGATGGCGTTTCCGGTGTTGCCGCAGTAACCGATTACGTCACCCGTCTTGACCGCATCTCCGTTTTTGAAGTCCCCGGTGTTCCAACCCGAGAGGTGGGCGTAGTACCAGTAGGAGCCATCGTTACGATGCAGGCGCGCGACCTTGCCTCCGAGCCCGCCGTCGTCGAACTCGATGGTTCCGTTCTCTGCAGCAAGCACGGGGTCTCCGTAACGACAGAAAACGTCTTGACCTTCGTGGGTACGAACAATCGGTCCGGGCCCGTAACGCGGCGCACCCCAGGTGTTGGTCCACGCCGCGGGGCCACCGATGATGAACGGGGTGTAGACGAGCTTGACGATCTTGTCTTCGTCCACTCCTTCGGCGCGCAGGCGAGTGGCGATGATCTGGAGCTTGTCGGTCGTGTACTCACCCGTGGCGTTAAACCGGGCGCCCTTTCCGATCGGGGCGCCGGAAGCCGCGTCGGTGCCTTTGTCCTTTTTTCCCTTTCCTCCCAATCCGGGTCCTTTGTTGTTGCCACCCGGACCCTTCTTGTTACCGCCGCCGGGACCTTCGTTGTTGTTGCCTCCGCCGGGACCTTTGTTGTTGCCGCCGCCGGGACCTTTGTTGTTGCCGCCGCCGGTGGGATCGGGGTCGGGAGTGGGAGGAGGCTTAGTGGGGTCCGGTTTTGTCTTTGTCGGCGAGGGGGACGCCGTTTCGATGAGCGTGGGGAGCTCGGTCGGAACCTGCCCGAAGGCGTCCGGCGCGACGACGCGCGAAGCCGGCCGGGGCAAGAAGAAGAGGCCCGACAGAAGGACGACAATTGCAAGAGCTACCCGTGCGGCGAGCTTCAACTCGGCTGTGTCTCCCGTTTGGTGGCCAACGTCGCAGAGTCGCGGACCAAATACTCTGCGATGCTTACCATTTCATTTTCGCCGTGAGACGGACAATACCTTCTCCCCAAAGGGGCCCGCTCAAACAAGGTGGAATTCGTGTCCGATTCGTCCGATTCCCACAGCGAAACCTTGGGTTCCGTCCTCCTCAGCGCCGGCCGGGGCACTCGGATCCGGCCCCTCAGCGACGTTCGCCCCAAAGCGGCGCTCCCGCTGCTGGACGTGCCGCAAGGCCTTCCAGCCCTTTTGACCCTCGTGGCTCGCGCTCCCCGCTTAGTCGTGAACCTCGGACACCTGGACGAGGCCGCGGCGGACCTGTTGAAGGTGCATTCAACAAAAGGAGTCGAGGCCCTCGTGGAGACCCCCGAGCCCTACGGGACGGGCGGGACCTTGAAAGCTCTTGGCCCCCGCCTGGCGCCGACGGTCGTTACCTGGAATGCGGATCTCTTGACCGATCTGGACCCTAGGCATCTAGTCGCGGCCCATCGACGATCGGATGCCGCCGCGACTTTGGCGGTAACCGAGGTGAGCCACGGTGCCGACTTCGAACGCGATGGAGACCGACTTACGCGGCTATTGGATCGGCGCGACGGAGCCGCCGGGCCGGGCGCGCGCTTTATCGGCATGGCCGTCTTCGAGCGAGCCGCGCTCGAGAGACTTCCGGACGCACGGCCCCTCGGCTTAACAGAGGGTCTGTTACGGCCGCTGGCCGGCGAGGGTTCGCTTGCCTGCCACGTGCACGACGGATACGCGCGCGACGTGGGCAACATCGCCGACTACCTCGCCGCCTCGATTGATCTATTGAACGAAAGTGTGCGCGTTGAGAACTTCATTACGCCCGGACGGGTTCTGGAGATCGACGGGGGCCGCGCCTACGTCGGCCCGCGGGCTCGAGTTGACAGCGCTTCACTCGGTCGCGATGCGATCGTGCTCGAAGGCGCTCATGTGAACCGGGGCGCATTCGTGGAGAGAGCGATCGTATGGCCGGACGAAAGCGTTCCGGCCGGTGCCGATGTAAGAAACGGAGTCTGGTTCGGAGGCCGGCTACTCCCGGCCGGTATCGCGACTTAGGAAGAACACGGACCCCGCAACGAGCAAGGCACCTACTACGAGCCACCAAAGGTTGGGTCCCGGTACTACGCACATGAGATGTTGGAACCGACCCCGCGTGACCGTGTCGCTGCAGGCCCCCGCGTCGGGTTGGAGGAGGTGGATTCGTAATGCGAGCAAAGCTCCGAGCAAAGCACCCGCGGCAACCGCCAGAATCCGAATTAGAGCGAAGCGACTCACAGGCCGATTCTAGGTAATCCCAGGAGTTACGTCAGCCGAATAAAGAGTCAGCCGCTATCTCCGTGATGATCTTCGGATAGACGAACGCCGCCAGCAGCGCGATGGATGCGACGGTCATCGCGGCCCGCAGTAGATAGGGAACCTCGACCGGCTCCTCGACCTCGGGTGCGTCCAAGAACATCTTCTTGACGACGAAGAGGTAGTACCACGCGGCAATGACCGCATTCACTCCCATCACCACCGCCAACCAGATCACGTCCGCGTCGATGGCGGCCTTGAAGACGAAAAGCTTGGCCCAGGCACCCGCCATCGGAGGCGCTCCGGCCAAGGAAATGAGAAAGCCCGCCATGAATGTTGCCAGGACAGGGCTCCGCTGCCAGAGTCCCGCGTAATCGGAGATGAAATACGTGCCCCCCTTACGGGCGAAGCTGACCGCGGCGGCAAAGGCCCCGAGGTCCATGATTGCGTAGATCGCCAGGTAGATAAGAGCGGACTGGAACGCCTGGTCGTTTGCCTGGCCGCCCCCCGGCGAGATCAGCGCCAGACACACAAGGACGTAACCAGACTGCGCAATTCCCGAGTAGGCGAGCAGACGAATGATGTGTTGCTGTCGCAGCGCGATGAGGTTCCCGAAGGTCATCGTCAATACGGCCAGAACGGCGAAGGCCGGACGCCACGTATCCGCCACTTCGGGAAAAGCCCGGAACATGAGTACGAGCAACCCCACGAAGCCGCCGATCTTGGAGGCGGTCGATAGAAAGGCGGCGACTGGGGAAGGAGCTCCCTCGTAGGTATCGGGGGCCCAGAAGTGGAAGGGAACCGCCGAGATCTTGAAGGCGAAGCCCACTACCAAGAAAAAGACGCTAAGGATGATGAGGGGCTCGTCGGACGCGGTGATCGAGTTACGGATGGCGTCAACCTGCAGCTCGCCGGTCGCTCCGTAGACGAGCGACATCCCGTAGAGCATCACCGCCGACGACAAAACGCTGAAGAGGAAGAACTTCAAGGCCGACTCGTTCGACTTCGGATCACCTTTCCGCAGCCCCGTCATGATGATTCCGGGGATGCTGATGAGTTCGAGGGCGATGAAGATCGACACGAGATCCCTTGCGCTCGCCATCACCAGGCCGCCCAGAAGGGCACAGAGGATCAGAAAGTAGTACTCGCCCTGGTGGTAGCGAGCGGCCCGGAAGTAGTTGAACGAGATCGCGCACAGGATGAGGCCCATGATGCAGAACAGACCCTTGAAGAGCAGGGCGAAGTCGTTGATCTCGAAGGCCCCTCCGAGGGTGGTCCGGTTTTCGCCGATCAGCGACACCACCGCGGCGAAAGTCGCAAGCAGCCCGGCCGCGGCCAGCGGCATCGACACCCACTTGACCTCGCGCGGCGTGAAGAGGTCGAGCACTAAGACGATGCAGGCCGTGGCGGTTAGCACGAACTCGGGCGCGAGCGCGTGCAGGTCGACGGCGGGCTGGATGACCTCCATCTAGAGCGGCTCCATCAGAGGCCTAAGGCTGCGGTGATAGTGGACACGGCCCCCTCGGTAACGTCGAGCACGAGCTTGGGGAACAGTCCCGCCACCAGGATCAGGACCAGCATGGGCGCCCAAGCGGCCCACTCGAGGCTTTTTACGTCGAAGATGCCCTTGCCGTCGCGGAAGCGCTCGGGCACCTTGCCGAGGTTTACGCGCTGCACCGTCCACAACAGATAGCCGGCGGTAAGGACCGTCCCGATGCCGCCTCCCACCATGAGAACCCGGAACAGACCCTCGTTGAGCTGCTCGTTGGGTTGGTAGGCGCCGAGCAGCGCGAGGAACTCGCCCCAGAAACCTGCCAGGCCCGGTAACCCAAGCGACGCAATCGCCGAATAGGTGAAGACCGTTCCGAAGCGCGGTATCTGTTGCAGCAGGCCGCCCAGCTCCGAGATCTCCCTCGTGTGATAGCGCTCGTGTATCGAGCCGGCGAGGAAGAACAGCATGCCTGTGATCAACCCGTGAGCGACCATCCCGAAGACCGCGCCGTTTATACCCTCCTGCGTGAGCGTGGAGATACCCAGCATCACGAAACCCATATGGCCGACCGACGAAAACGCGATCAGCCGTTTGAGATCGCTCTGGGCGAAGCAGCACAGCGCTCCGTAGATGATCGCGATCACGGCGAGGATGCCGATGATCGGAGCAAAGTCCACCGCGGCGTCGGGAAGGATCGGGATGGCGATCCGGATGAAGCCGTAGGTACCCATCTTCAGGAGGATGGCGGCCAGCAAGACCGAGCCGACCGTCGGAGCCTCGGTATGCGCGTCCGGAAGCCACGTGTGGAACGGCCACATTGGGACCTTGACGGCAAACCCCAAGAACAGGCCCAAGAAGATGAGGTTCCCGGTGAAGGCCGATACATCGATCCCCTGTCTCTGCAACTCCATGATGTCGAAGGTGTGCGGCGTGGAGTTCAGATACAAAGCCAGGAACCCCAGCAACATGAAGATCGATCCCAGCAACGTGTAGAGGAAGAATTTGACCGCCGCGTACTCCCGGCGCGGCCCTCCCCAGATCCCGATGATGAAGTACATCGGGACCAAAACGACCTCCCAGAAAACGAAGAACAAGATGAGGTCGAGAGCGACGAAGCAACCCGTCATGCCGGTTTCGAGGAGCAGAACCAGGGCCAGCAGCGATTTGATCTTGCCGGGCTCCGGGATGTGCCAGAACAAATAGACGATGCACAGAAACGACACCAACAGCGACAGTACGAACAACGGCAGCGCGATCCCGTCGACACCCACGTGGTAGTTCGCGTTGATCGTGGGGATCCACTCCGCGTTGACCTCGAACTGGATCGCCCCCGCTCTGTCGTAGTCGAACCGGAAGGCGACGAGTATCCCGGCGAGCAGCGCCGCCCCGGCGAAGGCCGCGGCGACGAGCTTCATCAGTTGATCTTTGGTCGACGGCAGAAACAGCAGGACTATCGCCCCCACGGTCGGGAGAAAGGTCCCGAGACTCAGTCCCCAGTCGTCAAACCACTCCATCTATCGTCAGCCCCTTTCCGAAATCACGCGATCGCAAAAAGCCCTACGAAGATCGCCACCGCAGCGAACAGAACGGCCGCATAACGCTGCACGTTTCCCGACTGCACGTACCGCAAGATGCCTCCGGAGAACCCGGCGAGTCCCGCCGCTCCGTTGACGGCAAAATCAACCACCTGCTGATCCAAGACGTCGTAGGTCCCGCGCGAAGCCGCCAGCGTCCCCGCCGCGGTTCCGTTGACGGCGCCGTCGAGGATGTGTTGGTTCGTCCAGTAGGCCGCCTTCGAGAAGGTGTACTGGACGGGGCGCACTATGCCGCGCATGTAGATGTCGTCCAGGTAGTACTTGTTCTCCACGAAGCGGTAGACCCATGCAAAGGGACCGCCGAGGAGGTCGACGCGCCACCTGTTTTTGTAGAAGAGGTTGTAGCCGATGAAGATCGCCAGAAGGGCGACGCCGACCGAGAGCGCCGGAAGAATGAGGTTGTAGAAGGTCGAGAATCCGTGGTGTGCCTCTCCGGGCACGGTGATCCAGTCCTGGAACGGACCGATGACGGGAAGGCCGAGAAACCCGACCGTTACCGACGCGATCGCCAGAATCCACAGCGGGGTCACCATCGAACCGGGGCTCTCGTGAGGATGGGCCTGGCCTCTGTACTCGCCGAAGAAGGTCTTGATGACGGCTCGCGTCATGTAGAGCGCGGTCAAAAAGGCCGTGAGGCCGGCCGCCACGAGCACGATCCAGGCCGTGACCTGCGTGCCCTCGTTCGCGGCGCGCAGCGCGCCGCCGATGATCTCGTCCTTGGAGAAGAAACCCGCCAGCGGGAAGATGCCCGCGAGCGCAAGAGAGCCGATGACGAAGGTCTTGTAGGTATGGGGCAAATACTTCCTCAGGCCTCCCATCTCGCTCATGTTGTTCGAGTGGACCGCGTGTATGACCGACCCGGCCCCCAGGAACAACAGCGCCTTGAAGAACGCGTGCGTAAAGAGATGGAATACGCCGGCCGTATAGGCGCCCACTCCGAGCGCGGCCATCATGTAGGCAAGCTGCGAGATGGTCGAGTACGCGAGCACACGTTTTAAGTCGTCCTGCACGAGCGCCAGAGCCGCCGCTATCAACATCGTTATCGCGGCGATGATCGCCACCACGTTGAGGGCAGAACCGGCGTTCTCGAACAAAACGAACATGCGCGCGACGAGATAGATGCCGGCGACCACCATGGTGGCCGCGTGGATGAGGGCCGACACCGGGGTGGGGCCGGCCATGGCATCGGGCAGCCACACGTGCAGGGGGAACTGCGCGGACTTACCGACCGCACCGCAGAACAACAACAGGGCGCCAATGGTCAGCGTGCTTTGGGCAATGTGGCCCTCTTCGGCCGCGTGGTTGATCTCGCCGGTGTTGAACGTATGCGCGGCGATGGCGAGCACGAAGATCCCAAACAGAAAGCCGACGTCGCCTATGCGTGTGGTGATGAAGGCTTTGATAGCGGCCGAGGAGTTCTCCTTCTCCTCCCAGTAATGGCCGATGAGGAAATAGGAACAGACGCCCACCCCTTCCCAGCCGACGAGCATCTGCAGGAGGTTGTTGGCGATTACGAGGAACAGCATGCTCGCGGTGAACAAAGAGAGGGCCGCATAGAACCAGGTGTAGCGCTTGTCGTCGTGCATGTAGCCGGTCGAATACACCTGCACCAGCAACGACACGGCCGTCACGACCACGAACATGACGCCCGTGAGGAAGTCGTAGTTCATGCCGAGCTCGGCGCTGAAGCCACCGCCGTCCCCGATCCAGTACCACGACTTCTCGACCGCGGCCCTTCCCGCGGCGAGCTCGAAGAAGGCGAGCAGGGACAGCACAAAACCGATACCTATGGCCGCCAGCCCGAAGACGTGACCGCGGTGCCGGAAGCGCTTACCGAAGAAAAGGATGGCGAAAAAAGAAAGGAAGGGCAGCAGAGGAACGATCCACATGATCTCCGTGAAGGTCCCGTCGCCCGAGCTGTGAACCCCCTCTTCGGTCGCGGCGAGCAGCAACTCGTTCATAGGCGCATCACCACTTCATCAACGACATCTCGTCAACGTCGACGGTGGAGCGGTTCCGGAAGATGAGGATCACGATGGCGAGCCCGACCCCAACCTCGGCCGCGGCCACCGCGATAATGAACAAGGCGAAGACCTGCCCGGCGACGTCGTTGATCACCGAAAAAGCGACGAGGTTGATGTTGGCCGCGTTCAACATGAGCTCGATCGACAAAAGGACCAGCACGACGTGCTTGCGCGCGAGGACGCCGTAGATGCCGATCGAGAACAAGAGGGCAGAGAGGACCAAGAAGAAGGAGACGGGCATCAGCGATCGTCCCGTCGAGCGATGACTACGGCCCCCACGAGTGCCGCGAGCAGGAGAACGGAAACGACTTCGAAGGGTAGGACGAATGACGAGAAGATGACCTCGCCGACCTCGCGTGTCTTCGTGCCCACATTGCCGAGCTCGATGTCCTGGCCCTCGAACGCTTCAATCATGATCCAGCTGGACACCCCGAACACGGCGCCGGCGCATACGGCGGCCAGCAGCTTCTGGTCGTTATCGAAGTTGGCCGGGCCGATGGGCGCGCGGGTGAGCATCAAACCGAACAGCATCAAGACCACGATGGCGCCCACGTACACAAGCACTTGAACCCACGCGACGAACTCGGCGAGTAGAAGGATGAAGAGAGCGGCCGCGCCGAGCAAAGTTGCTACGAGGTAAAGGGCCGCGTGCATGACGTTGCGCGCCGTGACCACACGCAAGGCGGCGACGGCCATTCCCACCGCGATCACGGCGAAGACGATCCGCTGCCAGTCCTCCACCTACGCGCCTCCCCGCTCGCGTTGCGCGCGCACTCTCGCGGACTTGGCGCGGCCCATAGCTACCGCTTCGCTCACACCTTTCGCCCGCTCCTCGGCGAGTACCCGTTCGTAGACCTGCTCGGGATCTTCGCTCGGCGCGCCCGCGGGTATATCCGTCGGCGCGCTCGTACCCGCCGCGGGGGCCGGCGGCGCACTCGGCTCGGCGGCGGGTGGGGGCGGGGCAGTTGGTTCGGGGGCCGCGGCATCGGCCTCGGCCGAGGTGCTTGGTGGCGCCTCGTCGACCGGCGCGACCGGACCCTGCTCGGGTCGCGGCTCGTCGGCGCGCGGCGCACCGGACGGCTCCGGTTCCGTGGGGCGACCGGCGGTGGGGGCGCTGGGCTCGGGCGCCGGTGCTTCGACGGGAGTCGTTTGTCTGCGAACGCCGCGCTGCGCCTTTACGCGCGCGACCTTGGCCCGCGCCTCCGCCACCTGCGGCGAGGAACCCTTTTCCATCTGCTCTTGCCGGACGCGCCGGTAGACCTCCTCCGGGTCCTCGGCGGGGGCCTCGTCGACCGCGGGGGCCGCGGCGTCCGGGGCAGCCTGAGACGGCTCGGCCGTGCCCGGTAACCGTCCCTGCTCCGAGGGTGCCGCCGGCTCGACCGGACCGCGCTGCGGTGGTTCCTGTCCGACGGCCGTGT
>JALZEI010000053.1 GCA_030862115.1 Actinomycetota bacterium
CGTAGCCGGAGTTCTCCGTCGACGACCCCATCGCGAACTCGTCCATGTTGAGCTTGCCGAGCATCGGGAGCCCCGCCGCGGAGCAGCGCTCGACGACGGTCGCGTCGTACGGCGGGACGAAGGTGTCGAGGATCTTGGAGCCGGACGTGCTCCGCACGCCCTTCGTCACGAACAGGTCCTTGTACGCGATCGGCACGCCGTCGTAGGGAGACAGAGTGTCCCCGGCGGCCCGCCGTTCGTCCGCGGCCCTCGCCTCCTCGAGCGCGCGCTCCCCCGTCACCTCGAGGTACGCGGAGATCGAGCCCTCGACTGCGGCGCTCCGGTCGACGAAGGCTTGCGTGACGTCGGTCGAGGACAAGTCGCCGGCGGTGATCGCCGCGGCGAGGTCGACCGCGGAGGTCCAGACGAGGTCGGACACCTCAGGCGTCCTCGATGATCCTGGGGACCTTGATGCGCCCGTCCTCGACCTCCGGCGCGTTCGCGAGCGCCTCTGCGGGCTCGAGCGACGGGGTCACCTCGTCGGGCCGCAGCGCGTTGCGGATGGAGACCGAGTGCGAGGTCGGCGGGACGCCGTCGAGGTCCAGGGCCTGGATCCTCTCGGCATGCTCCAGGATGTGGGTCAGCTCGACCCGCATACGCTCGCGCTCCTCGCCGGTTAGGTCGAGGCGCGCGAGGCGCGCGACGTGGTCGACCGCGGCTCTGTCGATGGGCATCGCAGCATCCTAGCGGGCGTGCGCGGGCCGCCTCGGCGGGACGCCCGATACGAAAAGAACGCCCTTTCCTCGGGAGGTTCCCCTTGCTACGGTTCGTCCATGGCATTCCCGAAGAGCCTCCTGGCCGACCACGAGAAGCTGATCTTCGACCTCAAGCCGCACTGGGTCGCGCTGGTCCCGTCGGTGCTGTGGACCATCGCGGCGGTGGCCGCGCTGTTCCTCGGCTACCGGGGGGTCGAGGAGGTCTTCGACGAGAACACCAACAGGGCGAAGATGGTCGTCGGGGCCGTCGTCATGATCGGGTGGTACTTCCTCGCGGTGCTCCCGGCGATGCGGTGGCGCTGGACGATGTTCGTCCTGACTAGCGACCGGCTGATCACGCGCATCGGCATCATCGCGAAGCACTCGCGGGAGATCCCGCTCGAGAGGATCAACGACGTCACGTTCACCCAAACGATCCTCGAGCGCGTGCTGGGCGCGGGAGACCTCCTCATCGAGTCCGCCGGCGAGCGGGGGCAAACGAAGATCTCGGACGTCCGCAAGCCCGAGCAGGTCCAGCTGATGATCTACAAGCAGACGGAGGACAACTCGACGCGGGTCGTGCGCGGCCAGATGGGCGAGGTGGCGGGGCACACGCCGCCGCAGGAGCCGCCGGTGACCGAGCAGCTCGAGGACCTCGGCCGTCTCCGCAAGGACGGGGTGCTGACCGAAGAGGAGTTCCAGGCAAAGAAGGCGGAACTGCTCAGGCGCCTCTGACGAGCCGCCGTTCTCCGCCCTGAATCGGTAAACCTGCTGCGCCGAGACACAAGGAACGAGTTCTCGGTGTGACTAGACGCTTGGGACGCAGTCGCTGAAATCGGATTGGAAGCCGTAGACGTACACGATTCTTCCGCCCTCGATTACTCCAGCCTCTTCCCAGCTCGCCCCACAGCCGTCCGACCCGACGAACGCACCTCCGACCTTCGGGTTTGCCGCTGCCGGTCCGACCGACAGCGGCAATACCGTCAGAACAGCTAATCCTGCGATAAGGCCTCGACGCTTCATAGACATCGCCTCCTCATTGAGTTGGTCGAAGCCTCAGCGCAGCAGGAACCGAAACTTGAACCACGCAACTAGCGGGGTCAGGTCGCCGTCATTCAGTCGACCAACTTTTCGGCGCAAGTGCTGAAGTCCGCCCCGCCGTCAACTACGAACCCCACGCTCGGATACCGCGAGATCCAGAACTCGTTGATGTACGCGCCACATCCCCCTTCGGGATCGCCCACTCGGACGCCAACCGGCACTTCCTGAGGTTGGGCCGCGACAACCGCGGGCCAGGAAGCGACCCCGGCCGCAAGGCCAACCGCAACGAACCTGGATATCCGCCTCATGACTCTCTCCCCCATTCTCAGCCTCGTTCCAATTCGGCCGCGTTGAACCGTTCGCCCTGACAGCGACATCGTTCCCTTGGTTTTCGAGGCGAGATCAGCCGCTAAACCGCGCCTCTATCACTCCTTCGGTCGGTATGGCGGGACTGCCTCCGCATCCTTCGGGGCTCAGGTAGACGAATATCTCGCTTCCGGGTGGGAACCGAAGGGGCTTTCTGGTCGAGCCGCACACGGTGCCGACTGCCTTTGCCTCACCGTCTTTGCGGCCTGATGGAGCGGCCTCCACATAGGCATGGATTCGTTGGCCGGAGGTATCGGTGATCTTGAATTCAACGAATCTCTCGTCACGGCGCGCCTGGAACGTCACGCCCCCCACAACCAGGTCGCCAACCACGCGTGTCGGTCCGGGGTGCAGGACAAACGGCCCGGCGCGAAGGTCACTTACTCCGCGGTATGTCTGGCGCGCCTCTCGTACGGCGCCCTTGCCCTGGGCGGGTGCGAACGTCAGCCCGGCGAAGCACGCCAGAAGCACAAGCACGATCGACTTCGACTTCATCCACGCCACCTCCCCGAATCGCGGCCTGTGCCTTCGCAGGACGTCGACGGTTCGCGCGAACGGCGGGGTCGGCCCAGGGCTGCGCGCTCCCGTCCTAGCCGCACACCAACGTCGATCCGCCGTCGCCGCCCAGCGTGTCGCATTCCGGCACGGAATGTAACAAGTCGGCTGACGTTAGTCAACATCGGAGCTTCATTACTGCTGGAGCTGATCGGTCGCCCGCCCGAGCGTACGCAGTGGGCGCATCGCACGCCCACCTGCCCTGGGAATTACTAGATCGTGTTCACATATATCTCTGGAACCGAGCAAAAAGCGAAGCGTCGAACCTGCGCCCCAACGGGGCTCTAGCCGGAGCAGGGCGTTGCCCGTCGTGATCCCCGGACGGGCGTTTTACCCGAGGACCACCCCGGGGCGGTCCGGCTGAACCTCCGTAGAGCGTCGTCCCACCGGGTGCCCGAAAATCGGTGTGCGAACTCCGAGGGCACTCTGCAGCGGTTTAGGAATTGCCGATTCAAGGAGGACAACAGAAGAGCGCGGCTAAGACCTCGGCCGTCTCCGAAAAGGTGACCTGACCGAAGAGGAGTTCCAGGCGAAGAAGGCGGAGCTGCTAAGACGCCTCTAGGCACGCCGCGACTACCTCGCCGGCAGCGCGC
>JALZEI010000004.1 GCA_030862115.1 Actinomycetota bacterium
CTCACCCATTAACCGACTCGATCACGTGGACCTGCGCGATCCGATCATGATCGCCGCCTTCCGAGGGTGGAACGACGCGGGAGACGCCGCCTCTTTCGCCGCGACTCATCTCATCCGGGTCTGGTCGGCAAAGAAAGTCGCCTCGATAGAGCCAGAGGAGTTCTACGACTTCCAAGCCGTGCGGCCCCAGGTCCACTTAAAGGACGGACTCACGCGGGAGATCACCTGGCCGCAGAACGAGATATGGGCGGCCCGGCGCGACCATGACGCTCGCGACGCTCTCATCCTGGTGGGCACGGAACCCAATCTTCGGTGGAAATCGTTTTCGCAGCTCATCGTGCAGTTGGCACGTGAGCACGGGGCAAAACTCGTTTTGACCTTCGGCGCGCTGCTGGCCGATGTGGCGCACTCGAGACCGGTGCCGATCACGGGGACGGCCGCGGATCCCGAGCTCGTCGACCGACTGCAGTTGAACAGATCTCAGTACGAGGGACCCACCGGGATCGTGGGCGTCCTCCACGATGCCTTCGCCGCGGCGGGCGTCGACTCGGCCAGTCTGTGGGCGGCCGTCCCTCATTACGTGGCCGTCACTCCGAATCCAAAAGCTGCGCTCGCTCTCACCAGCAAAGCGGTTGAACTAACCGGGGTGGCGGCGGACGTGGAGGACCTGGAGAGGGCCGCGACGACCTACGAGGAGAGGGTCGGAGAGCTGGTGGCCGGGGACGAGGACGTGCAGGCCTACGTGCGCCTGCTCGAGCAACGGAGCGATGAGCGCGCGGTGGAGGAGTCGGCGGATTCCGAGCTCCCTTCTGGAGACGCTCTGGCGGCCGAGCTCGAGAACTTCCTCAGAGGACGGGACAAGCCCGAGGAATAAGTGGGTCTAGAGGCCGGGCCAGTCCTTCTTTTTGTCCTCGACGGTAGGCCAGTCCGACTCCGAGCCGCCGGGACTGGAAAGAACCTCGCCGAGGTCCCGTTTGCCGGAGATCTCTCCCGTGGAGGCGATCAGGTCCTCCAACGAGGCACGCTCTTTTCCCTCGACGCGAATCCGCAGGGCTGCGAGGACGTCCGCGTGCTCGTCGGATAAGCCCGTCGACCGGTCGATCTCGGCCAGTACGCGGGCCGCACGGTCTATGAGCTTGCGGTCTTTCCGCTCCTGGGCCCGCAGTCTTTTCAGTTCCTCGTCGGTCACGCTTCCTCCTTGAAGGCCCTCAATGGTGCCACCCTGAGTCAAGCCTATGTTCGCCCCACGCTGGCCGAGGCAGCAAAAAGCTTGGCATCCGGGTGCCCCTCGAGGAAGGACGGGGGCGAAACACGGCGAAGTTCTAGGGACGCGGACCGGGGCATCAGCCCCCGAAACAAGGAGCACGACTATGTCACGAAGCAAGTTCGCAGCCATCACGGCTGCCGCCGTCCTGGCTCTGGCCTTGACCGGAGGATCTCATCTGGCCAGCGCTGCCAAAAAACCGAAGGTCGTCGGAACGGACCCGGCCGGTGACTGGGCCCACAACCGCGACACCCGGCTGTCGCCCATCGGGGACCAGCTCGGACAGGACCTGCTCGAGGCCTCCATCGGGATGAAGGACGCCACCACGGTGAACTTCATCATCAAGGTAGGGAACCTCCCGCCCAGCGGAGGAACTCCCGAGTTCACGCGCTACGTGTGGGCCCTTGACGTGGACGGGGAATACGTGGAGCTCGACGGCAAGTTCACGAACTACAGCCGCGGCGCGTGTGACCCGACCTCCGGGCAGTGTCCGCCGCCCCGGGACCCGGGAATGACGCCCTTCTTGGTCCGAGGTGACTGCACCACAAACGAGGAGGCCTCCACGACGACATGCCTCGAAAAAGGGTTCGTTCATGGCGAGTTCGATGCGGACGCGGGCACGATCACGGTCCCGGTATCGCTCGAGCTGCTCGGCGCCGCGAATAAGTCGGTAATCAAGGCCGGATCGAGCGATTTCACCAGCAACGCTGGGACCGGGGGACCTCTGGTCGCCATTCCCTCGGCATTTGTCTCCTCCACGGGCTTTCCCAACGACGTCCTTCAGATGACCAAGTCCTTCAAGGTTAAGGTGCCCCGAAAGTAGCTCCCAGAGAAGGAAAAGCCCCGCCTTACGGCGGGGCTTTTCTTGTTGGGTGGGGCCCCCCAACCTGCTGCGTCCTCGGATCGGACCGGGGCTTAAAGAGGTCGCCTGAGCCTGCCGATACCCCCCCTATCAGCCCGCTTATCTGGGGGACCTATGACGACAGCAGCTTCATCCGCAGATCGCCTGCGCACCAACGAGGCGCCCCCTCGCTCTGCCCGCGCGCTCGAGGTCCTGCTGACCACCATCGACAACTACGACGCCTACACCGGGGGCCACTCCGAAAGAGTCGCGGGGTACGCCGGAGAGATCGCACGCCTTCTGGGCTATTCCTTTGCCACGGTCAACCTGGTCCGCCGAGCTGCCTACGTGCATGACATTGGGAAGATCTTCATCCCGGAGACCATCGTGCAAAAGCCCGGCGATCTCACAATCGAGGAGCAGGCCGTCGTCCGGAAGCACCCCGAACTAGGAGCCAGGATGCTTGCGAAGCGACCCGGCATGCGCGAGCTTGCCCCCATCGTCCTGCACCACCACGAGAGATGGGATGGGAAGGGATACCCGACAGGATTACGGGGAGCCGCCATTCCGGTCGAGTCTCGAATCATCTTTGTGGCCGACGCTTTCGACGCCATGACATCCGAGCGCCCCTACGGGCGGGTCATGACCCGGCGAGAGGCCGCCGCCGAGCTGCACCGCTGCTCCGGCAAGGACTTCGACCCTCAGGTCGTACGAGCCATGCGTCTCGCACTTAACAGCGGATCTCTCGATGAAGCCGGCAAGGGACGAGTGGCCCTAGTCGCCACCGCCTGATCCTCCTCTCAAAGGCGCACATCCCATAATCAGGGGATGCCCCGCGCTCTAGTCGTAACCTCGTCATTTCTTCCGGGTCGAGGGGGCATCGAGAGCTACCTCGCGCAGCTTTGCGACGAACTTCGTCCTCATCTCGCCGTCCTTGCCCCGGCCACAAGAGAGGGTCGGCACCTTCCCACCGATCTTCCTTACCAAGCCCTGGGACTTCACAAGCAAATGCTCGTGCCGCGCCCCAACCTGGTGCCCGAGATCGAACGCCACGTGCGCTCCACGGGGGTTGATCGGGTCCTGTTCGGAACCCCGTGGCCACTAAGTCTGCTCGGCCCCCGTCTTCGATCGCTCGGGTTGCCGTACGCGGTCATCGTCCACGGAGCGGAGATGCTGGTGCCCTCGCGGATCCCGGTCGTACGCACACGTCTCGCCCGTGCCCTCGCGGGGGCGGACCTGCTCCTTTCCGTAAGCGAGTTCACAAAGCACCGCACCCAGGAGTTCATAGCGAGGGCCGGACTGAAATCTCCTCCGTCGGCGCTCCTTCGAGCCCGAGTTGATCTCGCACGCTTCAAACCTCAGGCAGGGACTCCCGAAACCCGGGCAAAGATCGGCTTGGATGACGAGGACAGGATGATCTTGTGCTTTGGGCGCCTTGTTAAGCGCAAGGGGACACATCGCTTAATCGAGGCTTTGGAGAGGATCGGCGGCCGCGTTCCGAGAGCCGTGCTCGTGGTGGGAGGGACCGGGCCCGAGCTGGCCAAGCTCAAGCGCCTGGCCGCGCGTCGGCGGGGTCGCGTGATTTTCTTGGACCGAGTCGCCGAGGACGACGCTCCCGCCTTGTTCGCA
>JALZEI010000094.1 GCA_030862115.1 Actinomycetota bacterium
CCCTACGGGGCGCTGCACTTCGGTTTTTCGAACTCCACTTGCAAGCCGTTCTTGTTTACCGTGAAGTGGCCCACGATGTGGAACCGAATACGGGATCCATCCTCACCCTTGCCCGTCACCGAGAACGTAAAGGTGCCGTTCTCGACTTCTTCTTTGGAGTTCTCTCCGAACCACGTCGTGAATCGGCCCCTGTAGGTGGGAAGAGCCGGGTCGGTCGGGTCGGCAACAAACTTGCCGGTGCTTGTGAAGGTTACGTGGAAGCCTTTTTTGTTCTCCGTCGAG
Organism: Actinomycetota bacterium; assembly: GCA_030862115.1. GTDB lineage: Bacteria > Actinomycetota > CADDZG01 > CADDZG01 > WHSQ01 > JALZEK01. The sequence goes on from JALZEI010000094.1 coordinate 283, forward strand.
TGAAAGATCGAGTTTGAAGTGGTGGTGATCGTTGCTTCGCCCACGCAGGGCAGCTCGTCCACGAACGTCTCGGTGAATCTTTTTCGATGCTCGGTCTCGGTTTCTGTTGCCGAGGCCGACGGCGCCACCAGCGCCAGCGCCACAATGGACGCCACTAAGGCATACGTCCTTTTCATGGGTTCCTCCCGCCTAGGTTTCATGAACCTGGGAATCTTAACCAAAAGTGCCGGCGCTCCAAAAGGGGGTTTGTCGATTTTCTTGATCTCCAATGGGCCGCGGGGACGACGGCGGCGCAATTCAGGCTCCCGGAGGGTTTTGGCATGCCGGTGCCGAACCTATGGTTCGAAGCGTCTTTTATTAGCCGGCTCCGTTATTAGCCACTTGAGGTGATCGATGAAGCTCGCGCGCGGCCTGCTCGTGCCGGTTCTCGCCGGCCTGTTTCTGACCGCGCTCCCGTCGCAGGCAGCGGTGGAGAAGTCGAAGAACGTCACGCTCCTCAAGAGGTTCACCTACGAGGGGGCCGGCGGCTTCTTTGACGGCGGCACCGATATAGCCTGGCGGGGCAAGTACGTGTACGCGGCCCAGCAGGGCGACGCGGGAGGTATTCACGTTCTTGACGCCTCCAAGCGGATCCCTAAAGAGATCGCTTTCGTCAAGTGTCCCGGAAACCAGAACGACGTCGCAGTGGTCAAGCCCGGGCTGATCGCCATCGGAGCGCACAGCTCGAATTGCGCCGTTCCCATCAAAGGCGTTCGTCTCGTCGACGTCCGTAACCCCAAGCGGCCCAAGATGCTGGGGCACGTGACACTTCCCGGGGGAACGCACACACTCACGGTCTATCCCGGGAAGCCGATCATCTACGCCTCACCGGGTGGTACGGCCAACGGTGGGGGAGTCGAACAGATCGTCGACGTCTCGAACCCCAAAAAGCCGAAGGTCGTGGGCACGTTCACTCCCAACCGGGCCGGCTGCCACGACCTGGCTTTCGACATCCGCAAGAACAGAAAGGTGGCCATCTGTCCGGGCCTGGGAGAGACCCAGGTGTGGGACGTGACCAAGCCGACCGAGCCGGTCACGATCGCTCACATTCCCGGCACGATGTTCTTTCCCCACTCGGCGGCCGTCAGCTCGGATGGAGAGCTGCTCGTTCTCGGTGACGAGAACTTCGGTGCAAACGACTGTCGCGGCGGTCCCACCGGGGCCATGTGGATCTACGATTTCAGCGACGCGTCCGTGCCGGTCCTGCAGAGTTACTACGGGATCAATCGAGGGCCGGATCCCATTAGCTCTCCCGACGTCGACACCGCCGGGTGGTGCACGGCGCACCTCTTCAACTTCATTCCCGGAACGCACACGCTCGTCGCCTCGTGGTACGGCGCCGGCATGAACGTTCTCGATCTCTCCGATCCGCTGTCGCCGAAGGAGATCGCCTATTACGCCGGCGACGACGTCAACTACTGGTCGGCGTACTGGTACGACGGCCGTATCTGGGCGAACGACCGTGTCCGCGGGCTCGACGTCTTCAAGGTAAAGGGTCTAAAGGAGAAGTAGCGCGCCGGCCCGGTTAGGAGAGCCGCTTAGGAGAGAAGGTCGGCGATGCGGCCGATGCCCTCGGTGATGTCGTCGTCGGAGAGCGCGTAGCTAAAGCGCGCGTAGCCGGGTGCACCGAACCCGTCGCCGGGAACGAACGCCACCTTCGCCTGCTCGAGCACCACGTCGGCGAGGTCGAGGTCACTCGTTATCTGCCGGCCCCCGATCGTGCGGCCGAGCACACCTTTGATCGACGGGAAACAGTAGAACGCGCCCTGGGGCTCGTAGCAGTCGACTCCATCTATCTCGGACAGGAGTTTGTGCATGGTCTGGCGACGGCGGTCGAACGCCTCGCGCATCTCGTAGGTCGAGCGCAGATCGCCAATTACCGCCGCCAGGGCCGCGGCCTGCGCCACGTTCGCCACGTTCGAAGTCGCGTGCGACTGCAACGAAGCGGCGGCTTTGATCACGTCGGTGGGGCCGATCATCCAGCCGACGCGCCAGCCGGTCATCGCATAGGTCTTGGCGACCCCGTTTATGACGATGCAACGCTCGGCCGCCTCGGGGACCTCGACGGGCAGCGACGAGAACTGCGCATCCCCGTAAACGAGATGTTCGTAGATCTCGTCGGTGACGACCCACAGCCCCCGCTTCACGGCCCAGCGCCCAATGGCCTGCACCGCGTCGCGCGGATACACCGCTCCCGTGGGGTTCGAGGGCGACACGAACAACAACGCCTTCGTTTTGTCGGTCACCGCGGCTTCGAGCTGGTCGAGGGTCACCTGAAAACCCGTGTGCTCGGTCGTCGGCAGCTCCACCGGGACCCCATCGGCGAGCTTGATCATCTCTGGATAGCTCACCCAGTAGGGGGCCGGGACGATCACCTCGTCGCCCGGATCGAGCAGGGCCATGAACGTGTTGTAGAGGGCCTGCTTCCCGCCGTTCGCGACCAGGACCTGCGCGGGATCGACCTGGTAGTTCGAGTCCCTCGCGGTCTTCGTCGCGATCGCGGCCCGCAACTCGGGGAGCCCCGCCGACGGGGTGTAGTGGTGGTAGGGGGCGTGCGCGGCCGCCTCCGCCGCGGCCCGCACGATGTGCTCCGGAGTGGGGAAGTCGGGCTCGCCGGCCCCGAAACCGATGACGTTCTCGCCGGCTGCCTTGAGGGCTTTTGCCTTCGCGTCGATCGCCAGAGTCGATGACTCGGTTATCTGCGTGACCTTGTGCGAGAGGCGTGACGAGAGGCGTGACGAGGAGATGGCGGTCCTTTCGGAAGAGCGGGACAGTCGTCATGATATGGCAGGGTTTTTAGCGACCACCGCTTTTGACGCGAGGTAGCGAGCAATGGAGCCCTCCGAGATACGCATACCGTCGGACCTGTTGCCGGGCGACGGCCGCTTCGGCTCGGGACCCTCGAAGGTGCGCGCCGAGGCCGTGGCCGCTCTCGCGAACAGCGCCTCCGGATACCTCGGCACGAGCCATCGCAAGCAGGGCGTACGTTCGGTTGTGGGGCGCCTGCGCTCGGGACTTCGCGACCTTTTCGAGCTGCCCGACGACTACGAAGTGGTACTCGGCAACGGCGGTACCACCGTGCTGTGGGACGCGCTCGTGTTCGGCCTCATACGGGAGCGAAGCCAGCATCTTGTCTTCGGAGAGTTCTCCTCGAAATTCGCCCATGCCGCGGCGCTGGCCCTGCACCTGGAGGAGCCTGAGGTCGTATCGGCAGAGCCCGGCGATCACCCCGAGCCAAAGGGCTCCGAACTCGTCGACGTCTTCGCGCTCACTCATAACGAGACCTCGACCGGGGTCGCCATGCCCGTCACACGGGTCGAGGGTGGCCTCGTGGCCGTGGACGCGACCTCGGCGGCGGGCGGTCTGCGCGTGGACCCCGGCGATTTCGACGTCTACTACTTCGCCCCCCAGAAAGGGTTCGCCTCCGACGGGGGGTTGTGGGTGGCGCTGTGCTCGCCGGCGGCGATCGAGCGTATTCAGCTGCTCGCCGACTCAGATCGCTACATCCCGCCGTCTCTCGATCTGCTGATCGCGCTCGAGAACTCACGTCAGAACCAGACCTACAACACGCCGGCCCTGGCGACGCTCTTTTTGATGGTCGAGCAGCTCGAGTGGATCCTCGACAACGGGGGTCTCGAGTGGTCGAACGGCCGCTGCGACCGCTCGGCAGACATCCTCTACTCGTGGGCCGAGGCACACGAGCAGGCGACTCCTTTTGTTCGGGATCCGGCGAAGCGAAGTCACGTCGTCGGCACGATCGACTTGGCAGACGGTGTCGACGCCCCCGGCATCTCCGCGGCCCTGCGGGCCAACGGCATCGTCGACACCGAGCCGTATCGGAAGCTCGGCCGCAACCAGCTTCGCATCGCCATGTATCCCGCTATTGAGCCCGACGACATCGCGCAGCTCACGAACTGCATCGACTTCGCCATCGACGGCCTTGCCTGACTTCCGTGCGGCCACGAGGCCGACTTGGCGCGGATCTCAGATCCACGTCGAGAGGTGACGGCCTCGGGTCGGCGTCCATCTCGTAGCTAGCCGGCACCTGTACGATTTCGCTCACATGAAAGTTCTCGTTTCCGACCGGCTCTCCGACGCCGGCGTCCAGGCCCTCGAAGAACACGCCGAGGTCGACGTGTGCACGGGGCTGGCTCCGGAGGAGCTGAGGGCCATCATTGCGGGCTACGACGCGCTCGTTATCCGTTCCGCCACCCAGGTCGACGCCGCGCTGCTCGAGCGGGCGGAGAGTTTGAAGGTCGTCGGACGGGCCGGAATCGGCCTGGACAACGTCGACGTCGACGCCGCGACCCGTCAAGGAATCATGGTCGTCAACGCGCCGCAGTCCAATGTCTTGTCGGCGGCCGAGCACACCGTCGCACTTCTGCTCGCGCAGGCACGGAACATCCCCCAAGCGCACGCGGCGCTCGTCTCGGGAACGTGGAACCGAGAGCGCTGGCAGGGCGTCGAACTCCACGGAAAGACCCTGGGGATCGTGGGGCTGGGTCGCGTCGGAACTTTGGTCGCGCAGCGGGCAAATGCATTCGGCATGCGATTGATCGCCTACGACCCCTATCTGGCGGTGGGGCGCGCCGCGCAGATGGGAGTGCAGATGGTCGAGACCGTGGCCGACGTATGCCGGCGCGCCGATTTCCTGACGATCCACCTTCCCAAGACCCCCGAGACGATGGGCATCATCGGACGCGCCGAGCTCGCCTACGCGAGGCAAGGACTGCGCATCATCAACACCGCGCGCGGGGGACTGATCGATGAGGACGCGTTGGTGGAGGCGTTGCGAGACGGACGGGTCGCGGGGGCCGCCGTCGACGTCTTCGTGGACGAACCGGTCACCTCCCACCCGCTCTTCGGCGTCGAGGGTGTCGTCGTGACCCCTCACCTCGGAGCGTCCACCGCCGAAGCGCAGGACAAGGCGGGAACCGATATCGCCGAGCAGGTGGGCCTCGCCCTAAAAGGGGAGTTCGTGCCCTACGCCGTGAACCTCGAGGTGGGCCCCGATATCCCCGAGAGCGTGCGTCCCTACTTGCGACTGGCCGAGCGCTTGGGGCGCGTGGCCGTCGCCCTCGCCGGTCAGGGCCTCGAGGGTCTTCGCTTCGAGTACCACGGAAGCATCTCCGACAGCGACACCCGCGCGCTCACCTTGTCGGGACTCAAGGGCGCGTTCTCGGACGTCGTTCACGAGCCGGTGACCTTCGTTAACGCTCCGCTTCTCGCCAAGGAAAAGGGGATCGCGGTCGAGGAGAGCAAGTCGTCGATGTCGCTCGACTACGTGAATCTCGTGGAGGTGCACGCGCAATGCGACGGCGACCCCGTGTCGGTCGCCGGGGTGCTTGTGGGCAAGAGAGACAACGAGCGTTTGGTCCGCGTCTACGGCTACGAGCTCGACATGGCCTTCTCGCCGATCCTCGCGTTCTTCCGCTACGAGGACCGGCCCGGCGTCGTGGGAACGGTCGGGAACCTTCTCGGGGAGGCCGGGGTGAACATCGCGAATATGCAGGTCGGACGACAGAGTGAGGGCGGAGAGGCCCTCATGGGACTGGCTGTGGATTCACCTATTCCGGAACAGGTACTGCAGGGCATCGTGGAGAAAGTGCAGATGAGAGATGCCAAACTCATAGTCATGGAGAGCTAACGTCAACTAGCGTTGGCTTTCGAACGGGGCCGGTGCAGCGACGCATCGGGAGAGGAGGAAACTGAATGCCCATCACGCCGGTCGAGAAGGTGTGGATGAATGGGGAGTTGGTTGATTGGGACGCGGCCCAAGTGCACGTCCTCAGCCACGCGCTCCACTACGGAACCGGTGTCTTTGAGGGTGTTCGCTGCTACGACACGCAGCGCGGCTCTGCGGTCTTTCGACTGCGCGATCACTTCCGGCGGATGGAGCGCTCGGCGCGGATCTTCCAGATGGAGATCCCCTATAGCGTCGACGAGCTGACCGAGGCGACTTTCTCCTTGATCAGGGCGAACGGGTTGAGCGAGTGCTACGTACGACCTCTCGCGTACCGAGCGTTCGGGGGCGAGATGGGCGTCAACCCGTCGGCGAACCCGGTAGACGTGGCGATCGCTGTGTGGGCCTGGGGGGCATATCTGGGGGAGGACGCGGTCACCAAGGGAGTCCGCGTGACGGTTTCGTCGTGGCGTCGCGGCGACTCGAACATCATCCCCCCGATGGCGAAGGCTACGGGCGCCTATCTCAACGCGTCCATGGCGAAGCTCGAGGCGACGCAGGCCGGCTTCGAGGAGGCGATCATGCTCAACCCCGGGGGCCGCATCTCGGAGGCCACGGGGCAGAACCTGTTCATGGTCAAAAACGGTGAGCTGCTCACGCCTCCGCTTATCGACGGTCCTCTGCCGGGGATCACGCGCGAGTCGGTTATGAAGATCGCCCGCGACAACGGCATGCCGCTCGAAGAGAGGTCGCTGACGCGCGCCGATCTGTACATCGCCGAGGAGTTGTTCCTGACCGGCAGCGCCACTGAGGTGATCCCGATACGAGAGATCGACGGGCGAGTTTTCGAGCCCGGCCCCATCACCCAAACTCTTCAGGCTCGGTACGCGGATATCTGCCGGGGCCGCGATGAGAAGTATCACGAGTGGCTGGACTTTGTCGAGAGCTGACTCTTCGTCTCCCGTCAGAACTCGAATAGCGCCGGCCCCCAGCGGGTCGATTCACGTCGGCAACGCGCGGACCGCGCTCTACAACTGGCTCTTTGCCCGCAAGCACGGGGGCACCTTCGTGCTCCGCGTCGAGGACACCGACAAAGAGCGCGCCACGGACGAGGCCTACGCCGCGGTGCTCGAGGACCTTCGCTGGCTCGGTCTCGACTGGGACGAGGGACCGGAGGCGGGCGGGGACTTCGGTCCCTACCGCCAGAGCGAGCGCTTCG
>JALZEI010000230.1 GCA_030862115.1 Actinomycetota bacterium
TTCAAGGACACCGGGCTTACCTCCGGACAGACCTTCACCTACTACGTCGTTGCGGTTGCCTCCGATGGGGCCCGCAGCGCGGGATCGAGCAACGCCACGGCGACCGCTCGATAGCGCAGTACCTGGTCCACGGCCGGCCGGTGGGACCCCCTACCTGCCGGTTCGGCCGTGTCCGGGTCCCGCCCCTTACAGGACTCAGGGGCCCGACGGCTAACTCCTTGTGCTGAGACCAAAAAACGAGGAGATCATGAAAAGACATCTTTCTTACGCCGTCGCCGCCGCCCTGCTGGCGGCTTTCGCCGCTCCGGCCTTCGGGCAGGAGGTGCCGCCCACCCCGGCCCGCAGCAAGTGGTTCGCCGAGAACGACAGCGGCCACTGGAACAACGGGACCACGGTGCGGATCGACAAGTCGTGTCGCAACCTCCCGAAGAACAAGCAGGTGGCCTGTTCACTCAAGGTCTTCAAAAAGAAGCCCTTTACGGTGATCGCCCTGATCGATACCGGGATCAACCCTTACCACCAGGACTTCCGGGCCCCAGAGTTCACGCACCACCCCTCTAAGTACATCCAGGGTTACCCCGACAAGGCCAAGAAGTTCGACCTCGCGCTTGCAACGGCCGACTCGAAGGGGTACATGGCGGCCCGCAAGGCGGATGACAGGGAATGGCTGAAGGTTCAAAGGAATGGGTTGTATTGGTTCCCCGGGACGCGCGTTATCGGCGGAATCTCGACCGGCGACGGAGGCCTCGACGGGAACCCGCCGCTGAGGCCCCACAACCCAGACCGACCCGAGCGCATGATCCTCGACGAGAACGGCCACGGCACCGGCACCGCCAGCGTCGCAGCCGGCCGCTTCTACGGCTCGAATCCGAACGCCTTGATCGTCTCGGTGGAGGATCTCGGCGAGGCCAGCCTCGAGTGGGCGACCTCGCAGAAATGGATCGACATCGTGTCGAACTCGTGGGGCAACCGTGCCAATCTCCCTCTTGGTGACCCCGGCATGACCAGGGACGCCACCCGCAGGGGACAGAGCATCGTCTTCTCGGCCGGTAACGGCGCTACCAACACGAACTCGTCTACGGTCTTTCCTGCCGACGGACCGGTTGAGGATCCCTGCAAGTGCAAGACCCCCGACTCCGATATCTCGATGACCGACCCCTGGTCGGGCCCGTCGTGGCAGCTCACGATCGGGGCGGCGTCGCCGATCAACGGGCAAGCGCACTGGTGGCACTCGTATCCGGTCGACGTGTCGTCGTTCGGGTCTAAGTGGCGTGCGGCAAACGCCTTTGGCGTCAAGATCAACAGCAAGAGCGATGAGGAGACGCGCGACTTCGGCGGAACCTCGTGTGCAGCACCGATCACCTCGGGCGTTCTGTCCTCGATCATCGAAAAGGCACGCTACGTGCTGCGAGACACTACCGGCGGCCAGCGTCCCAAGCAGGTCGTGGCACAGGCGTCCGGCAAGGTGAAGCTGCCGGCGAAGGGACCTCTCAAGGACGGGAAGCTCACACGACTCGAGGCCGAGGACATGGTCATGAAGACGGCGTTCCCCGTGGAAGCGGATCCCGAGAAGCTCACCTGGGACTACGCGGTGCGACCGACCGGCCCGAACTACTTCATGTATCAGGGCTACGGCGTCATCGATCGCAAGGCCAAAAAGCTCGCTCTGGATGTGCTCATTGGCAAGAAACCCCTTCCGGACCGCGCCGAGGTCGATCAGTGGATCGCCACTACCGACCAGGCACGCGACGCCATCTGGGGAGCTCCGTAAGAACCAACTAGCTCCGTAAGAACCAACTAGATGTGTTCCGCAGGGATCAGAGACGGTCTCTGCGGAACACGATCTCCTCGCCGTCGAGTTCGTCGATCGCGCGCCCGATCTCCCGCCATCCTCCGACTCGTTCGAGAACTTTTCTGGAGGCGACGTTCGACGGGGACGTACAGGCCAGGGCGGCTCCCAGGCCCATCTCCTTGAAACCCCAGTCCACGAGCGCTCGCACCGCCTCGGTTGCGTATCCGCGACCTCGAAAGGGTTCGAAGATCGTGTAGCCAAGCTCGGAGAGGCCACCCTCGGCGGGCTCACGGGAGCCACTGAAGTTCTCGTCTAGCGCCTCGTCGACGGGAGCCGGCGGGTAGTGAAATCCCGCATGGCCGACCATGACGTCGTTTCGATCGACAAGCGCGCGGAGCAGCCACGGCTCGATGCCGGGCTGGGCCCGCAGCTGGCGGAGGCGCAACTCCAGAACCGCTCGGTCCTCGTCTTCGGGCCACCCGGACGGCAGCTTGAAGTCAACGAGTTCGTCCGCCCGGGGACGCTCTATCAGCAACGCCTCGAGGACGGGGGCCGAAAGTGTGACTAGTCGCAACCGGGGGGCAGTGATGGTGTGCACGAATCGCATAATGCACCCTTACAGGAAGGCAAACGGTCTGGTGCCTGTGGTGCAGCGGTGCGTGCACCACTGCACCGCGTGCACCACTGCACCGCGTGCACCACTGCACCGCGTGCACCACTGCACCGCGTGCACCACTGCACCGCG
>JALZEI010000161.1 GCA_030862115.1 Actinomycetota bacterium
CCCCTGAAGTCTCGCGCTATTCGCCGAGCAATCGCTCCAGGGACCGCCCGCACACCCATGTCTCATTCCATGCGAGCACGGTCGTCGAGACGACCTACGCCCCCACACCCCCATGTTTGTTCCGGCATCGCCTTCGGCGCTACCGGGGCGGCGTCTCCATTGCCCGGCCAAGGACTCTGGTGCCGTCGCTTCGTGGGGGCACGGTCGTCGAGACCAACCTACGCCCCCACACCCCCATAGCTCAACTAGACCAGGGCATAGCCCAAAAGGACTACTCGAGAACTAGTCATTCAGGACCACGCGAAAAGGTCCCAATGGGCTATCGGAATCGACAGGTCACGCGCCTAGTGTTTGAGCAGTCATCAAAGGTGCTCAAGGAGAGGTCACAGGATGCCTGTCGTAAGTCAAACTGATCAAGATTGGCGGGCCGACGCTCTTTGTTCGAGAGTCGATCCAGATCTATTCTTCGCTCCGGGTGCCCTGGAGCACAAGCTTGCAAAACGCATCTGCCGGACCTGTCCCGTGCAGAAAGAATGCCTGGTCTACGCGATGGACGCACCGATGGATCACGGGATCTGGGGTGGACTTACGGAACGCGAACGCAGGGGCTTTCGGCGCAAGGCCTCAAGCGGCGACTGGAGAGCGCTAGCCGCTCAGACTTAGTCGAGCGTTACTTCGAGGATCACGCACTCCTCGCGCCAGCGACGAGCGGTCGCCTCGGGCAGACCGGGAATATTCAATCTTTTCTCAGCGACCTTTTCTGCGATCTCGTCCCATTCGGGACCGTGCTCCAAAGGACGGACCCGCGCGGGTAGCTCCGCCACCTGCGAGTTCTTTCCCTTCCATCTCAGGATGACGTCGGCCCGCTTGATTCGTTCGGCGCCGGGAAGGGTCTGCTGTCTTTCGCCCGATAGAACGAAGATCCGGTCGGCCTTTGAGTCGTAGAGAAACCAGACCGGCATCGTGTTCTCACGACCGTCGAGCGACCACCGCAGCCACAGGATCGTGGACTTCTTCAACGACTCCTGGATGGCTTTGTCGGTGGCCGCCTCAACCATCGTGTTGAGGTGCATCGGCCACTCGAGCTTGTCGGACAGTTCGTAACTAACATCCGACCACGTCAGATCGGTAGCGGTCAGGACGTACCAAGCCGAGATATCGAAGAACCCTTTTAAGGCCTCTAGGGGGGTGGCGTACTGTTCGTAGTAGGCCAGCTGAATATCGCCGTCGGGACGCTCGTGGAAGCAGAACACCCAGTTCTTGTCGTCCGGGGTCAGGTAGCACTCTGCCCAGTGGACCTTTGGCTCGGCGACCTCGAGATGAAGGCTTATCGAACGCCCGGGGATGTCGGCGGCAAACGGAGTCCAGTACACCTGGATGACTCTTTTGACGCCGAACTCCTCCTCGATGCGAAGAACGCCCTTTGAACTCTCATCGGACTTCGGGATTGAAAGGCGGCTGAGAGTTCGCGCCAGCTCTTCCATGATTGGCGTGAAGCGGTCTGTGGTCCGCGGCTGAACGGTTGCCATCAGGCGAAGGGTGAGGTCTCGAGGGCGGACCGCAGCATAAAGAACGCCACGGGAGTAAACCCGAGAAGGAAGAGCACGAACTCTATGTACGCGAAGGTCTTCTGACGCAAAGCCAGCTTCGGCCAGAAGTCAAAAATGATGATTCGCAAGCCGTTGAGTGCGTGATAGAGGGTCGCGCCCACAAGCAGGACCTCGAACGGCTTGAACCACCACTGCTTGTATAGCGAGATGGTCTCGTCATATAGCTCCGGTCCAAAGCCGACTCCGAAGGTGTCGACGATGTGACCGAAAAGAAAGGCGACGACACCGACTCCCGTGATGCGGTGGGCCGCCCACGACCACTGACCCACGCCCCCCTTGTAGAAGGGGCCGGTGGCCGTCTGGCGCAGTCGCAGAAGGTCCACCAGCAAGAAGACCGCGAACAGCCCGGCTCCCACCGTGAGAACGAAGACGAGTCCCTCGATCATCTTGGCCGCGATCATCGACCCGATCCTAAACCGAGGCCCCGTGGAGGCACCGTCGTGAAGAGCAAAACCCGGCCGGCGAGGTGAGGGAGGGTAGCTTCTGCGCGGGGTCGCCGGTCCTTGCGCGCTTGTCTTCGAAATACGAAGTCCAGTTGACAAGTGAACGCTCCAACCGGCAGGCCAGGCAAGACGTCGAGACGCGGACGGCGTTCATTGCTGGACACTGCCCGCTATGCGGGCACCAGCGCGCAATGAAGCCCGAAGTCGAGACGACCTACGCCCCCACACCCCCACACCCCCATGTTTGTTCCGGAATCGCCTTCGGCGCTACCGGGGCGCCGTCTCCATTGTCCGGCCAAGGACTCTGGTGCCGTCGCCTTCATGGGGGCACGGTCGTCGAGACGACCTACGCCCCCACACCCCCACGTGCTCTTCTGGGCGGCGGTGACTCGAATAGCTGATCGGCGATCGCAACGAGACCGCCGAAATCAACGGCCTCTCGTTCGAGGTACGGCACCCGCACCCATAGGTGGCGGGGCACTTTGCGCGCCAGCCCGATCAGGTTCTCCTCCTCGAGCTTTACCACCCGCATGAAGGCGTCGCCGTTATCGAGCAACTTGGCCAGTAGCTGCGCGTCCGGGGTGCCGGTTTCCAGACGCGCCAGCTGCGTCGGCCTGGGGGAGGCCCCCACCTCGTAGTGCGGGTGTACCCGATTGACTACCAGGGCGCCGAACGGAAGCCCCGCCTCCTCGAGTCGCGACGCGAAGAAGGTGGCTTCGGCCACCGACTCCTCGGAGGGCGAGGTTACGACCACAAAAGAAGTGGCCGACGATTTGAGTAGCCGCGAGACCTCGCCCGCCCGCTCCTTGAACCCCTCATACATGCCCTCGAGATTGGTGAAGAACTCGGCGGTGTCCTCCAGGACCTCGGCCCCCACGATGCGTTTGACTATCCGCAAGAACGTCGACGCGGCAA
>JALZEI010000169.1 GCA_030862115.1 Actinomycetota bacterium
TTTGCGTTCGCCTTCCCAGGACGGGTCGTAGATGTATTTCTCGCTTCGATCGCTCACGCCGAGAATGATCGCACTCCCGGCCGGGACTCGCTGTTCACATCGGAGCGCGCATCGCGGCGAAGGCAGACGCCCTCCCCCGGCATCTGAAACTGAATCATGTTATCGACGGACCATTCGATCGAACCGTTGAACATCACACAGTCGCAGTCGGCCGTGAGCATCTTCCAGCCCGTCCCATCATTGTTGGGGCTAGGGGAGGAGGTGTAAGGATCATAAGGATCTTCCATCCTCGGTACGAGGAGCTAGGCCCCCCGTGGGGTTCTAGATACCGATCAGCGAGCAGTCGACCTTGACCTCCAACAAGCGATGGTCGACATTGAGTCCACGAAGGGCCGCCGCGCGCTATGCCGGGGCTCAACTGATGTCCGAAAGGAGAGGTCATGGGAGGGTACGTAGACAAACTTCAACCCAAAGCCGGTGAGGTAATGGAGCCGTCGGAACGCTTGCTGGCAGCTATCCGGACGATGCCGCGGGGGTCGACGGTTGGTACGGCTATCGGCGGGGCCGTGGGGGCCGTCGTGACCGATAAACAAGCGAAGAAAGCGCAAGCACAACAGACCGAGAGATCGGTGGCGGCGACCTGGCCGGCGATGCGCGCCGCGTTGGGGCTCACCGATCAACGTTTGCTTATGTTCGACTACACGTTGATGGGAAAGCCGAAGAGTCTCGTCGGTCAGATCCCGTTGGACCAAGTCCAATCTCTCAACATCGAAAAGGGAGTGGTGAACAAACTCCATTTTGGCTTCACCGACGGATCGGCCGTCCAGATCGAGTGCGCCAAGCTCGAGAAAGTGGGTGACTTCGCCTCGGCCCTCGACAGTGCCAAGCCGGGAACCGTCTCCTAATCAGGGGCAGCCGGCCGCCCGTGACCTGGTGATCTCGGCGCATCGGACCTGCAGACCCGATGGTTAGGCGTAAAAACCCAGCAGGGTGATCAGATCACTTGCTGCGACGAGCGCGGTTCAGTCGACCACAAGATCGGCGCAGGCGATCCTTGCTCCGTCTTGATCGTGGATGACTACCGATCGAGCGCCCTCTCGTACGGCCCACGGGGCGCTCGAAGCGTCATGTGCCGTGCCCGCCCTGTTCGTCTCGTACGTCAACCACAGTTCATTCGGAGGAGTCGCGGGGCCCGCGGGGTCATTCTTGTAGTGACCGCCGCCGTCGGCAACCGAACAAGCGCTCTCGTGTAGATGCGATGCATACGTCGTGTTCGGCGCGAGTCCTCGCACGTTCGCGCGAACACGGGTCCAGTCTTCTCCAACAGTGAGGCGAACCGGCCCGGAGATGTCGTAGCCCCTCGACACGCCGGTCGAGAACTCCGAGAACCGCCCCTTCACGACCTCTACGCTCCCAGCGGCACTCCCGGTCGCGACGATGCCGGACACGCCCATGAAGAAGGTGCTGAAAACCACGGTGATCCTCGTCTTGAGCTTCATCCACAGCCTCCCTTGTCGTGATTTTCAAACACCGTAACCCGTATCGGCGACCGTGTGGGCATTGGCGGCCGGTGGCAAGCCGTGGGCCAAACTGAACCGATGGTCAAGTTATGCGCGCCTATCCTCTGCTCCTATGGCAAACGGCAGGTCGGATACCGAACAAGGCGTACAGTTTCCGCTCGTCGACGGGCGCAGAAGCACGCAGGCGACGGGGAAGCGTGTGTTCGCATCGGCGGTTCGCTTCGTCGACGCGTCTCTAGCCGATCGAATAGAGACGGCGCAGAACTGGAGAAAGACCTACCTCCACGCGGTGAGGCAGACGGTGGAGCTGGGGGTCCGGTCGCCGAAGAATGCTTTGCGCATCGCATCCGACGGTCTCGACGAAGCCCGTTCGACGTTCACCTTCGAACGCGACGGCGATTCGTTCTCGCTTGATGAAGCTTTTGAGCGGAGCGCACCCGGGCGCTTCCGGACCGAGGTCGTCGAGGGACAGGCCGCGCGCGCGACCGAGTTGGTCATCCCCTACCGCGGCGAGGATCTCCGGGGGGATCATCTACGAGGCCGGCTGGAGAGATGGCGCTCCGAGGGACGCATCGAACCCTCCGCCGCACATGCCGTCGCGAGTGTCGTCGACAACCCGGAGTGGCTCGATCTCCGCGACGTGCGGGTGGCGCTGTTGGGTGCCGCGTCTGAAATGGGCCCGCTCGAGCAGCTGACGAGCTGGGGCGCCGACATTCTCGCCGTCGACCTCCCGAAAAGAAATCTGTGGGAGCGGATCTTGCGTCTTGCTCGCGAGGGGGCCGGAAGGATACGCGTTCCCGTCTCCCGCGACGTCACGGCTACCGAGGATCTCTCTGCCGCCGCGGGAGCGGACCTGCTGACCGATACGCCCGAGATAATGACGTGGCTGGCGACGCTCGCGAGCGATGCACCGTTCGTTCTCGGCAACTACGCGTACGCGCCGGGCGCGGTGTTTGTAATGGTGGCGGTGGCAGTCGATGCGATCGCCGGGGAACTCGCAGGCCGCGGCCACCTCGCCGGTTACGCCTACCTCGCCTCGCCGACGGAGGTCTACGCGGTGCCGCGTGACACCGTGGAAGCCGCGGGAACCTCGGGGGCAGGGGCGCGTGTCTTGCGGGCCGCGTCGGGCGGACGCGTGTTCGTGCCGAACTACGAAAAGGTCGTCGAGAGCGAGGGGCGGGAGCGCGGGATCTTCGACTGTCTCGTGCCACAACAGGGTCCGAACTACGCGCTGGCGAAGTCGCTGCATCGCTGGAGTTCACTGACGATGCGGGATGCGGGAGTGGTGACGTCGGCGAATGTCGCTCCGGCGACCCGGACGATCTCGGTGATGAAGAACCGGGCTCTCGCCGCCGCCTATGCAGGTGCGAGGCCGTTCGGCGTGGAGGTCTTCGAGCCGGCGACGAGCCGAGCGCTGATGGCGGCGCTGCTGGTCGCCGATCTGCGCGATCCACAGTCCGCGGCTCGTCCGGATAAGACGCTCGACCACCCCTACGATCTCTTCGCGCAGGGGGCCGCGCATGGAGGACTGTGGCGCATGCGTCACGCCCCTCGCACCGTTCTCCCCCTTGCCGTCGTGCTCGGCTTTCCGCGCAGCGCGTTCACGCGCAAGGCGTAACGGGGGCGCTTCAGCAGGTGCCGTTGGGTGTCGTGTCGCACCCCCGTGCCATGGTTGGCCGTCGGGCCGTCCACGCCGGTTCCCCTATGCGATGGAGGTTGACTGTGGCACGGCGTGGAAGCCGGGAAACGAACACCGATACGACCCTGCGCGACTTTCTTACCGAGACGTGGCTGCCGGCTATAAGGAGGTCGATTCGCGACTCCACCTACAGCGGCTATGTCTCGCACGTTCATTGCCACATCATCCCGGCCCTCGGGTCTCTTCGCCTCGCCTCGGTGAAACCCTCGGACATCAACGGCTTCTATGCGCGACTGCTGCGTGAGGGCGGCGCGAGATCTAAGGAGCCCTTGAGCGGCACCACGGTGCGTCGGGTCCACGCCACCTTTCGCCGCGCTTTCCGGGATGCGGTTAAGTGGGGTCTGGTCGACGGCAATCCGGTGTCTCGCGCGGATCCGCCCTCGCCGCGCGCGGATACGCCTCGGGAGATGACAACGTGGCGGGCCGAGGAGCTCAAACAGTTCCTGTCTTCGGTCGCACCGCACGAAGACCGCGAGCTGTGGCACGTGCTGGCAATGACCGGGCTACGGCGGGGCGAAGCGCTGGGACTGCGCTGGTGTGATGTCGACTTCGAGCGGGCAAGCTTGTCGATCCGTCAGACGGTGATCACCATCGGATACGACGTAGTCGTATCGGGTCCCAAGAGCTCCCGCGGTCGCCGGGTCGTGGCGCTGGACGAAACGACCCTCAAGGTGTTGCGAGACCTCAAGCCGACCGACGCTCGTGCAGCCGACCTCGTGTTCCACCGCGAGGGCCAGCCGCTTCATCCCGTGCGTGTGTCGAAGACCTTCAAGCGGCTCGTTCGCCAGATCGGCCTTCCCGACATTCGCCTGCACGACCTGCGACATACCCACGCAACGCTGGCGCTCGAGGCCGGCATTCATCCGAAGATCGTCTCGGAGCGCCTTGGGCATTCGACCGTGGCGCTGACACTCGACATCTACAGCCACTGCCTTCAACACATGCAGCACGACGCGGCCGAGCAAATATCCAGGCTCGTCGCAGGGCGCGAGCGCTAGAGAGAAATTGCTAGAGGACATGCCTTAGATAGCACTTATGCTATATTCTTCGAATGAAGGGCGCATCTCTCATCCGTGAGGCTCGCTTGCGGGCAGGGTTCACCCAAAAGGAGCTGGCCGCACGCCTGAACACGAAACAATCAGTCGTCTCTCGCTGGGAATCGGGATCCGTCTCCCCCACTATTGAGACGCTGGCGGAAGTGGCGGCGGCCTGTGGCCTCGAGGTCCAGGTGCGGCTCGCCGAGCGAGACACCGAGGATCTTCATTTGGCATTGCTCGATCGATCGCTCACGCCCGAACAACGCATTGACCGAATGGTGGAGGGCATGCGTTTCGTAGACGAGCTTCGAGCGTCGATCAATGTCTGAGTTTCAACCAAAAGAGATCCTTCGTGAACTCAGCGAGCGTCGCATAGCGTTCATCCTCATCGGAGGAGTTGCCGCAGCGGCACACGGCTCCCCCTATCCGACTCGGGACATCGATATCTGCCCGAAGGATGACGACAAGAACCTCGACCGATTGGCAAGCGCGCTCGTCGACCTGGACGCTCGTCTCATGGTTGCAGACGAGCCCGAACCGATCCCGATCGCGCTGACTGCGCGCATCCTTCGGGCGGCAGATTTCCTTAACTTCGTTACGCGCTGGGGAAGATTGGACCTCGTCTGGCGGCCTGCCGGCACCGGTGGCTACGACGATCTGCGACGGCAGGCGGTCACGATCTCCATCGGTAACGTTGAGATTCAGATGGCGGCTCTCGGCGACATCATCCGATCCAAGTCCGCGCTCCTACGGGACAAAGACATGAAAACTTTGCAAGTTCTACGGGAGCTGGAAGAGCGTCGCATCCAAAGCGGCGACTAAGGCTCAGCCTCTCCTCTCTTGGCACCGGATCAGCAGTCCGATGCTACTGCCCAATAGGCACCAGGGGCCGACACGCCGACTGAAACCCATGCCCTAAAGGCAAGCAGCCCCGGGGTGAATGCCGGGACCGGGAGTTGTTCGGGCACCGATCAACGACGTGCTCCACGCAAAGGACGCTGTGACATGGGTGCCTATGAGAGTGCGTTGCGGGGGCCTATTAGTGAATCGAGTGGGAACGACGGATGACGACCGGCTGCTCGGAACCTCCGGACCCGATGGAATGCTCGGCCTGTTCGGCGGCGACACACTGATCGGTCGTGACGGAGACGATGGCATTTGCGGGGGAGCCTATGACGACATCTTGAAGGGCGGAAGCGGTGACGACCGTCTGTACGGCCAGGGCGCCGACGATCCTCTTTTTGGGGGGCCGGGGACAGATTTCTGCATCGGTGGAACCGGGGCGAACGAGGAGAATTCCTGCGAACGGCCCAGATAAACGTGCGCAACTTTGTAAAGGATTGGAAGCGCCATCCTCACCGG
The DNA here is from genome assembly GCA_030862115.1 of Actinomycetota bacterium. Classification (GTDB taxonomy): domain Bacteria; phylum Actinomycetota; class CADDZG01; order CADDZG01; family WHSQ01; genus JALZEK01. The sequence goes on from JALZEI010000169.1 coordinate 5,619, forward strand.
CCCAAGAAACAGCCCGTTTACGCATTTCCTAGTCGGCCAATACCTCGATCAGCTCAAAGAGTGGACGGTCCAGTCGCTTTCAGTGGCGTCCTGAGCTAACCACGAATAGGAATCGCGTTCGCGAAGGGAGCGGTGCGCCGGATACGCCATCCGATGCATAGGCCCGCTAGAACGCGGTGTTGTAGTATCCTACTCCTATGCTGACAGTGCCTGAAGCAGCTAGACGGACGGGGAAAAACCCCGAGACGATTAGGCGCTGGATTCGGTCCGGGCGACTTGCTGCGCAGAAGGTCGGGACCCAACACCTAATCGATGAGGCCGACCTCGAGCAGGCAAGCGGGAACGGAAACCTTTCCCTTCCAAAGGGCTGGAGGAAGACCTATACGGGCGACCCCATGCCGAATTGGGTTGAGCTCGTACGTGAAACCCGAGACGGCCGCTAGGCATGCTCGTAATTGATGCAAATGTCTTTTTGACTGCGGCAACTTCAAAGCAAGGGTTTGCTCCCCTCCCCGACCGCGATCTAGTTGGACCTCCCCTGCTCTGGTCGGAGGCGAGGTCGGCTCTGCATGTTGCGGCGTGGAGAGGGGCCATCTCGACCGAGTTAGCCGGCCACGCGCTCTCCGTGATTCACTCCGGTGACGTAAAAGAGCGGCGGCATCGGCACCTCGGAACGGATTCCTGGCGAATCGCGGATGAGTTGGGGTGGGCCAAGACCTATGACGCCGAGTACTTGGCTTTAGCGTCGCTTCTCAAATCGGCTCTCGCTACTCTCGATCGGCGGTTGTACAAGGCCGCCTCTCAATTGGGAATTGAGGTGCTGACTCCCACCTAGCATTTAGCGGTTTTGCATCCGATCTGCAGTCCGATGCAAGCACTCGGCGCCCACGCCTCGCCAATGAGCGATAGAGGCTTAGACCTTAAGAAGCTTTGGGATGGCCGCTAGCACGAAGCACCTGGTCCCATTCGTTCCCTCCCAAAAAAGACCGAGAAAGAAGGACAAGAGGAAGAGAAGTACGTCTTCCGAACCGAATCTGGCTAAACCACTCCCCTGCTAGAACCCATTGTCAAGATCAACGCCGATGACTTTAGTTAGTCCTGTTCGAGGCGAAAAGTCACTTCCACCCGGCGCTGATATCAAGCTCCCAGCATGCACGTCGATTTCTGACTCGCTACCAGGGGCCATGTCGGAGGCGGAGGCCATGGCAAAGACGCTATCGTGCGCCGGCTCTCGCCGGAGCCCCGGCTCGGTAACTGTAAGTACAGCCCCAAGTCGGGCCCCAAGCGCTTGGGCGTACGCCTCTGCTTTCCTCCGGGCGTCTCCCGCTGCCTGTCGGTAAGCTTCGACTCGAGCGGGATTTTCGAAGGCTATCTGCCACCAAGAACCCTGTAGTCGCGCCTGAGCCTGGTTCGTAGCCTCCTTAATCAGGCGACCTACGAGTTGCGGATCATTCAATCTGATCGAAATACTGTTCGATGCCGTGTATCCGAGATGGAGATACTTCCCTCGCTCGTACTCGCGCTCCTCTCTGACGGAAACACCCGAGGTGGTCCTCGCAGGTTGCGGGATGTTGAGGTTCTCGAAGACCCTCTCGAGGATTTCACTGCGTCTCGTCACGTCATCCAGCGCCTCTTCCGGGGTCGGAAAGAGGGCCGTCACCTCTACTGCGAGGCGTACCTCATCGGGTTCGCCCGGGACCACGGCCTGTCCTCTGACCGTTACGGTCGATATATCCATCCCCACACTCCTCTCCTCATTTCTTACAGGCTAGATCGAGGATGCGACACTTTCGCCTCGGCCTAGAGAAAGTTTGGAAATTCACTAAAAGCCGGAGGCTTCCCCCCGCCGCGGTTCGCGCGGCGCGTCGTGGACTGAAAACTGCTGGAAGCATCAACTTCTGCAGGTAGGAACGACGAGGCCCTACGTGCGGGTTGTGCCCGAAGATCCTTTGAAGTAGTCGTCGCCCCCAAAACGAGCCTCAAACGTGTGGTGGCCACCCTGGTACCGGGGCGGCACCGCGAGCGACGCGGTGCCATAAGAGTCGGTCACGTCGCTCCCCATGAACGATCCGTCGACATAGAAGTCGATCGAGCGGCCCCCAACTCCCGAGGTTGTGTCGTCTGCATCGCTCAGCCGTGAGTTCAGCGAACGATGAGGTCTTCTGCCGCTCGCGCTCAGCGAGGTTGTGGAGTCTTCCTGGTCCAGGACGAAGGGAGCCGATGCGGACGAAGCGCCGTATGTTCTCTCTATCCCAGCATAGGAAACGGAAACTTCGTAGGTGCCCGGACGCTGCGTAAGGGCGAACGCGGCGCGCGCCACGCCGTTGCCGTCGGTCGTCGCCGCCTTCGACGAACCGCCAAAAGAAAAGGAAAGAGTCTGGCCCCCCAGCGTGTGACCGTCGGAGTCGACCAACCGCGCTTCGAAGACTGCCTCGTCTGTGTAATGACCTGAATCCGCGCCGCCCTTGGTGAAAGTGAGCGAAGTTGGCTCCGCCGCAGCCTGCTCGTAATGATAGATCACGCCGTTCGTCACGCCGTTGGTCGGATACGCCTCCTCGTTGTAGGGCATCACCATGTAGTGCAGTGACCCCCCGAGACCATCAGCCCCAGGAGCGAGATCGAGATCGTCGTCCAGTCCCTCGGACTCCCCCACGTAGTCGGTGCGCGTCTCGAGCGTTCGCGAGCCATCCCTGAGATCGATCGAATAGATAACGCCGCCGGCGTCACCCTGACCGGCGACGAACAACCTGTCGTCGATGAAGGTCGCCCCAGTGATGCCCTCGGGCGGAACCACCCCGGTCAAGCGACGCACGGGTCTGACGAGCGGGCCTCCCGGTGCGGCGTTTGTCTCAGTAAAAGCGTTCATGTCATAGGCCAGCAGATCCTTACCGTCTTGCGTCCATAGCAGTGCGCCGTCGGGTGAGACCTCACACCACATCGCCTTAGTGATCTCGGCGGGATCGAGCTTCACGTAGTACTCCATCTCCAGGGTCATGGGGTCGGCGACACCGATGGACCCGGTCTTGCACGTGTTGCCGGCCGGCGGGTAATAGCACTCCAGCGGCAGGTAGAGATTTCCGCCGGCATACGACAGGTCTCCGACGTGGTTGTACTGCTCCCGCAGGTGGACCTCAGGGGGGATAACGTCGTCGTTGCGCGCCGACTCGTTGAGTTCCGGATCGGTGCGGTAAAGGCCGAACCAGATACCGGTGAAGTAGCGGTTTCCGGCGGGGTCGTGGCTCATCCCCTGGTAGTAGTAAAGAGGTATCGACGTACGGCCGACCTCTTGCCAGCTTCCCTCAGCGGCGGCCGCGGGAGATACCAGGAACGCGAGCGCGCCGGCCACGAGAAGGCGGTGAATCTTCATAAGAAGAGGGTTCGCCGGCGGCCCGCAGCTCCCTCCCGCAGGCGTTAGGTCTCGTCAGGCTTGGCACTCAGGACGCCCGGCGAGCTAGTTGCAGCTCCTGCGCGCCCGATTTAGGACGGTTTTGATAGGCGATTCTCTCGGATTCTTGTTGCATAGAGGATTTCTGTTCTAGAGGGCAAATACCTTGAGGCATGCGTAGGTCGTTATGGCTCGTCGCGTTCGCCGGCCTCGTGGCCGCACTCGTCCCTCTGCCCTCCCAGGCCCAGGTACCGCCTAGAGACCATTGGTTCGCTGAGAACGACACCGGGCACTGGTCGAAGGGCGACCACGTCCGGATCGACGAGAGCTGCCTATCGCTCCCGAAGCAGAAGCAGGTCGCCTGCTCGCTCAAGGCGTTCGACAAGAAGCCGTTCGTCGTCATTGCGTTCGTTGATACGGGGATCAACCCATACCATCACGACTTCCGCGCCCCAGACTTCGTGCACCACCCGTCGAAGTTCGTCGAGGGCTACCCAGCCAAGGCCCCCTCACTGAAGCTCGCGTTTCCGAAGGCCGACGCGAGCGGGTATGAGGCGGCTCGCGCCGCCGACGACGCGAACTGGAAAGCGGTCAAGAAGAGCAAGCTGTATTGGTTCCCAGGGACGAGGATCATCGGCGGCATCTCCGTTCGCCCCTACGGCACGTCGAGCGATTCGGAGGAACGCAAGATCCTGGACGACCACGGCCACGGTACAAACTCGGCGAGCGTCGCCGCCGGACGCTACTTCGGGTCGAATCCGACCGCACTGATCGTCATGGTCGAGGGCCTCGGCCCGGCCCCGCTCGAGTGGGCGAACTCACAGGAGTGGATCGATATCGTCTCTAACTCGTGGGGCTACTCCACGCCGAAACTGCCACTCGACCGGCTCGACGGCGGCCTCGCGTCGACGCGCGTCGCCACACGCCGCGGACAGAGCGTGGTGTTCTCGGCAGGGAACGGGGCCACGGGCACCATGACGGCGCCCGACTCCGATCCGTCGATCATGAGCAGCTCGGCCGGCCCCTCATGGCACTTGACGATCGGGGCCGCGTCACCCGTCAACGGACAGGCGCACTGGTGGCACTCGATCCCGGTCGACGTCTCGTCGTTTGGATCGAAATGGCGCGCAGCGGACGGGTTCGGGGTGAAACGGACGGCGACGCGAGATTTTGGCGGGACCTCCTGCGCCGCCCCCACGACGGCTGGGGTCCTCTCGGCGATCATCGAGCGAGCGAGGATCGCGCTTGGCGACACCGCCGGCGGACAGCGTCGCGGCCAAGCGGTCGCTGTAGGCAAGAAGAAGCTCGCCAAGGGCCCCATAAAGGACGGTGTGCTTACGCGGCTTGAAGCTGAGGCGCTGGTGCAGAAGACGGCCTTCCCCGTTCCCGCGGACCCAGAGAAGCTGCGGGAGGACTACGCGGTCCGTCCGACAACCCCGCTCTACTACTTGTACCAGGGCTACGGCGTGGTGCACCGCGACTCGAAGGCGCTCGCGCTGAAGGTGTTGTTGGGAAAGAAGCCGCTCCCGGACCGCACTGAGGTCGACGACTACATGGCCCGTGCGGACGCAGCCAGGAACCTCATTTTCGGCGACCCCTAGGAGTCTGCCTCGCCGGCGTCCTCAGGGCCTTTCGCTTCTCACCACGTGAGAGTCCTCGTCTCCGCCAGGACTCGACGCCTCCCTAATACGAACTTCATGGATAGCTATCCTTGTAGCGGTGTGGGGACGACTTCGGCAACGCCTACAGCGACTTGTTCGTGGGTCGGAAGCGAGGAATCCTGCCGGTCTTCGAAAGGATCCTTCAAACCTTCCCTCTGATTTGGACGACGGCACCTCCACCTTTGACGATCACTTCGACCGCCTAGTGAGGTCAATGAACGAGCTGGAGACGCTGTCGGGTGATGTGGGAGAAGACTTTTGGCGAGATTGGATACGGAAGGATCTAACGAAGATCGAACGGGGCAATCGTTACGCGCTGGATCATTTCCTCGGAGCTTTCGGTGAAATGGGAAGTTTCAATGATCTCATTATCCATCCGGTGAATGGTCACGAGATTTCCAAAGAAAACATCGACTCCGTCAACCGTCGGCTCGGTGTCCTCCGTTCCCAGGCGTGGGCGAGCGCGAAGGCCATGCAGCGTGAGCTAGATCATCACTGACGTCGGCCGATCCGCTCACCGCCCCCGTCAGGCTGAGGGGTCGCTCGTTGTAAGCGCATTTCATAACGTTCGTCAGGGCAGAGGCGCTTTTCAGCACGCCTAGATGGGCCTACGTCCGATCGCGATGTAGAAGGCGCCCAGCATCAGGGGCTTGACTTCGAGATTGGGAACGTGGTCCTCCAGATGACTCCACGGCCGCTCGTAGCCCTCGAGCGTCGTGACGTAGGCGCGGGATACAGCTCTGACGAAAAGGTTGATCGGAAACACCCACCGCGGAGCCCACTTGGCGCCGAGCACCGCGACGCGGCTGCCCGGTTTCAAGAAAGAGATCACGTTCTCGACAGCTTCGCGCGATCGCATGACGTCGTGCGTCAACGAAAAGATAGCTGCATCAGCAGACGCGGGGATGTTGGCGCTTTCTGCGGCCGACTCAATAAGCGTCACGTTTCTCCACGCGGCTCGGTCCACCCGCTCACGCGCCCTAACGAGCATGTCACCACTTAGGTCGATTCCGATGATCCTGCCTGATGGTCCAACTTGCTCGTATAAATAGTCAAAGTTCAGCCCGGTCCCGCACGCAACATCCACAACCGATTCTCCAGGACGAAGCTGCAACCGGTCTACGGCCATACGCCGATACCGCATTCCGAAGCGCGCGATTGCGTCATACACCGGTGCAAGGCGGTGATACTGCCGAATTGCTCTTTCCTGGTCGGGCTCCGCCGACGTCATAGTAAAGAGATGTTAGGTCGCCGACGGCATATACGCCGCCCTGAGTTGCCGCCGAGATATCCAAGCCCAGCAAAAGAGTCGCATTTGCGGGCCATCCGCCGCTTGGCCCCCTTGCTTCGCAGTGGCCATCTCCCATCCCTCGAGCTCAGCCGACGATCCTGACCCCTCGCCCGATGCGTAAAGTTTTCCATCCACTCGAGCACGGTCTGATGAAGGTGATGACGATGACCGAACTAGTGCATCGGATTGGTTATCCGATG
>JALZEI010000192.1 GCA_030862115.1 Actinomycetota bacterium
CAGCTTGGCTCACTCGTTCAAGTAGAGGGAACGGCAATCAGAGCAGATGGCCTACAGGGGTCATCGACGATCGTTCGCGCATAAAGGGGGAGCCATGGCCGGATGTTTGTTCTGCAAGATAGTTAACAAAGAGCTCGACTCGGAGATCGTGATCGAAACCGACGAGTTTCTGGCGTTTAAGGACATAAACCCCGCGGCCCCCGTCCACATCTTGTTTATCCCGAAACGACATATCGCCTCCGCGCACGACCTGACGACCGCGGATGGAGACTTGCTCGGGCAACTCTTCGAGACGATGGCGCGGGTGGCGGGCGACTTGGGGCTGGCCAACGGGCACCGAATCGTGACCAATATCGGGACCGATGCCGGCCAGAGCGTTCATCACCTGCACTTCCACCTGCTCGGCGGCAGAGACTTCTCGTGGCCTCCAGGATGATGCCCAAAAGGTAGAATTAGTCCACTTCATGCTCACTACCACTCAGGTAAAGATCCTTGTTCCCGGGCACCACGAGATGGTTGGCCTTATGGGCGCGCGCGACGAATTGCTCAAGCTCATAGAGGGCGCTTTCGACACCCAGATCTTCGTCCGGGGCAACGAGATTTCGCTGACCGGTCGACCCGAAGAGACCGAGCGGGTATCCCGTTTGTTCGAGGAACTCATACAACTTCTCGAACAAGGACACGTGCTGACCTCCGATTCGGTCGGCCGATCGATCGACATCATCAAAGCGACCGACGCCAAACCGACGGACGTCCTTTCCGACACCGTCACCGTTACCCACACGGGTAAACCCATCCGCCCCAAGACGGTGGGACAGAAGAGCTACGTGGATGCCATCCGGTCCAACACGATCACGTTTGGGATCGGTCCTGCCGGAAGCGGAAAGACATATCTCGCAGTCGCGCTTGCGATCAGAGCTCTTGCATCCAAAGAGGTGTCGCGCATCGTTCTCACCCGGCCCGCGGTTGAGGCCGGCGAGAGGCTCGGGTTTCTCCCCGGCGACATCGCCGCCAAGATCGACCCCTATCTGAGGCCGCTTTACGACGCCTTGTACGAGATGCTCGAACCGGAGCGTTTCCATCGCTACGTCGAACAGGGGACGGTCGAGATCGCGCCGCTGGCTTTTATGAGAGGGCGCACGCTCAACGATTCGTTCATCATCCTGGACGAGGCGCAGAACACGACACCCGAGCAAATGAAGATGTTTCTCACCAGGCTCGGCTTCGGGTCCAAAGCCGTCGTCACGGGTGACATCACACAGACCGATCTCCCGCAGGGAGCCCGGTCGGGGCTGATAGTCGTGCAGGAGATCCTGCAGGGGATCGACGGTGTGAACACCTCGGCCCTCGACGCGCGGGACGTGGTCCGCCACCGCATCGTGCAGGACATAGTTGAGGCTTACAGCGCCTACACCGAGAACAGGGAAAAGCCTTCGTGAGCGTTTTCGTTGCAAACGAGCAGGCCCACAACGTTGATGAAGCCAGGTTGGCCGCGCTTGCCGGTCACGTCCTCCGTGCCGAGAACATCAGCGAGGACGCGGAGCTGTCTGTTCTTCTGGTGACGGAGGATCACATGCGGCGTCTCAACTTGCGGTTCGCCGACGAGGATCGAGCTACCGACGTCCTTGCCTTCCCCATGATGGAGGACGACGACGAGCAAGCATCGCTCATCGGCGATGTGGTGCTCTGCCCCGAGGTCGCCCAGGCCAACGCAACCTCCATGAATCACTCCCTGGCTCACGAGATGGACGTCCTGATGGTCCACGGAACGCTTCACCTTTTGGGCTACGACCACCAGAACCCCGAGGAGAAAAGCCAGATGGACACGCGGTTGAGCGGACTGCTCGACTCATTCGTCGTGTCACCGCTCTGATGCCCTCTGCTTTAGCCATCACCCTCGGGGTGATCCTGTTGCTACTCGGCGGCCTTATGGCGGCGGCCGAAGAAGCCGTTCGCCTGATCGATCGCGTAAGGGCCCACCATCTCATCGATCAAAAGAGAAAGGGGGCCGAGCGGGTTCTGAAAATCGCCCACGACAGGGCTCGTCACCTCAACTCGCTCGCATTTCTTCGGGTGGCGGCGTACGCATCGCTGATCGCAGTGCTGTTGGGCGACGCAGCCGAAGATAACGCGGGTGGGGCCATAGCAACGGTGGTCGTGGCCGTCGTTTTGCTGTTCGTGGGGGCCGAACTACTCCCGCGCGCGCTCGTTAGACGACGTGCGGATTCTCTAGCGACCTCTCTGTCCGGGCTTACCTATGGCGTGGGCCGTGTGTTGATTCCCGTGGGTCACTCGTTGGCCGCCGCCGGTCGTCTTCTCCTTCGACTGAGACGAGGGGGCGATGAGGAGACCGAAGGGGACGGGGGCAACGACGAGGGCCGTTCGGGCATCGGCACCGAGCAGCCTGAGGAGATCGAAGAGGACGAGCGCGAGCTCATCCACTCGATCTTCGAGTTCGGTGACACCGTCGTGCGAGAGGTGATGGTGCCCCGTACTGACATGGTTGCCGTTCCGGCCGACTGTCGGACGAAGGATGGACTCGAGACCATCACGAACGCCGGCTACTCGCGGATTCCCATCTTCGATGGCGACACCGACAACATCGTGGGCGTCCTTTACGCGAAGGATCTCCTGAAGCGGATCGGAGACCTCGACCCCGACTCTCCGGTAGGGCCCCTGGGTCGAGCGCCCTTGTTCGTGCCGGAACAAAAGAAGGTTGCGGATCTCCTTCGCGAGATGCAACAGCAGCGGATCCACATGGCGATCGTCGTCGACGAGTACGGGGGAACGGCCGGGCTGGTCACTATCGAGGACCTCATCGAGGAGATCGTGGGGGAGATCGTCGACGAGTACGACGTCGAGGAGCCCCTGGTCGAACCCATTAGCGACGATGTCATACGGGTGAGCGCTCGCATGCGCATCGACGAGGTCAACGAGATGCTCGACGTAGAGCTCCCTCACGAGGAGTGGGACACCGTCGGGGGCCTCGTCTTCGGGCTTATGGGTCGCGTGCCATCACCCGGGGAGAAGGTCTCCTACGACTCGCTTGAGTTCATGACCGAGAAGGTCACGGGCCGACGCATACAGAAGGTGGTCATCCGCAAGTTCGCGGAGGAGCCGGCCCCCGATACTGAATGACTTATCGGTCTGGGTTTGTCTGCGTCATCGGTCGTCCTAACGTAGGCAAGTCGACTCTTGTAAATGCCCTCGTCGGGACCAAGGTCGCCATTACCTCCGACAAACCGCAGACGACCCGGAGCGCCATTAGGGGGATATTGAATCTTCCCGACGCACAGGTCGTGTTCGTAGATACGCCGGGTTACCACAAGCCTCGCAACCAGTTGGGCCGTCGCCTGAACGAGGCGGTTCGCTCGGCGTGGTCGGACGTGGACCTCTGCCTCTTCGTGGTCGATGGAGCGGGCGGCGTGGGGGCCGGAGATGAGCGCGTTGCATCGGACCTTCGCTCGATGGCGGCCCCCGTGGTGTGCGTGGTGAACAAACTCGACAGGATGAGCAAATCCAAGGTGGCCGAACAGCTGACGCGCGCCTCTCGACTGGGCGACTACGACGAGTTCGTACCGCTTTCCGCCCGCACCGGCGAACAGGTGGACCTGCTGAGGGACCTCATCGTCTCCCGGATGCCCGAGGGCCCTCAGTACTATCCGGACGACGAGAGCTCCGACCAGCCTCCACCGGTCTTTGTCGCCGAGTTGATTCGGGAGAAGCTCTTGGCGCGCACCCGCGATGAGATTCCGCACTCCATTGCCGTGACGGTCGAGGACTACGATGAGCGCGAGGACGGAGTGCTCGAGATCCACGCCCTCGTCCTCGTCGAGCGCGAGTCACAAAAGGGGATCGTTATCGGTCGCGGGGGAGAGGTGCTGAAGGACGCCGGGACCGAGGTGCGCGAGGAGATAGAGGCTTTGTTCGACCGCCGCGTCTACGTGGGCCTCAAGGTGAAGGTAGAGAAGGACTGGCAGAGAAAAGACTGGGCTCTAGACCGGCTTGGTTTCTAACCGCCGACTGGTTAAGGACAGCTTGCTCCTGCGCAGTTCTTGTAAAGCCCCAGAGTCGCGCTCAATTGCGGGATGATTGCTGGATCGTCGTCGGGGTTTCCGTTGTGGAGGAGGTTCTCAAGCTCATGCCGATCCTCGGTCTCGTAGTACTCGCGGAACCCGTTGTCGTACTCGGTGTACTTGCTGAACGGAGACCATAGGCCGCTGTAGCTGGTGGCGTGCACGCCCACGTCCTCCTTCGTGTACTCGATCAGGATGCGGTCCCGCGTCGGCATGGTCTGGAATAGCGAACGGCCATCCACTACGTAAGACGGTTGCACGCCTGCGGCCTCGTACACGGTAGGGGCGACGTCGATATTCGCGACGATGCGCTCGGGCGAGGCGCCCTCTGCTACGTGACCGGGCCAGCGCATATAAAGCGGTATGCGGACCGAGGGTGAATATGGGTGCCTCTTTCCCTCGAGCGTGTGCTCGTACCAGAGAAAACCGTTGTCTGACATGAATATCGACAGGGTGTTGTCCTCGCCCAGAGAATCCATCGTTTTGAAGATCCGTCCAACGATGTCGTCTACCGACATCAGCGACCGAAGCTGGTTCTTTCGGATCCGTTCGACGTCGTGTACCGAAGTGTCTTGCGTCCTGATGATCTTGGGCTTATCGCGGAGCTCTTTGCCCCGTTCATAGAAAGCGGGAGTCTTCTTCCAACGGGGCAGCTTCGCGTCGGCGTACTTGGATTGCGGTTGGGCGGGCTTGTGCGGTGCAAAGGGAGCGACGTAGAGGAGCCACGGGGTGTCGTCTTCCTTCTCGAAAGCCTTCATGAAGTCGATCGTCTTGTTGCCGACGAACGTCGTGCTGTATTGGTTCGCGTTCACCTTGTGGCCGTCGACGTTGAAGGGGGTATCAAAGAACCCGTCCCTCTTGAACCCGCGCTGCATCGCCCATCGATCCCAAAAGGGTGGGTCCTTCTCCCAGAAGCTCAGGTACTTTCCCGCATAGCCTCGCAGGTAACCGGCCTCACCGAGCTCGCGCTGAATGCTGTCGGTGGCGTTGTAGCCCGCCCCGTCGCTATTACGCCGGATGCTGTGGTTGTGCATGTACTTCCCGCTGAAGATCGACGCACGTGAGGGGCAGCACAAAGGTGTGGTGGCAACTGCGTTATCGAACGATGTTCCGTTGTTCCCGAAGATCCTGCGCGTCTTCGGCATAACGGCCATCGATTCCTCGTCCGCTCGCTGGTCGTCGGTGAGGATGATCAGGATGTTGGGCTGTTCGGCGAGTTGTGCGCGTGCTCGCCGGCCCGTGGTGGACGAGGAGGTACTCATCACCCCCGCCGCAACGAGTGCGGCGACGATCGCAGGAGAGAACCTACGGGTGTGCAAGGTGTCGATTGCCGTCCTTTGATCTCGCCCGGGAATCGTTAGAGGCTATCCTCTCAGGAACCCGACACTGGACGGTGGAGATGCCGCAGGCAACCGTAAAGACATACGACTCGATTACCAAAACGGGCGTCCTCGTGGGCGACGACGGGACCACGGAGTACCAAGTCGAGCCCGAAGCAATCGAAAAGGGGATGTTCCGTTTCCTGCGGCCGGGCCAGAGAGTGACCTTCGAGCTGGACGAGGGAGACGGCCCCCCCAAGGTGAGCAATCTGCGCATCGGCATCGCCTGATCTTTCTCGAAAGAACCGTTTTTTCGGGCTCAGCCACTACGCTGGATTCATGCCCGGTCTCTACAAAGATGAGGGGATAGTCCTCAAGACGATCAAGCTCGGCGAGGCCGACAGAATCCTTACCGTCTATACCCGGTATAACGGCAAGCTGAGCGCCGTTGCCAAGGGGATCCGTAAGACCAAGAGCCGGTTCGGCGGTCGACTAGAGCCGTTCACGAGGGTGCAACTGATGTTCTACCGGGGGCGCAACCTCGACACGGTTACGGGCGCGGACATCCTCGAGTCCTTCAAGGGCGTGCGCGATGATCTCGAGTCCCTCACCTCGGCCGCCGCACTGGCCGAGCTGGTCGACAAGGTCACTCCGGAACGAGAGCGATCGCTGAGCGTCTACGCCCTCCTTTTGGCCGGTCTCCACTGTCTCGAAGAAGGCGGCGGGTGTTCGGTCGTCCCCGGGTTTTATCTCAAGCTGCTGTCGGTCGCCGGTTATCACCCGCAACTGGAGACCTGTTCGGTGTGCGGTTCGCGCGAGCCGGCGGGGTTCAGCGCGGCGCTTGGCGGAGCGGTGTGTGAGCTGTGTCATCACCGGGATCCCGACGCCGAGCAGCTCCTGCCCGAACAGTTGCAGTTGTTGGAGCGGCTGCTATCGGCCGACCTAGGAACACCGACCGACGAGTCCGCTGCCGCTTACGCCACCAGGTTGCTGCGCCGCTACGCCGAGTACCACCTCGAGCGTCCCTTACGGAGTCTCGGAGTCGCCGCCCATTAGCTCCTCTCCCACACCGTCCGATCGTGTTCCCGCCCACGTGGCGATCATCATGGACGGCAACGGGCGCTGGGCGTCCGAGCGGGACCTTCCCCGCACGAGGGGTCACGAGATGGGAGAGAAGGCTTTGTTCGATGTGGTCGAGGGCGCGCTGGAGGCGGGGGTGCGCTATTTATCGGTGTACGCGTTCTCGACGGAGAACTGGTCCCGGCCCCCCGAAGAGGTCGAGTTCCTGCTGGGGTTCAACAGGATGCTGTTGAGGCAGCGACGAGACGATCTGAACGAGCGAGGCGTCCGGATTCGTCGCATCGGTCGCCGGGACGGGGTGCCGGAAGACGTGCTGCAGGAGTTCGATGCCGCGGAGCGCGCGACCGCCGCGAACGAGCGCATGCAATTGCTCGTCTGTTTCAACTACGGGGGCCGGGCCGAACTCGAGGACGCGGCCGCCGCGGGATCGATCCCCGACGGCCTTTACGCACCGGATGTGCCCGACGTCGACCTCCTCATTCGGACGTCCGGCGAGAAGAGGCTGTCGAACTTTCTGCTGTGGCAGTCGGCCTATGCCGAGCTCTACTTTACAGAGACGCTGTGGCCGGATTTCGACAGGCACGCGTTATTCGACGCCATCTCCGATTACGGGTCGAGACAGAGACGGTTCGGAGGACTCGCCGATAACGACTAAGCGGGCGCGCACTTTTCCCTTTCGCAAGGTCTTCGACCTTGCGAGCGCTCTCGGCGCAGCCCTGAAGGGCCCCGCCTCCCGCGCGTGGCGGTTTCGGGCTCCCCGCCGCAAGCTTCGCTAACCCCCACTCCCCCCGGAACTCGGGGGAGCGTGATGCTCCTCGTGTTTTTCTTCTTCAGGCTCCTCTTCGTCTTTCTTGTCCTCTTCGATCGGCTTGGATCCGGGACCTATCGCGGCCGCGAGTACTCCGGCGTTTGGCAGAGCAACCGGGCCGTTGGCCGTCTGGAGCTTGACGTAAAAGAGGCTCATGTCGGTGACGAGTCCTTCGTAGACGCCCGATAGGGGGCCGGAGCGAAGCACCACGTACTCGCCGACCGCCAGAGGCCGATTCACGAGCAACACGATCCCGGCGAAGAAGTTCGAGAGCGTTTGTTGCGCCGCGATGCCGAGCACGATTCCGGCCATCGCTCCCCCCAGCAAGAGGCCGGCGGGATTAACCCCGATCGTGCTGAGCACAGTGATTGTCACCAGCAAATAACCGATGATCGTCACCAGCATGGATAGCCCGGCCCCCCGGGCATCTCCGAGCTGCTCTCCGGAGGCCTTGCGCACGCCTCGAGCCACCGCCCGCACGGAGATGATCCCGCCGATCAGAAGCAGCAGTGCACCGATCACGAACGGGAGCCAGTCGCCCACCTCGAGCAGTTTCAGCCGCCGCAGTTCTTTCAACCTATCGATGTCGGTCTGGGAGGCGAGGACCAACCCCGCGATCGCGACGAGCGCGGCGAGGGCGGCCCGCACGAAATGGGGCCTCGCGACCTGGAGCCAGTTTGCTTTCATGCCTAGAGGCTAGCCGCGCGGGGCGGGAGGGAGCCGGCGGCCGGGTCTGGGCGAGTGGTCGTATACCCACCCCATTGGTACAGCCGGTGGACCGATGGACCGCACGTACCGCAGGGTTAAGGGGGACGCACCTCTTGTTTTTCGATGAGGACCTCGACCACTCGGCGGCGGTGCATGGTTCGCACCGACAGGCGCCAGGCGTCGTGGTCGACAACGTCGTGGCGCTTGGGCACTCGGCCGAGCCGGTCCATCAAAAAGCCGGCCACCGTCTCGTACTCCCCTTCGGGCAGGCTCACGTCGAGCCGTTCCTTCGCCTCGTCGATGCGCAGGGTGCCGGGAACGATGTAGCGCTGGTCGCCCACGACCTTGACACCTAACTCGCTCACGTCGTATTCGTCTCGGATCTCGCCGACCAGTTCCTCCAGCAGGTCCTCGAGCGTGACGATGCCGGCCGTGCCACCGTGCTCGTCCACCACGAGCGCGAAGTGCTTCCGTTCCTTGCGCATCCGAACGAGGAGCGGGTGGATGTTGAGCGATTCGGGAACCACGAGCATGGGCCGGATGAGTTTGCGGTTGAGAGGCCGTTGACGATTGCGATCGTCCGTCTTCAGCAAATCCTTCACGTGCACGAGTCCGTAGATCTCGTCAAGGCTCTGCCCGTACACCGGAAGACGAGAGTGGCCGCTAGCGATCACCACACCTTCGATCTCGGCCGTAGTCATGGTGGCGGAGATGGCAACGAGCTCGGTCCGCGGGACCATGACGGCCGTGCAGTCTCGTTCGCCGAAGGCGGCCGCTCCCTCAAGGAGCCGTCTTTCCGATTCGGGCAACAGACCCTCGTCCCCAGAGGCCACGATCATGTCCTTGATCTCTCTGATCGAGTGAGCCGAAACTCGTTCCACCTGCGGTTCGACTCCGACGGCGCGAACGCCCAGGTTCGCGAGGCCGTTAAGAGCCCAGATGATGGGCCGGAAGATCGCGATGAAGGTTCGGAAAGGCACCGCGATCCACAGCGCGCTCTTCTCGGGCTCGGCGATGGCGATGTTCTTGGGGGCTATCTCACCCAGCACCATGTGAAGAAACGTCACGATCGACAAGGCGACGGCGAACGAAACGGCGTGTAGCGCTGCCTCGGGCGGGTCGAAGAAGGTCGTTGCCGCCGACTCCAACAGGTGTGCCACCGCCGGTTCGGCGACGAAGCCGAGTCCCAAAGAGCACATCGTGATCCCGAGCTGGGCACCGGCCAGCGTGAGTGTTAGCTCTCTCATCGACGCCTGGGCCAGACGTGCGCGCCTGTTGCCCTCTTCGGCAAGGGTCTCGACCTTCGATTGGCGAGCGGCGACCAGTGCGAACTCGGCCCCCACGAAAAACCCATTGGCCAGAAGAAGCAGGATCGCTCCGACCAGATACCAGAGGTTCATCGGGCCGCGTCCTCGGTTTCGGTCTTCACCATTAGTACGCGGTCGATGCGCCGTCCCTCCATGGATACGACCTTGAACTCCCAACCCTCGAAGTCGACGTGATCTCCGACGGCCGGGATGCGGTCGAACAAGTAGAAGAGGAAGCCGCCGAGCGTTTCGTAAGAGCCCTCCGGCATCTCGAAGCCCGTCTCCTCCTCGACCTCGTCGGGGTGGAGCATCGCGGAGACCACGTGGATTCCCTCGGAGGGCGAGGTGAACTCTGCCGGAGGTTGGTCCGGGTCGTACTCGTCTTCGATGTCGCCCACAACCTCCTCGAGGACGTCTTCGAGCGTGATGATCCCGGCCGTGCCCCCGTACTCGTCGATGACGACGGCGAGATGCTTGCGCGTTCGTTTGATCTCCAACAGGAGCGAGCCGAGTGGTCGGGATTCTGGAAGTACCAGAGGGTCTTGCATCACCTCGGTTACGGCGACCGAGTCGCGCTCGGCGGGTTCGAAACGATATGTGTCTTTGACGTGAGCGACGCCGACGACCTCGTCTATGTCTTTTCCGAGCACCGGGAAGCGGGAGTGGCCGGTCTTCAGGGCAAGCGCGCGCAGATCGTTCACTGTTGCGGCCCTCTCCAGCGAGACGATCGACGTCCTCGGGATAAGCGCGTCGGCGGCGGTCTTCTGGTCGAGTCTGATCGACCGTGCCAGAAGTGAGAACTCCGATTCGCCGAGCGTTCCCTCCCGGCGCGAGGACCGAATCAGGTATTCGATCTCCTCTAGCGAGCGCACCTGGGTGAGCTCCTCCTGGGGCTCGATCTTGAATACCTTGCGAACCGTGAACTCCGCCGCCCGGTTGAGAAACAAGATGAGCGGGCGGAGCAGCTGGTTCACGAAGCGAAGGGGTGTCGCGATGGCGAGCGCCGTCGTTACGGGGCGCGCGATGGCGAGGTTCTTCGGAAGTAGCTCACCGACCACCATTTCGGCCGCGGTGGCCAGACCCAGAGCGAGGGCGACGGAGACCCCGAACGCCGCCCCTTCGCCCAGTCCGGTCGCCTCGACCAGGGGCGCGAGCAGTTGCCCGATCGTCGGCTCCGCGATGAACCCGACGATCAAAGAGGTCAGTGTGATGCCCAGCTGCGCGCCCGACAGCTGGAACGACAGCGATCGCAGGGCGCCGACCGCGCTCTTAGCCCGACGGTCGCCGTCTTCGGCCATGTTCTCGAGTCGGTTTCGATCGGCCGCGACCAGACCGAACTCGCCTGCGACGAAGAATCCGTGAATCACGATAAGCAACAACACGGCCCCAAGGCCGAGCAGAGCCTCTACTGGACCTCACTCCTAACCACGGTCAACCCGCCACCGCCACGTCGGACCGATTTGACTTCTCGCGGTAGTAGCTACCGATGGCGGTCGCGATCGCAACCGTCGGGACCGCTAGGAAGGCGCCGGCAACCCCTCCTATCAGGGCGCCCGCCGTGAGCGCGAGAAGGATGACCACGGGGTGGAGCCGCACCGCGCGCCCCATCACCATCGGTTGAAGGACGTCTCCCTCGACCTGCTGCACCACGATCACCCATCCGGCAACGATCAACGCGTCGGTAACGCCCGCCCCCACGAGCGCGACGAGGGCCGAGATGATTCCCGCGACGGTGGCGCCGACGAGCGGAAAGAATCCTCCAAAGAAGGTGAGAAGTATCAGCGGCACCGCGAGTGGTATGCCGAGGATCAACAGGGCGGCCCCGATCAACACGGCGTCGGCCAGAGCAATAAGAGCCGTGCCCCTTATGTAGGAGCCCATCGCGGTCCACGCCCTCCTGCCGACCTTCTCGATGTCCTCACGTTGGTCGGTGGGTGAGCGCTCGAGAATCCACCGCCACATCTTTTCTCCACCGTTCACGAAGAAAAAGAGCAGTACCAAGGTAAGAAGCAACGCCGCTACTATCTCGGCCACCTTCACCGCGCCGCTGAGGACGCCGGCCGTGATCCTTCCCGAGCTCTCGCTCAACGTCTTGGAGGCCTGGTCGACATAATCGCTAACCTCTGCCCGCGAGACGTCGAGAGGCCCTTCGGCGAGCCACGTCAGCACGTCTTCCGATGCCGCCTTTAACTGCCCACCTAAGTCGTCGATCTCCGACGACACCTGCGGGGCCAATAGGAACACCAGGGCGATGATCAATCCGATGCACGACAGAAGGACGACCCATGTGGCGAGCAAGGAGGGCCAACCCTTCGAGCGAAGCCACGCCACCGGTGGGTACAGCAGGGTGCTGAGAAACAAGGCGACAATGACGGGGATGATCAACAGCCGGAGCACGACGAGCGCGTAGACGATCAGCGCCGCGGCCGCCACGATCACCAGGAGCCGCCACGCGAGAGCAGACATCTGAACGAGCGATCGCGGTATCCGCACCTCGTCCTGCTTGGCTATCGCCGTTCTCCTCTCACGTGATGCTCAGCGGGGGCCGCCGGGGCGGCGACTATCATCCTCATCATGACCCAGGCCACCATGGACACCATCGTCAATCTGTGCAAACGGCGCGGAATCGTCATGCCCTCGAGCGAGATCTATGGGGGCCTCCGGTCGGCGTGGGATTGGGGACCTCTGGGGGTGGAGCTCAAAAGAAACGTCAAAGAGCAGTGGTGGCAGACGATGGTCCACCAACGAGACGACGTGGTGGGCTTAGAGAGCTCCATCCTGATGTCGCCCAAGGTCTGGGAGGCGTCGGGGCACATCGATACCTTCACCGATCCTCTCGTCGAGTGCACCAACTGTCACAAGCGTTTCCGGGCCGATCACCTGAACCTCGAAAAGGCCTGCCCGAGCTGCGGCCGGGGGCCGGACTGGACGGAGCCGCGTCAGTTCAACCTCATGTTCAAGACCCACATGGGGCCCGTCGAGGACTCGGCCAACGTCGTCTATCTGCGTCCCGAGACGGCACAGGGGATGTTCGTCGATTTCACGGCGGTGCAGACCTCTTCGCGAAAGCGGATCCCCTTTGGGATTGCGCAGCAGGGCAAATCTTTCCGCAACGAGATCACCCCGGGCAACTTCGTGTTCCGCACCCGCGAGTTCGAGCAAATGGAGATGGAGTTCTTCGTCAAGCCCGGCACCGACGACAAGTGGCACGACTACTGGCTTGAGGAGCGCATGAGTTGGTACCTGGATTTAGGTATGACCAAAGACAACCTGAAGCTCCGAGAGCACGGGGCCGACGAACTTTCCCATTACGCGAAGAGGACCTACGACATCGAATACAACTTCCCCGATATGGGCTGGTCGGAGCTCGAGGGGATAGCGAACCGAACCGATTTCGACCTCAAGGCCCATGCTCACCACTCGGGACAGGATCTCTCCTATTTCGAATCTGAGACCGAGGAGCGCTACGTTCCGTATGTGATCGAGCCGGCGCTCGGCGTCGAGCGTTGCGCGCTGGCGTTTCTCATCGACGCCTACAACGAGGAGGAGGCGCCGACCGCGTCGGGCAAGGTCGAGAAACGAACCGTTCTCAAGCTCGACAAACGACTGGCTCCCTACAAGGTCGCCGTCCTTCCTCTGTCGAAACACGAGAGTTTGGTACCGGTGGCGCAGGACGTGGCCTCGCGCGTGCGACAGCGTTTTACGACCGACTACGACGACACGCGGGCCATCGGTCGCCGCTATCGGCGTCAGGACGAAGTCGGCACCCCCTACTGCGTGACGGTGGACTTCGATTCGCTGGAGGATCAGCAGGTGACGGTGCGGGACCGCGACACGATGGAGCAGGAACGGATCGCCATCAACGATCTCGTCGATTACCTCAGCGAGCGCCTGCAATAACGAGAGAGGGGCAGCGAGATGAGCAAGTGGGTCTACGACTTCAGCGAGGGGGATGCCTCGCAAAAGAATCTTCTCGGGGGTAAAGGGGCGAACCTCGCGGAGATGACCAATCTCGATCTGCCCGTGCCTCCCGGTTTCACAATCACGACCGAGGCGTGCAACGCGTACCGGGACGCCGGGGGCGAGTTCCCCGAGGGTCTGCTCGACGAGGTTGCCGAGCACCTCAAGGGCCTCGAGGAGGCCATGGGCCGCCAGCTCGGCCATCCCGATGACCCCTTACTCGTATCCGTCAGATCGGGCGCACCGTTCTCGATGCCTGGGATGATGGACACGGTTCTCAACGTCGGACTGAACGACGAGAGTGTCACCGGCCTCACCAAACAGACCTCGTCCGAGCGCTTCGCGTGGGACTCCTACCGGCGTCTCCTGCAGATGTTCGGAAAGACCGTGCTCGGTATCGACGGAGACCTGTTCGAAGAAGAGATCGAGCACTTAAAGGACAAAAAGAAGGTCAAGAACGACGTGGAGCTCGACACGGGCGACCTGCAAAAGCTCGTGAAGTCCTTTAAAAAGATCATCAAGAAAGAGCACGGCTCCCAGTTCCCGCAAGACCCCACCGAGCAGCTGCACGAGGCGATCCGGGCCGTCTTTCGGTCCTGGGACAACAAGCGCGCTCAGGACTACCGCCGCCGCAACAGGATCCCGGACGATCTCGGAACGGCCGTAAACGTCCAAACCATGGTGTTCGGAAACCGGGGGGACGATTCGGGGACCGGCGTCGCATTCACACGTGATCCCTCTACTGGCGAGAAGAGACCGTACGGCGACTATCTCGCCAACGCCCAGGGTGAGGACGTGGTGGCGGGCATCCGCAACACGACGCCGCTCGAGGACATGGGGGGCGAACAGCCGAAGGCATACGAGGAGCTCAAGCAGCACATGGACACCCTCGAGCGTCACTTCAAAGATATGTGTGACATCGAGTTCACCGTCGAAGAGAAGAAGCTGTGGTTGCTGCAGACCCGGGTCGGCAAACGCACAGGCACCGCCGAATGGACGATCGCCGCGGACATGAGGCGAGAGGGAATGCTTCCGGAGGCCGATCAGGTCCTTCGCGACAGGTTGACCGCCGACAAACTCGACGAGCTCTTCAAGCCGGTCATCGAGGCGAAGTCGAAGGCGGCCAAGGAGCCGGTCGCCACCGGTTTGAACGCGTCACCGGGAGCGGCGGTCGGCAGAGTCGTGTTTACCGCGGACGACTCACAGGCGTGGTCCGAGAAGGGCGAGGACGTCATCCTCGTTCGTCGGGAGACGACCCCGGACGACTATCACGGCATGGTCACGGCCCAGGGGATCCTGACCTCGGCCGGGGGAACCAACTCGCACGCCGCCGTCGTCGCGCGGGGCGAGGGCATTCCCGCCGTTTGCGGCGCGGACGCGATACGGATAGATCGCAAGTCCAAGCAGTTCACGGTCGGAGCTACGACGGTGAAAGAAGGCGATTGGGTAACCATCGACGGTACCGACGGCACGGTCTATGCAGAGAACCTGGAGACCGAGCCCTCGGCCCTCGACGCGGCCCAAAGGGGTGACGAGGAGGCCCAGCGCTCTCCGTTGTGGGCCGCCTATAAGGAGTACATGTCGCGGGCCGACGAGGTGAGGCGGCTTCACGTCAGGGCGAACGCCGATACGCCCGAACAAGCGGCAAACGCGCGCGCCCGAGGGGCGCAGGGGATCGGTCTCTGCCGTACGGAACACATGTTCCTGGGTGACGAGCGCGTAAAGGCAGTGCGACAGATGATCTTCGCCGAGACCGAAGAAGAGGAGCAGAAGGCCTACGAGGCCCTCGAACCACTGCAGCGAGACGACTTCATCGGGATCTTCGAGGCGATGGATGGGTTGCCCGTTACCGTGCGGCTCCTCGACCCTCCCCTGCACGAGTTCCTGCCCAACCACGTCGACCTGGCCGTTGCCGTCGGAGTCGCGGAGGAACGCGGCGACAAGAAGATTCGGCTACGCGACGAGAAGATCGGGCTAGATGAGGCCAAGAAGATCCTGCAAAAGGTCGAAGAGCTTCACGAAGCGAATCCGATGCTCGGCTTGCGCGGAGTGCGTTTGGGCATCGTCAAGCCCGGCTTGTACGCGATGCAGGTGAGGGCCATCGTCGAGGCCGCCGTGGCGCTGAAGAAGAAGGGAAAGGACCCCCGTCCCGAGATCATGATCCCGCTCGTGGCTACCGCCGAGGAGCTTCGCCAGATGCGCGAGGAACTCGAGCCGGTGGCGCGCGCGATCCTCACCGACGCCGGAGTGGATCTAAACGTTGAGTTCGGGACGATGATCGAGCTCCCTCGTTCCTGTATGGAGGCGGAGGCGATCGCCAAATATGCCGACTTCTTCTCGTTCGGCACCAACGATCTATCGCAAACGGCCTTTGGTTTCTCGCGCGACGACATCGGCAAGTTCCTCGGAATGTACGAGGAACGAAAGCTGGTGCCGGCCAACCCCTTCGTGACTATCGACGAACCGGGAGTGGGTCGGCTAATGGAGATCGCCGTCGAAGAGGGAAAGAGGGGGAACTCCGAGTTGCATCTCGGCATCTGCGGGGAGCACGGAGGCGATCCGCAGTCGGTGTGGTTCTGCGAGAAGCTCGGGCTGGATTACGTGTCCTGCTCACCCTTCCGAGTTCCGGCGGCCCGCTTGGCCGCCGCGCAGGCCGTGCTGGGCGAAGCCACCACCTCCTCGAAATAGTGGTGGCTAACAGCCCCGCGCTTTAACGAAGTTCATCATTCCTAAGCCGGCCCGAAACTGAGGTGCGTCCAGCGTGTTCCAGGAAACCTGCACGCCTCCGGCGAAGGCGAGCTTTTTCGACTCCTGTCCCGACCACGTGAAGCGGGTCGTACGGCCACCGTCGAGGCTCGTTGTCTTGATCGAACGCCGGTAGAGCGTGTAGGCGTTTGATATACGTGCATCTTCGATTGCCGCACCCGCGGCGTCGACAGTGAGCTTGGTGGTCACCTTCTTCGAGCGCGCGGTCTTTAGCGAGCCACTCGGGGCAAACGACTCCCGCTGTGCGTCAGGGGGGAGGGTGATCTCGGTGGGGATTTTCGTTGCGCACCAGCCGTTCACCGGATCCACGCTGTTCTGCACCCACACGGCCCCATAGGTGGCCAAGAGGTCCGTCTCCATGGTCTGGTCGAACTGGTAGACCCAGATGCAGCTTTCGACTTTGGCAATGACCTGGCCGTCGTGTTTCAGCTGTTGATCGGAACACTGAGACCCGGCTCGGTCGATCGGGCCGGAGGTGGACGGTGGGTCGGCCGCTCGTAGCTGGCGAGCGTGCGCGGGTCCGGGAACGAGAGCGATGACGACGGAGGCCAGCGCCGTAAAAAGGCGAAGCGCCGGCCCCCTCGTCATCTAGTCACCTCCGACTAACAGCTACGCAGCGACGCGTTCACGTTGCCCTGAGGCTGCGTCCCGGGCGGATTGTTTTCGGGATAGGAGATCTCGACGCCCATCGCAAACCCCAGCGCCTTGGACGTTCGTCCCCGCCATTCGAGGGTGAACGTACGGCCCCTGACAGTTGGGTCCAGCACCCTGGGCAGCAGGCCGAATTTCTGCTTGACCACGCCCCTTCGCACGGCGGAGCCTCCGGCCCTCGCAACGAGGCGCGTCTTGTAGCGGATTCTCTCGTCGGTCCTTTTGTAGCGAGGGGCCTTCCGCTCGATGCGGGTGCCCTTGGGTACCTTCAGCGTGGAGGTGACGTCGGTTGCGCAGAAACCGTTGCGCGGTTCCACGGAGGTCTGCAGCCAGATGACCTCGTAGTCACGATTGGGGTCCGTTTCCTTGCCGGCCTTGAACCCGTACACGTCGCTGCAGGCGCGCAGAACAACAACTACCTGTCCGCCGGCGCGCTCCCTGCCGGCGTCGCAGCTTCCCCCGGTGTGAATGAGGGGGCCGGATACGTTCGGTGCCTCGCGGGCGTCGAGCTGGGCGTTCGCCACGCCGGCATCAAGCATTAGAAGCGCGCTCACGCAAGAGAGCACGATAAATCTGGATCTTCTGACCATATTGATTGGGTTCTCCCTTCCTGCCCCGGTTTCCTGTCCTACCCCTCCGCTAAGTTGAAGAGGTGAACTCAGATTACAGGTATCGCATAGAGGCTGGGGAACGGGAGCTTCTGTCGGCCAGGGCGCAGCTGGCGGCCGAAACCAAGGGTCGAGACCGGCCCGAAGAAGAGGACGGCTTGAGGACCTGTTATCAGCGTGACCGGGACAGGATTGTGCATTCGAAAGCTTTTAGAAGACTCGGGCATAAGACCCAGGTTTTCCTCGCTCCCGAAGGCGACCATTACCGAGTCCGGCTTACCCATACCCTGGAGGTCACGCAGGTGGCTCGCACGATCGCTCGGGCCCTAGGGCTCAACGAGGACCTGGTGGAGGCGGTTTGTCTCGGCCACGACCTGGGTCACACGCCGTTCGGTCATCTCGGGGAGGAGGTCGTGGCCGACTTCCTTCCGGGGTTCCGGCACAACCTCCAGTCGGTTCGGATCGTAGAGGTGCTCGAGGACCTGAACCTGACTTGGGAGGTCAGGGATGGGATCGCCAACCACACCTGGTCGATGCCCATGCCGGCGACCCTCGAGGGCCAAATCGCTCGCTTTGCCGATCGGATCGCGTACCTGAACCACGACATCGACGACGCGATCCGAGCCGGAGTCTTGGCCGAAGAAGACCTCCCGGCCGAGACCCGTGAGGTGTTGGGTCGTAGCCATCGCGAACGTATCCGGACGATGGTCGAGGATCTCGTCATAGCCTCGGACGGAGCCGAGGAGGTCCGTATGACCGGCGATGTTTTCGGGGCGATGGGGGTCACCCGGAGCTTTCTCTTTCAGCGCGTGTACACGGGCCGCATACCTCCGGCCACGCATAGGGGAGTGCGGATGATCCTCACGACGCTCCTGGAGCACTTCGAGACCAATTCTCCGGCCGCGGCGAACCCTCCCGCCGTCCCCGCCCGGGTGGCCTCGGTGGACTACGTGGCGGGAATGACCGATCGCTTTGCGATGCGAGCTTTCGAGGAGATCGTCGGAAGCCCATCCCCGCCCCTGGGCGTATGACCCCAGGCTCTAGGACTAGGATGAGGCGACTTCCCCGCTGGTGCCGGTAATCGAATACGAGATATGCGGGGCTAAATGGCCAGGATTCGAGACAGTGACATCGACGCTCTTCGCGAGAGGGCCGATATCGTCGAGTTGGTCTCGACCTACACGAAGCTCAAGAAAGCGGGCGGACACACCTTCAAAGGTCTCTGTCCCTTCCACAGCGAGAAGACTCCTTCTTTCACCGTCGACACCGCCAAGGGTCTGTGGCATTGCTTCGGCTGCGGCGAGGGCGGCAACGTATACGGATTCGTGCAGAAGATCGAAAATCTGCCCTTTCCCGAGGCCGTCGAATGGCTTGCCTCGAAGACGGGCTACCCGCTCACCTACGAGGAGGCGCGTCCCGGCGACGAGATGAACCGTGGGCTCAAGGCGCGCATCCTCGAGGGCAACGAGGTCGCGGCCCGGTTCTTTCACGAGGCCCTCATGAACTCCGAGGACGCTGCGCCGGCCCGGGCGTATCTCGAGGGTCGTGACTTCACCAAAGAGATCGCCGCTCGGTGGGCGCTCGGTTACGCGCCGGGCCGAAACTCGTTGTGTACGCACCTCCTTCGGAAGGGATTTTCGGAGAAAGAGATAGAGCTATCCGATCTCGGTCGCCGGAGCGACCGCGACCAGAGCCTTTACGACACCTTTCGTCAGCGCATCACTTTTCCGACCTGGGATCTCCAGGGCCGGGTGGTCGGTTTCGGCGCCCGAGCTCTCGGCGACCAGCAGCCCAAATACCTCAATAGCTCTGAGACGCCGGTCTTTTCGAAGTCGCGCGTTCTGTATGGGCTGAACCGGGCCAAGTCGCGGCTCGCGCGTGACGAGGGAGTGGCCGTCGTGGTCGAGGGCTACACCGACGTCATCTCGATGCACGAGGCCGGGTTCGGAGAGACGATAGCCACGAACGGTGTCGCGCTCGGAGAGACCCATTTCGAACAACTCAAGAAGTTCACCCATCGAGCGGTGCTAATGCTCGACGCCGACGCTGCGGGTAAAGGAGCAACCGAGCGAAGTTTCGGCGCGCACCACCGGATCGGCCTCGAGGTGCT
This sequence comes from Actinomycetota bacterium, assembly GCA_030862115.1. Classification (GTDB taxonomy): domain Bacteria; phylum Actinomycetota; class CADDZG01; order CADDZG01; family WHSQ01; genus JALZEK01. The sequence goes on from JALZEI010000192.1 coordinate 19,394, forward strand.
GGTTGCTCCCTTGCCTCCGGGTCGCGATCCGGCCGACGTCATTAAGGAGGACGGTCCCGAGGCCATTCAGAAGGTGCTGACTGCGGCGCGGCCACTCCTCGAATTCAAATTGGAAGAGACCATAGAGAAGCTTCCTACCGACACACCGGAGGCGCGCTCTCGTGCGGTGAGGGAAGCCGTCAAAGTGCTAGGGTTGCATCCCGACCCGATCGCACGTCATCAGTACGCTTTTGTGGCTGCGAGGCGTATCGGTGTCGACGTTGAAGCTGTGCAACGGGCGCTCGAAGAAGAGCGTCTTGGAAGTGAGCCACAGGGGGGTGGCGTCGTAAGAAGCCCTGAGCGACGGCTGCCGGGGCACGTCAAAGTCGAACGAGAGGCGCTGCGTTTGCTGTTAAGTCGGAGCAATGAGGTTGCGTCGTGGGTCGAGCAGCTGGATGAGTCCTGCTTCACGTCCCCCGTCCGACGAGAACTGTTCTCCGTGGCTAGGGCGCGTATGGGTGCGACCAAACACGTCGACGCGGCGTCGATCGCTCACGATCTTTCCGATCAGGGGAGGCAGCTTCTGACCGAGCTTCTGGTGGAAGACTCCTCGAGGGGGCCGATGGCTACGTCAGGGTTTGGGGAAGTTTTCATCCGCCTGGACGTTTTTAGACTGGAGCGATCCATCAAGCAGAAAAGAGATGTCTTGCAGGACTTAAATCCAACATTGGAGCCCGCCCGGCACGACGAGTTGTTCACCGAGCTCGTCGGGCTCGAGGCCGAGCGGCGTGACATGCTTCGCCGCCTCCAGGGAGCCGCCTAGGTATGGGTGTCGGCGAGAACGGCACGGTCGACAAGGAGAAGGTCGAGCAAAGCTCCGGGACGACACTCACCCAGGTCCCCCCTTCGCACCTCGAAGTCGAAAAGATCGTTCGCACCGCCCAGAGTGAGGGCACCATCACGGCCGCCGACCTGGCCGAAAAGCTTTCCGTGCTCGATCTCACGACGGACGAGACGGATGCCGTTTACCAGCGCCTCGTAGAACTGGGCGTCGAGGTCGCCGAAGACGAATCCATACGCGAAGAGAGTCAGGAAGAGACCGCGCCCGACCCGGACGAGACCCGCGTGCGCGAGCGCAAGGAGGTCGATCAGGCCCTCAAGGCGCCCACCAACGATCCCGTCCGGATGTACTTAAAGGAGATCGGCCGCGTTGCGCTTCTCACCGCTCAAGAAGAGGTCGATCTCGCGCTTCGGATAGAGAACGGCCTGATTGCGGCCGACAAATTGAACGTTTCGTCCGAGCTCGCAGAGTCCGAGGTGCGCGAACTTCGCTGGCAAGAGCGCGACGGTGCCCGCGCCAAGAGGCATTTGGTCGAGGCAAACCTCAGGCTCGTGGTCTCGATTGCCAAGCGTTACGTGGGCCGGGGCATGGCGTTCTTGGATCTCATCCAGGAGGGCAATCTAGGTCTCATCCGCGCCGTGGAAAAGTTCGACCACACCAAGGGATTCAAGTTCTCGACCTATGCGACGTGGTGGATCCGGCAGGCGATCACCCGGGCCATCGCCGATCAAGCGCGTACGATTCGCATACCGGTGCACATGGTCGAGACGATCAACAAGCTGGCGCGGATTCAGCGCCAGCTCTTGCAGGACCTCGGTCGGGAGCCGAGCGCGCAGGAGATCGCGGTGCAGATGGAGATGTCGCCCGAGAAGGTACGCGACATCCAGAAGATCTCGCAAGAGCCCGTCTCCCTCGAGACGCCGATCGGCGAGGAAGAGGATTCCTCGCTCGGCGACTTCATCGAGGATTCCGACGCCATCGT
>JALZEI010000227.1 GCA_030862115.1 Actinomycetota bacterium
TGCACCTCGGTCGGAACATCCACGGAGAGATCACCCGTCGCCTTGAAGAAAACTCGGGCGTCCGAGTTCGAAAGCTCGACGTAGCGATCAACCTTCACACCGAGAAGGTTCTCTACCGCCACGAGCAACAGCGGCATACCGCCCGACTCAAGAGCGTCGCCGACTCCCAGCAGACCGCGGCCGGGAACCTCTGTGGCCGTGTGCGCCGGAACGTAGATGACCGAACCGCGCCCCGAGGCCCCGTCCACCGCGAGAAGGGTCAACCACATCGCCCCCTCGTTGAGTCCCGCCTCTTTCGTACCGATCAACAAAGTGGTATCGATCGTGTCGTCGGGCGCTTCGCCGGCCGACGGCTGAGCGACCGGAGGGGCGACCTCGTCATCATCACCCGATACGAGCACCCAGGTCCCGGCACCTAAGGCAACGACCACTCCGACCACCAGCAACCAGAGGCCGGCAGTGCGAGCGACGTCCATTCGTTTTTGCCGACGAAGGTTTTTCTGCGCGCTGCGCCTCTGGCTCTCGGGCTTCGGCTCGGGGAGCCTTTCTCTTCGATACCAGGGGCGGCGATGTTTTCCTCGTGGCATCAGCCCGTCTCCATCTCCATGTAGAGACCCCGCTCGCGAATAAAGCGCGCAACCGGGGCGGGAACGAGGTAGTCGATGGGCCTGCCCTCGCGTACCCGCTCGCGGATATCGGTAGAGGAGATGTCTAGGCCCGGCGTCTTCATGACGCGGACTCGGGGCCAACCGACTTCGGGCTTGAAGTCGCCGAGATCATGCCCGGGGCGCGCCACCGCCACGACCTCGGCCAGGTCGACCAAACGCTCGATGCCCTTCCAGGTCCCCAGGCGCAGGGCCGCGTCGGCCCCGGCGACGAAGAACAGCTCGACCTCCGGCCCGTGAAATTCCTTGAGTGCCTCCATCGTGTCCGCGGTATACGTGGGCCCCACCCGATCGAGCTCCATCCTGGAAACCGTGAAGCGCGGGTTCCCGCCGGCCCCCAGCACCGTCATCATGTAGCGGTCCTCGGAGTCGGAATACAGCTTCTTTTGCCACGGCTGCCCGGTCGGAGTGAACATCATCCGATCGAGATCCAGCTCGTAGAGGGCCTCCGACGCGATCACAAGGTGGCCCACGTGGATGGGATCGAACGTCCCGCCCATTACGCCGAGGCGGCGCAGGGGGGCCGAGGGATCTTTGGGCATCCCTATAGCTAATCGAACCTCAGGCCATATAAGGGGGATATGCAGGCGTCAGGTGCGAATCTGGCCGGATCCCCAGACGACGTACTTCGTCGTCGTCAGCTCCCGCAACCCCATCGGACCGCGCGCGTGGAGCTTCTGTGTCGAGACCCCGATCTCCGCGCCGTATCCGAACTCGCCGCCGTCCGAGAACCTCGTCGAGGCATTCACGAACACGGTTCCAGAGTCCACCTCGGCGGCGAAACGGCGGGCCGACCCGATGTCCTGGGCGACGATTGCCTCCGAGTTGGAGGTCCCCCACTTGTTCACGTGTGCGATCGCGTCGTCAAGCGTGTCGACGACGCGTACGGCGATGACCAAGTCCAAATACTCTCGGCCCCAGTCCTCCTCGGTCGCCGGTCGGGCCTTGGGCCACAGCTGACGAACGCGCTCGTCGCCGCGAATCTCGACATCTCGTTCGGCGAGATCCTCCAGAGCGCCCGGCAGCCACTTGTCGGCAAGCTCCTGATGAACCAGGAGGGTCTCGGCCGCGTTACAAACACTCGGTCGTTGCGTCTTTGCGTTCACGACGATCTCCGATGCCATGCCGAGATCCGCAGACGCGTCCACGTAGACATGGCAGTTGCCGTCCCCGTCGATGATGACCGGCACCGTTGCGTTGGCCTCGATCGACTGGATAAGAGCCGGCCCGCCGCGCGGAACCAATAGATCGACCAGCCCTTTAGCGGTCATCAGCTCTACCGCCGATTCTCTCGATACGTCCTCGATCAGCTGGAAGGCATTGCTCGGCACGCCGGCCTCGCCGGCGGCCGAGGACATAACCTCGACGATCGCCTTGTTCGACTTCAGGGCGGTAGAGGAGCCACGAAGGAGGGTCGCGTTCCCGGCTTTCATGCACAGGCCGGTCACGTCGGCGGTGACGTTGGGCCTCGCCTCGTAGATGACCGCGACGACACCCAAGGGCACACGCACCTTTTCGATGAGTAGCCCGTTTGGGCGTCGCCAACCCTCGACGATCTCCCCCACCGGATCGGGTTGGGCGGCCACCGCGAGGAGTCCGTCGGCCATCGAGGCGATTCGCTTGTCCGTAAGGGTAAGACGGTCGATCAGCGCGCCGCTGATACCGTCGGCTTTGGCTTTCTCGACGTCTTGTTCATTGGCCGCCTTCAGATCCGATGCGTTGTCACGAAGGCTCTGGGCCATCGCGGCGAGCGCGTCGTTCTTGCTCTGGGTGGATAGCGAGGCCACGCTCGGAGCGACCTCGGACGCAATCCCGCAGGTCTCGGTTACCGAAGTCGTCATCTGTCCAGTACCACCAACTCGTCTCGGTGAATGACCTCGCGGCCGGCGAGTTCCGCCGTGGGACGGCCCTGCGCTTGTTGCAGCTCGCGGGCGTCGTAGCGTACCAACCCTCTTGCGACGATCTCGCCCTCGGGTCCGACCACGTCGACCGAATCGCCGGCCTTGAAATCCCCTCGCACTTCCGTGACG
>JALZEI010000233.1 GCA_030862115.1 Actinomycetota bacterium
GTGATCGGACGCATGGAGGGACTATGAGATCGCAAGTTCACGACGACCTGTTCTCCGCCGAACACGAAGAGCTGCGGCGAAGCGTCCGCTCCTTTGTCGAGAAGGAGTTGTTGCCCCACGCGGAGGAGTGGGAGCGGAACGAGTCTTTTCCCAAGGAGGTCTTCGCGCGGGTAGGGGAGCTTGGGTACTTCGGGATGAAGTTCCCGTCCGAGATCGGCGGCTCGGGACCTGACATAGTGGCCGACGCGGTCGTTACGGAGGAATTCGGTGGATGCGGCTCGGCGGGCGTCTCGGCGTCGCTCGGCGCGCACAAGGATCTCGCCGCTCTTTACGTTTTCAACTTCGGCAGCCCCGAACAGCACGAACGCTGGTTGCGCCCGGCGATCGCCGGTGCAAAGGTCGGCGCCTTTGCCGTCACCGAACCCGACGCCGGTTCGGACGTCGCCTCGATCAAATGTTCGGCCAAACGCGATGGAACCGACTGGGTCCTCAACGGATCGAAGCTCTTCATCTCGAACGGAGCATGGGCTGATTTCATCGTCGTTGCCGCCAAGACCGATCCCGACGCCGGCCACAAGGGCGTCACGCTGTTCGTGGTGGAAAAGGACGCGCCGGGTTTCGACGCGCGCCGGCTCCCCATGCTCGGGTGGAGGACGGGACAGACGGGCGAGCTGTCGTTCACCGACGTTCGCGTCGCGGACGACTGTCGACTGGGAGACGAGGGCTCCGGGTTCTACGCAATCATGCAGAACTTCGTGTGGGAACGGCTGATCATGGCGCTAGGACAAGTCGCGGGGGCCCAACGCACTTACGACTACGCTAAGAATTACGCTTTGCAGAGAAACGCATTCAAACGGCCGGTAGGCAAGTTCCAGGTGTGGCGGCATCGATTCGCCGACATGGCAACCAGGATCGAGGCCGGGCGCGCTCTCACGTATCACGCCCTGCGAAAGCACGCGGGGGGAGAACAGCCGATTCGTGAAGCGGCGATGGCGAAGCTGTACACGAGCGAGCTCGCCTTTCACGTCGCCGACGAGTGTGTACAGGTCCACGGCGGCTACGGTTACATGATGGAGTTCCCCGCGCAGCGAGCTTGGCGCGACTCGCGCCTCGGCCCGATTGGGGGAGGCACCTCCGAGATCATGAGGGAGTTAATCGGTCGTACCTACGGTCTCTAGGAATCTACGGAACGGGGGCCTCGATGACTTTGACGATGGCGGCCAGCTCGCGACCCAGCGACGTGATGCCCTCCTCGGTCTCGACTGTCAAGGGACCCTCGCGCGGAGCGACGTCTTTGATCGCGATGACGGCCCCCGGCCTGATCCCCAGCCCTTCGAGATAGGGAAGCACGTCCTCCTGGACCTCGGAGATCTGAGACACCTCGCCCTTCTCACCCGGCGCGAGGTCGGTGAGCCGACGCGTGACGCGTAGGTCTACGGGACAGATGGGATGCCCGTGCGGGCAGTAGTCGGGATAGTCGAGCGCTTTCGCGAGCGCCTCTTCCACTCGCGCCGAGATGGCGTGTTCGATCTTGTGCGCCTCGCCGTGGACCTCGGACCACGACATGCCCAGCTTGTCGACCAACAGGCACTCGACCAGGCGATGGCGCCGCAGGATCGTGTGGGCGAGGCGCCGGCCCTCCGGGGTGAGCAGGATCGCCCCCCCCTTCTCGCGCGTTAGATAGCCCTCGGTTCCCAGGCGCTTGAGCATCTCGGATGCCGACGGAAGGGAGATCTCCAGGATTCGGGCCAGCACGGTGGCGGTGATGCGCTCGCCGTCCTCCTCGAGCCGCTTTATCTCTTGGAGATAGTCCTCTACCCCTCGCATATGAGATCTGTTCCCCCTGTTGCGTTTGTTGTCATTTGATGCCTTTCCAACCGGCTGTTAGCTTCCTATCACGTGTTCACATTGAGACGAGGACGCTCTCGTCTGGCGGCAGCCGCCCTCTTTCTCACGGCGGCCACCGTGCCCCTTCTCTCCACGAGTGCGGCGGGTCGAGAGTCATTGAGCGAGTTGCAGGCTCGGATGGACGCCATCCAGGGCGACCTCGACGCGACCACGGCTCGTCTCGAGGAACTGCGGACCGAACAGGACAACGTGCTCGGCCGGATCGCCGAGATCGAGCTGCGAACGGCCGACCTCACTAGGGAACGTTCCAAACTCATCGAGGAAGCCGAGATCCGCGCCGGATTCCTTTACCGGCAGGGGCCGGCGGGCTTCGCCGAGGCCCTCTTCGAGGCGCAGGATTTCAGCGAGCTTTACGACACCGTCGAGCTCGCGTCCCGGATCTCGTCCGCCAACAACGAGCTCTTTACGAAGCTGTCTCGTTCGCAGGAGGAACTGGAGGATCTCGAGGCCGAACTCGAGGATCGAAAAGTAGAGCTTGCCGCTACGACCTCTGAACTCGACGACGCGACCGAACGACTGCAGGAGCAGTTCGCATCGGTGTCCGACGAATACGACAAGTTGAAAGCGTTGCT
>JALZEI010000237.1 GCA_030862115.1 Actinomycetota bacterium
CAGATCACCGGGACCTCGAGCTCGCGGGCCAGGATCTTCAGCGACCTCGAGATCTCCGACACCTCTTGCTGGCGGTTCTCGGACTTGCGCGGCGACTGCATGAGCTGGAGGTAGTCGATGATCACCAGGGAAAGGCCGTGGCGGGCCTTTAACCGTCGGCACTTAGCGCGCATCTCCATCAAGGTCACGTTCGGCGAGTCGTCGATAAAGATCGGCGCCTCCGCTAAACGTCCGAGAGCGGTCGACAAACGCGTCCAGTCGCTTTCCTGCAAAGAGCCCCGGCGCATTCGCTGCGAATCGACGCGCGCCTCGGAAGATAAGAACCTCTGTACGACCTCGTGGCGCGACATCTCAAGGCTGAAGATGACCACCGGCTGGTTTAGTCGCGTGGCGGAATGCAGCATGAAGTCGCCGAGGATCGACGTCTTTCCCATCGACGGTCGGGCCGCGATGATGATCAAGTTCGACGGCTGAAAGCCGGCGGTCATCTCGTCGAGGTCGGGAAACCCGGAGCCCAGCCCGGTGACATGCTCGCCGCGCTCGTAGAGCGTCTCGATCATCTCCATGTTCTCGGAGAGCAGGCCGCGAATGGGGTGGATGTCGGCCCTCAGCCGACGGTCGCCGACCTTGTAGACGAGCTCTTCGGCCTCGTCCACGGCCATCTCGACGTCTTCGGGAAGGTCGAAGCCGATCTCCTGAACCTGATTGCCCGCATGGATGAGCCGGCGCAGAACGGCGTTCTCCTCGACGATGCGAGCGTAATGCCCGGCCGATCCGGCCGTGGGGTAGGCCTCGAGCAGGCCGTGAATGTAGGGCTTGCCCCCGATGCCCTCGAGTTGCCCCCGCCGACCGAGCTCCTCGGCCGCCGTGATGGCGTCGGCCGGCTCGCCACGGCCGTAGAGATCGAGGATGACCTCGAAGATCTGCGAGTGGGCGGGCTTGTAGAAGTCCTCGGAGTTGAGGATCTCAACTACGTTGGCGATGGCCTCTTTGGACTCGAGCATGGCTCCCAGCACGGACTGCTCGGCGTCCAGGTTCTGGGGCGGTATGCGGTTGGAACGAACCTCCTGGAGAGGCGCGCGCTGGGCCAAGACAAACTCCATTCTTCTATCGAACGTCTGTTCGAAGCGTAGATGCCGCCGCCCACGAAAACGGGCATTTGGGGAGTGATCAGCACCACGCCTGCCGAGGAAGTTGAAACACCGACGTTAGGGAACCAGGGCTGTGGAGGACAAGGGCAACAGGCTGTTGATTTCCCCGGTATTGACTGTGGACGACCCGGCTGGGCCCTGCGAATCGACCGTGGCACGCCGGTGCCAGCCCAAACGAATGACCGGTTACTCGATTTGCCCCAATTGCGTACTTCCTAGGTAAAGCCCCACTCGGCCGAGGCTCGGGGAGGCAGGGTGCCGCATAGACAGTCGTTCGAGACGACCTGGCCGCCGGTCGCGCGCCGGCTGCAAGCCGCGCTCCGCCATCGCAGGGTGCCGCGCGCGATGACCGAGGACCTCGTCCAGGAGACCGGCCTCCGGCTGTTTCAGATCTGGAACCGCGTCGATCCCAACCGCGACATTTGGCCCCTCGCTCTGACGATCGCTTTGAACGTCCTTCGCGACCACATCCGCGCGCAATCGCGTCGCACACAAATCGCGATTCCGGACGCGCAGCTGGACCACGATACCGAGGCAATCGCGCTGGCGCGCGTGGAGCTCGAACAAGTGCACGCCGCGCTCGAGCAATTAACAGACGGGCAGCGATCTGCCCTTCTCGCCGAGATCGGAGCGGCCGAGCAACCCGACGAAAGCGCCTCGTCTTTAAAGATGCTCCGTCTGCGCGGGCGAAAACGGCTGCGCGCTCTGATTGACCGCGCCTCGGCCGCGGTCGCGTCGTTCGAACTTGCTCTTCAGCGTCTGTGGCGCTCGGCGCCGGCCTCTCCGCTGAGCGAGCAGCTCGTCCCGTGCGTGTCGGTCGCAGCAGGCCTGTTGTGCGCGGCCAGTTTCGGAGGGATCGGCACAGCGGCAGGCGATCATGCGGCGGTAAACACACACAAAGGATCGTTCTCATCACATGGCGGAGCGCCGAACGCAATCAACTGGTTGGACCAGTCGATGTCTCTCGCCATGGCCACGGGATCGTCGGCGTGGATCGATGACATGGCCCGGGCGATCGGTGGCCTGGAGGCCGCAGAGGGGGACGCAGGCCCGGGCGGCGGAGAACTAGGCGAGCGCCGAGTTGTGGTTAATCCACAAGGTCCGGACCGTCGACACAGAAGACCTCGAACGGGACCCCGGCCCGACGGCGTGCGGGTCCACAACCCACGGGCCAAGGTAAGTCCGGACGGTTATCGGGTGAGCGGCGGAGGCACCGCGGACGTGGGTGGTCAAAGACTAGAAGTCACAGGTGCCGTCGAGTCGGGCAATAACGACGGCTCGGGTC
>JALZEI010000246.1 GCA_030862115.1 Actinomycetota bacterium
ACATGCGGAGCTCGAAGGGGCCGGGGGTAGCGCTCATGAAAACCATTTGGTCGACCACGTCGAGGTATTCGTCGAAACGAAGGGGCCGGTTGTCGAGCGCGCTCGGGAGTCGGAAGCCGTGCTCGACGAGCGTGCGCTTGCGGCTCATGTCCCCCTCGTACATGCCGTTGAGTTGCGGAACCGTCACGTGCGACTCGTCAAGAACCACGAGGAAATCGTCGGGGAAGTAGTCGATGAGGGTGTTCGGACGGGAGCCGGGATCGCGGCCCTCGATGTGGCGCGAGTAGTTCTCGATGCCGTTGCAGAAACCGACCTCGCGCATCATCTCGAGGTCGTACTCGGTGCGCATTCTCAGGCGCTGCGCCTCGAGAAGCTTGTTCTCGCTCTGTAGGACCGAGAGCCGGTCTTGGAGCTCACGCTCGATTGCGACGATCGCCCGCTGCATGCGTTCCTGTGAGGCAACGTAATGGGAGGCTGGGTAGACGGTGACGTGATCGAGCTCGCTGAGGATCTCGCCGGTGAGGGGGTCGAGCTGGATGATGCGATCGACCTCGTCGCCGAACAGCTCGATGCGCAACGCCTTTTCCTCGTAGGCCGGAAAGATCTCGATCGTGTCGCCGCGCACGCGGAACTTCCCGCGCACGAAGTTGATGTCGTTTCTCTCGTACTGGATGTCCACCAACTTCTGGACGATGAAATCCCGGTCAGCCGTCCCTCCCCTGGCGACGTCGATCATCTGATTCAGGTATTCCTCAGGGGAGCCGAGGCCGAAGATGCAGGAGACGCTGGCGACTATCAGCACGTCCTTGCGCTGGAGCAGAGCGCTCGTCGCCGCGTGGCGGAGCCGCTCGATCTCGTCGTTGATAGACGAGTCCTTCTCTATGTAGGTGTCCGACGAGGGCACGTAGGCCTCTGGCTGGTAGTAGTCGTAATAGGACACGAAGTACTCGACCGCGTTCTGTGGGAAGAATTGCTTGAACTCATTGCACAGCTGCGCCGCCAGTGATTTGTTCGGCGCAATGACGAGGGTGGGCTTCTGGATCCGCTCGACCGCCCACGCCATCGTGGCCGTCTTGCCGGTCCCCGTCGCTCCCAGCAGGGTCGAGAACCGCTCCCCCGACACGACCCGCTCGGCTAACGCGGCTATGGCGTCCGGCTGATCACCGGCGGGCTCGAACTCGGCTTCGACCTTGAATCGGGGCATTCGGGTCAGTCTAGTGAGGGGGTGCGACACCCCGAACATGGCACACTACGGCCTTCGAGAGAGGCCATGGGAAGGTCTCACACGAGGGCTGATGGGAGGCATGTCATGAAACGCTCGACCCGTGCAGTGATCCTGAGCGCCATCGTCTTGTTGGGTTCGAATTTCGCCACCGGCCCGTCCGCGGCCGCCACCTGCAACGTGAACCCCGGGGCCGGCACACCCTTAAAGGACGCTCTGGCCGACTTCAACTGCGCCGTCATAAAACTTGGAGCGGGGACGTTCGACGAGGACGACATCCACATCTCCCGGGCCGTCAGGATCCGCGGCGAGGGTCCCGCCGGACCGGAATCGACCATCATTACCAACGGCGGCAGTGGCCACTCCGTGCTGAACATCGACACGGAATCGCCGGTCGTCATCGCCAACCTGAACATCAGTGGCGGGTTCCTCTTCGACTCGGTCGACGACAATGGAGGCGGTCTCTTCATCGACTTTGGCGGCGACGTAACTCTGCGCCGGGTGACCGTCGAGTCGAACGCCGTGGACGGCGACGGAGGAGGGATCTTCGTCCAGGTGGACGCTACCCTCGACCTCGACGATGTCCTGATCGGAGGAAACACGGCCTCTGAACCAGACGGCGCCGGCGGTGGCATCAACAGTTTCGGAAAAATCACCGGGGACCGAGTGCGGGTAGCAGGCAACGACGCGAGCCACCTGGCAGGCGGTATTCTCAACTCGAGCGCCTCGCGTCTCACCCTTACTCGCTCGTCTGTCTCCGGCAACGACGTCTCCACCGGTACCGCTGGTGGGATTTTCAACGACGGCAAGATGACCCTGACCAATGTCTCAATCGTGGCCAACGACGCCGAAGGCGACAATGCGGCGAGCGGAGGCATCCACAACCAGACCGATGCCGGAGAGAGCGTGAAGCTCCGAAACGTGACTATTTCCGGCAACAGCGCAGACGTCGGCGGGGGGATCCTGATAACGAGTACCGGTACGATGGACATCGAGTACTCGACCATCGCCGGCAACTCCTCACAGCCTGGAGTGGGTGCCGGCATCCACCAGTATGGGGGCACGATCAACCTGCGGTCCTCGATCATCAGCGGGAACGGAAGCCCCGGTATGGAGAAAGACTGCGCAGGGGTCGACACTCCCGTGAACTCCCTGGGAGACAACGTCGAGGGTGGACCGACCAATGACTGCGGGATCTTGCCGCTGGGAGGCGACGTCCTCGGCAATCCCCAGCTGCGCGGCCTTCAGGACAACGGCGGGCCCACGTTCACGCGTGCGATCAGGCGCACCAGCCCCGCTCGAAACCTGGTCTCCGCCGGCGCCGATTATTGCGGAGGCTCCGACCAGCGAGGGGTGCCGCGTCCACAAAGCAACGGATGCGACGCGGGCAGTTACGAGTACGCGACCTGCCCCCCCAGAGTCGTAAACCGAGTCGGAACCCCCGCTGATGAATTCCTCTTCGGCACGGCAACCAACGAGAGCTTCCTGGCGCTGGGCGGCGGGGACACCGTTCGTGCCGGCGGTGGCGGAGACGCGGTTTGCGGCGGCGGTGGTGGCGACAAGTTGAGAGGCGAGGGGGGCAACGACGTGCTCCGCGGCGAGGACGGCTCGGACACGCTCATCGGAGGGCCCGGGGACGACAAATGCATCGGGGGCCCCGGCAACGACCAGGCGACGGGCTGCGAAACGAAAAAGAGCATGTGACGAAACCGCGCGACCATCCTCTCGTCGGCGACCTTCTCCCCGAGTCGAGTGCTCTACTCGTTGCGGATACCGCAACCATTAGAGCACTCGGCATGTTCAGCCGAGTGGGGGGTGGCGGTGGGACCAGGGAGCCGCGGCCTCCAGCTGGCCGGCGAGGCGGAAGACGAGGTCTTCGCCTGCCGGAGGGCCTACGAACTGGATGCCGATCGGGACGTCGTCTTCGGTGTGAGCGAGCGGTAGCGACATCGCCGGCTGGCCCGTGATGTTCGCCAGCGGCGTGAAGGGCATGAACATGCCTGCCCGGATGAGCTGCATCCAGACGTCGTCTTCCTCGAAGATCCAGCCGACCGGAACCGGGGGAAGGGCGAGGGTCGGAGTTACGAGAACATCGATGTCCGACCACAGAGCGACGGCGCTTCTGGTGAACTCCTGCATGGCGACCACGGCTTTGACGTAGGTCAAGCTCGAGGTCGCCTCTGCGACGTCTGCCAACGCCCGGTTGCCGGCCTCGATCTTGTCGAGGTCGATGCCTGGGTAGTAAGCCGTGGACGACTGCACGACCTTGATGAAGTGAGAGGACAGGTCGGGGTCGACCCAGTCGGTCCGCGTCTCTTCGATTCTGTGACCTAGGGACTCGAGCAGTTCCAGTGCGCCCCGCAGGCCCGCCAGAACCTGGGGGTCGACGGAAACACCCGTTGGTGTCGCGTCGAGGACGCCGATACGCAGGGGGCCCGGGTCCGTGTTCACCTCTTCGACATATGGCCTCATGGGCTCGGGAGCCCAGTAGGGATCGCCGGGCTCATGACCGCGCATCACGTCGAGCATCAAGGCGAGGTCCGCGGCGCTGCGGGCCAGCGGCCCGTCGGTTGAGAACCCCGCCCAGAACTCACCGAGATAGGGGCCGCGGGAGATCCGGCCGCGCGAGGGCTTCATGCCGGCGATTCCGCAGCACGAGGCCGGGATCCGGATGGAGCCGCCTCCGTCGCTGCCCTGCGCCGCGGGGGCGAAACCCGCCGCCACCGCCGCGGCCGCTCCCCCGCTCGATCCTCCGGCCGTCAGCTCGGGGTTCCAGGGGTTTCGGCAGGGCCCGTTGAGATCCGACTCGGTGACCGGCCACGTCCCGAACTCCGACGCGTTCGTCTTCCCGATGACGATTGCTCCGGCTTCCTTGATCCGTCGCACCACCGCGGCATCCCGGTCCGGCACGTAGTCGGCGAAGGCGCGCGATGAGTGAGTCGTCTTTATTCCCGCCGTCTCGGTGAGATCCTTGATGGGGATCGGAATGCCTAAGAGCGGCCGGGAGTCTCCCGCCGCCACCTGCCTGGCCGTCTCGCGGGCCGTCTCCAGGGCGAGGTCTCCGACCACGGTGACGAAGGAGTTGATCTGCTCGTCGAACTTCTCTATGCGCCGCAGATAATGCTCCACCAGCTCGACCGGAGAAAGCGCCTTGGAGGCGATCAGCTCTCTAAGTTCGCTGAGTGATTTGAATGCCAGCTCGTCGGAGGAACCCATCCGGTGATTCTGAACGGTTTACTAGGCGACGCGCAACGTGAAGTAAAAGGTCGAGCCCTTCCCCTGCTCGGAGTCCACCCAGAGACGGCCCCCATGGGCCTCGACGATCCCCTTGGTGATGTAGAGGCCGAGCCCCGTCCCCTTGGCGATCCATCCCGGCTTGGGAAGCATGGCGAATTTATCGAAAATCCTCTTACGATCCTCCGGCG
>JALZEI010000015.1 GCA_030862115.1 Actinomycetota bacterium
GGACATCGGGACTCCGGAAAAGTACCTGCGGGCCAACATCGACGCCTTGCAAGGCGACTACCGCGCGCCCGATCACGACGCCAACTCGGGAGGGGTCGTGGTTGCGCCGGACGCCGAAGTCGCGGCCAACGCCGACGTCGAGCTGTGCTGTGTGGGCGCCGGCGCGCGCATCGGCGCCGGTTGCGAGGTAAGTCAAACCGTCTTGCTCCCGGGGGCCGTTATCGAGACGGGGGCCGTGGTGCAACAGAGCATCCTGGGAGAGAGAGCCCGGGTCGGACCGGGCGTGACACTCGAGTCCGAAACCCTAGGAGACGACGAACACAGACCCTAGCGCGCGTTGTGTCTTGGGGCGAAGATGCAACCCTTAACCCGGCAGGGGCGGGACGGGTTCCTCTTGGGGGGGCGCGACGCAAAAAAACCCGCAGCGAGGGGGAGTGTTTGGTTTCCTGATGCATTTGGACTTTTAAGGTTCTTTGAAGCGGGAGGCTTCGGTGGGAAGCCTATTGCAGCAGAGAAGGATCACAGCGCAAGAAGTAATTGAGGCGCCCGCTTTCTCAGCAGACCTCGGATCTGCTCGATCGTTTCGCCGCGTCGATCTCTCAAATCCTCTTCCGTCATGTAAACGACCTCCCAACCCAGAGCTCGTAAAGCTCTGTCTCGCTCCATGTCACGAAACCAGGCCTTACGCCCTTGGTGGTGCTTGTAACTCTGTGCCTCCACCGCCAGCTTGGCTTCCGGGTACGCAAAATCAACTCGGGCTACAAAGCCCTCGTCGGAGAAGATCTTGTGCTGGCGCATGGGCGCCGGCAGTCGGCCGAGTCTGAGAGCGCGGCCGACCTTCGCCTCCAGTCCACTTTCCGTGTCCTCGTGATTTCGTCTCTGGTCAATAAGTTTTCGCAACGCCGCGCACCCTGCCCGACCCTTCCTGCAGAGCTGAAGCGTCCGCCGATCAAGGCGATCGAGAGTCGTGAGGTTCCGCCGCAGTACATCTTCCAGTGCGAGCTCCAGCTCCTCACCATTTAAAACCGCACCAAGATCGAATAGGGTTCGTGTAGGTGACGTGATCCGTAGTTGGCCGTGCTTAAAGACGTCATATCTCTCTATATCCCTGCGGCGGTAAACGATCACATCGGGCGCGCGGGGACTTCTATGGAGAGGCACAGTTACCTCCAGGACCCGCTGAGTAACTCAGTCCAGCTTCATTAGCGAACCTGCCGTGCGATGCGAGATGACCGCTCCGGGGCCAGCCCACAGCCAGGCGACCGTGACCTTCTGCTCCCAAGAAGAGGGCGCGGTGGTCGCGACGTAAACACGCGGTCTCGCGCGCCTCAGTTGGCCTCTTGCTAAGAGCCCCTGAATATCACCACGGGTGAACTCCAGCGCGGTCAATTGGGAGCGCGTGATCGCCCCCAGCTGCTGGGCCACGAGCGCTCGATAACGACTCTCCTGCTTTTCTTTGCTGCGGGAGGCTTCACTACGAGGACTCACGCAGCAAAGAAAGCACTCAGTTATCGGTGGTGCTGTGGTGGTGGTCACAGCCTTTGTATCCTCGGGGGCTCTTAGCCGTCCATCTTTAGGAGGAACGCGTGCGGGTTCTCGTAACCGGGGCCGCGGGGTTCATCGGATCCCATCTCGTCGATCGACTCTTGAGCGAAGGCGAAGAGGTGCTCGGTGTCGACGACCTGTCGTCGGGCTCGCTCGCGAACCTCGCCGACGCCCGCCGCTCTCAGATGGGCAAGTTCACTTTCCAGCGAGTCGACATCACCTCGACCGCCCTGGGAGAGCTCATCAAGCGCAGCCGGCCGCAGGTCATCTTTCACCTCGCCGCACAGGTCGACGTGCGGAAGTCGGTTGCCGATCCCATCCACGATGCCATGCTCAACGTGATCGGGTCGCTCAACGTGCTGCAGTCGGCAAAAGAGGCGAGAACGCAGAAAGTCGTGTTCACGTCGTCGGGAGGGTGCATCTACGGCGAGCCCGACGAGTCGCGGCTCCCCGTGACGGAAGACCAGATCTACTGGCCGGATTCAATGCCGGAGTCGCCTTATGGGGTCTCCAAGAAGGTCGTCCTCGACTACCTTCGCTATTTCCGGGCCGTCCAGGATGTGGATTTCTGCGCTCTCGCCCTCTCGAACGTGTACGGACCCCGGCAGGAGCCGGCCTCCGAGGTCGGCCTCGAAGGTCAGGTGGTAGCGATTTTCTCGCGCAAGATGCTCGCCGGGCGACCGTGCACGATCTACGGAGATGGGAGCCAGACACGGGACTTTGTGTACGTAGACGACGTGGTCTCGGCTTTCGTGGCCGCGCGCGACAAGGGAAGCGGAGACCTGCTGAATATAGGGAGCGGCAAAGAGCTATCGGTAAACGAGCTCTACGGACGCCTGAAGGAGCTCACCGGATCCAGGCTCGATCCGGTTCACGCACCCGCTCGCCCGGGGGAGCTGCAACGTATCGTCGTAAGTTCTGAGCGCGCAGGGGAGGTGCTGGGCTGGCGCCCGGCGACCGATCTGGGCGATGGACTGAAGCAAACGGTCGCCTGGTTCCGGGCGGCCTCCTGAGAAACTGCTCCGCGGAGGCGTCGTTGACAGCAACCGCCGGGCGCGTGAAACTGCAGCGACGTACTCACTGCGGGGAAAGGTTGGTCAGAGGTGCCGTTCACTCCTGAGGAAATAGACAGCAAAGAGTTCCTGATAACGCTTCGCGGCTACGACAAGGACGAGGTCAAGGCCTTCCTGAAGGCCGTCGCGGCCGATTACCGGGCGGCTCTCCAGACCACCGAGGCCGCCCCCGAGGCCACCGGAAGCGCCTATGAGGCACTCGGGAAGGACATCGGTCAGGTTCTCCAGGTCGCGAAGCAGTCGGCCGACCAGCTCAAACGCAAGGCAGAGGAAGACGCCACCTCGATGCGCCGGCGCGCGGAGGAAGAGGCGGCCAACCTGAGAGACGCGGCCAGCAGCGCCGCCCGCCGTCTGACCGAAGAGGCCGAGCGCCACGCCGTCCAGGTGCGCGCCGAGGCGGAGCGGGAGGCGAGCGAGAAAACGGCCTCGGCCTCGCGCCGGGTCGATAAGCTCCAGTCGGCCGAGTCCAAGCTGCGTCAGCGGCTCTACGCGCTCGAGATGATGTTGCAGTCCATGCGTCAGGAACTCGAGAGCGACGACGCCAGCGGCAAGGAAGATGTCGACGCGGCGGCGGCCTCGGCGCCCGGCTCCTCGCAGGGTGGACTACTGGGCGACCTCACCGATGAGCCCCCTCGGCCGCCGAGCGGGGGAGCCGGTCTGGGTTCCTCGGGTTCTGACGGTCTCGACGACGACGCGGACCTAGCCATCGACTCCCCTATGAGTGACGCAGATGTCGACGAGGAGACCCCAAGCCGACCCCCCACCAGCTGAGGACTCGTAATACGTAGATCTACGTATTTATTCTGGCGCTTATTTCCCAGATACTTCCAATCATGACTTCCAAAAAAAGGTGGGATATAGTCCCAAAACGGGGTATATCACCCCCCGGAAGGGGTATGGCAACCCCTCGAGAGAGGCAAAATCTGGCGCGGGCACTGAAGGATCGGTCGGGGTTTCGCCTAATTGTAGTCAAGCGGCTACATTCGGTAGCGAACGCACCGAAGATTATAGGGACGGCAGTTCCGAGAGCCTCGCGAGAGGTCGCAGACTATTTTGTAGGGAGCAGCGTGGCGGGTCACAGCAGAAAATCGATGACTTCGGGAGGGACGAGATGACCCCCTCCCAAGTCGAAACGCTCCGAAACCCGGTTCACGCCGTACCCGGTGTAATCGCGGCCGAGCAAAAACAGCTGCGTCGTCGCCTCGGCGTTCTTCCCGGGGATATCGTCTCGCTCACCGACGTATGGGTCCTCCTCGCGGTGCTGTGGGGATCTCGCCTGGCTACCTCAAATCTGGATCCGGCCGTGGCCTTGTTCGGATTGATTACCTTCGCCCTAGTCCTGTCACCGGCGCGCCGGGAGCGGGGCCGGCTGAGCGTGGGGGCACTAAACGATGCAGGACCTCTTCTTCGGCGGGTCGGCCTGGCCTATGCCGCCGCCACAGCCGTTTCCGTAGCGGTCGGTATCGGTGACCTTCGCGTGCTTCTCTTCGTTTCAGTTGTGACCGGGCCACTGCTCCTTGCCGGCCGGGGCGCTTCTTACGGCGTCGCGCATTCACTTCGTAAAGCCGCCAAGAGCCGCACCTTGATCGTCGGCGGCGGCGTGGTTGCTCGACGGATCATTCAGACTCTTTCAACTCACGAGGAATACGGGCTCGAAGTTGTAGGCGCCGTCGACGACGACCCCAAGTTCGGAACCGACGAACTCGGGGCGCCCACGATCGGTCGTATGGCCGACGTGCCGGAACTCGTTCGGTCCCAAGGCATCGAAGTAGTTCTCGTCGCCTTCAGCGCATCCGATCATGGGGCAATGGTCGAGCTCATTCGTGCAACGATGTCGGCAGGAGCCACCGTGTGGGTCGTTCCTCGTTTCTTCGAACTCGGCGCGGCCGACACCAACGGCGATCACGTGTGGGGATTGCCGGTGATGCGCCTGCAGGCACCCGCCCGCAGCCGTCCCGAATGGGTGATGAAGCGAGCTCTTGATTTCCTTCTGGCGGGTATCGGCGTTCTGCTGCTCGCGCCCATCCTGATGGTGGTGGCGACTCTCGTGTACCTCGAGGCGGGCCGTCCGATTCTCCTCAAGCAAACTCGCGTCGGCCTCGACGGCAAACCGTTCGGCATCCTCAAGTTCAGGACGATGCGCGCCGCGCCCGAGCCCGTTGAAGAAACCGAATGGAGTGCGAACGCACAAAGGATGACGCGCATTGGCCGGTTGCTGAGAAAGACGAGCATCGACGAGTTGCCTCAGCTTTTCAACGTACTCAAGGGCGAGATGTCGTTGGTGGGGCCGAGGCCCGAGCGTCCATACTTCGTGCACCTCTTCAGCGATCTCTACCCGAGCTACAACTCGCGTCACCGTCTGCCGGCAGGCATTACGGGATGGGCGCAGGTGCACGGACTTCGCGGGGATACCTCAATCGAGGAGAGAGCCGCGTTCGACAACTACTACATCGAGAATTGGTCACTGAGCTCGGACT
>JALZEI010000251.1 GCA_030862115.1 Actinomycetota bacterium
TCTATGTGCTCAGGCGCGTTGCTTTCCCGAAGCTTCGAGAGGCGGTCGAGGCGCGCGAGAAGAAGATCCAGAGCGATCTTGAGGAGGCGGAGAACACCAAGAAACAGGCCCAGAAGGAGCGCGACGAATACAAGCAGCAGCTCGCCGAGGCACGCTCGGAGGCCAACCGCATCGTCGAGGAGGCCCGCGGACAGGCGGAGCAGGTTCGCAAAGACATCACGGAGAAGGCCGAGAAAGAGGCCGAGCAGATCGTCTCCCGCGCACAGGAGCAGATGGAGGCCGAGCGCACCCGCACGGTCCAGGAGCTCCAGCGCACCATCGGTGACCTGTCCATCGAGTTGGCCGAGAAGGTGGTCGGCCGCTCGCTCGACGGAGACTCCCAGCGGGACCTGGTCGACGCCTACATCAAAGAGGTGGCGGGCATGAGAGGCGAGAGGTCGTAAAGACATGGCATCCGAGGTGATCAGGGGGTACGCGGAGGCGCTGTTCCGTGTGGTCCAGGCCGAGGGTGAACTCGATCGTGTCGAAGACGAGCTCTACCGCTTCGGCAAGATCCTCGAGTCGAACAACGACCTCAAGCAGGCGCTTTCAGACAAGAGCCTCGATCGCTCGCAGCGCGTCAAGATCCTCGAAGACCTGCTTGCGGACAAGGTCTCGCCCCACACCTTGGGCCTGCTGAGCTTCGTCTCGGAGCAGGGTCGGGGGCGTCAGCTCCCGCAGATCCTGAACGAGCTGAGCACGATCGCGGCGGAGGCCCGCCAGGCAGTGGTAGCCGAGGTCAGAAGCGCGGTGCCTCTCGACGATTCGCAGCGCACGCAGCTCGAGAAGGCCCTGTCGGACGCCACCGGCAAGAACGTCACGGTTAAAACGCTGGTCGATCCGTCGGTTCTCGGCGGTGTGGTCGCCAAGATCGGAGACACGGTCATCGACGGCAGCATCCGCCGCCGTCTCGAACAACTGAAGGAACAGGTGAACAACTAGTGGTACAGCGCGAACTGATCATCGATCCCAAAGAGATTTCCTCCGCTCTGCGTCAGCACGTCACCGACTACAAGCCGACCGTCGAGCGTGAAGAGGTCGGCCGCGTGAGCGAGGTCGGTGACGGCATCGCTCGCATCACGGGTCTCCCGGGCGTCATGGCCAACGAGATGCTCGAGTTTCCCGGCGGAACCGTCGGCCTCGCCATGAACCTCGAAGAACACGAGATCGGCGCGGTCATCCTCGGTGAGGCATCGCACGTCGAAGAGGGGAACCCGGTAAAGCAGACGGGACAGATCCTCTCGGTCGGAGTGGGCGACGAGCTGCTCGGCCGGGTGGTCGACGCTCTCGGTAACCCCCTCGACGGCAAGGGACCCATTTCGACGTCTCAGCGTCGTCCGTTGGAGGTGCAGGCCCCCGGCGTCACCGCGCGGCAGCCGGTAAAGGAGCCCCTCCAGACCGGCATCAAAGCCATCGACGGGATGATCCCCATCGGTCGCGGACAGCGCGAGCTCATCATCGGCGACCGTCAGACGGGAAAGACCGCGATCGCCATCGACACGATCATCAACCAGCGTCAGTTGTGGGGGACCGACAAGCAGGTCAAGTGCATCTACGTCGCGGTCGGACAAAAGGCCTCGACGGTCGCCGAGGTCGTCGCCGCACTCGAGGCGAACGGTGCGCTCGAATACACCGTGGTCGTCAACGCCGCGGCGTCGGACCCGGCCCCCTTCCAATTCCTCGCTCCCTATGCGGGTTGCGCCATGGGTCAGCACTGGATGGAGAACGGCGAGCACGCCCTGATCATCTACGACGACCTTTCCAAGCAAGCCATCGCCTACCGGCAGCTGTCGCTGTTGCTTCGCCGGCCCCCGGGTCGCGAGGCTTATCCTGGCGACGTCTTCTATCTCCACTCCCGCTTACTCGAGCGTGCGGCGAAGCTTTCGGACGAGAACGGCGGGGGTTCGCTCACCGCGCTTCCGCTCATCGAGACTAAGGGTGGCGATGTGTCGGCCTACATTCCGACGAACGTCATCTCGATTACCGACGGCCAGATCTTTTTGGAGAGCGACTTGTTCTTCTCCGGCGTTCGCCCGGCCATCAACGTCGGTATCTCGGTGTCGCGAGTTGGTGGAAACGCGCAGATCAAGGCCATGAAGTCGGTGGCCGGACGACTTCGTATCGACCTCGCCCAGTACCGCGAGCTCGAGGCGTTCGCCGAGTTCGGCTCCGAGCTCGACAAGGCGTCGCAGGCCCAGCTCGACCGAGGTGCTCGCGTGGTCGAGCTCCTCAAGCAAAAGCAGTACACGCCCTACCCGGTCGAAGAACAGGTCATCACGATCTGGGCGGTCACCAACGGTTTCTTAGACGATCTCCCCATCGACAAGGTGGGCGCGTTCGAGCAGGGCCTGTTGGACCACATGCGCACCCGTCATTCGGGTATCGGCGAGAAGATCGTCGAGGCCGGAAAGATCGACGAGGACCTCGAGTCGCAGCTGAAGAGCGCCGTTCAGGAGTTCAAGGACTCCTTTACCGACAGGGTCGACACGGTCGAGACGACCGCCGCCAAGGAGGGAGTGCCCGAGGCCAAACAGTCGGCCGGCGGCGACTCCAGCCCGGGCGACACCAGCGCTCCCTCCGACGACTCCCAACCCGAGGGCGAGACCTCGGCCGCGACCGGCGAGTAGAGGCGTTTCCTAGATGGCGCAGCAGCTCCGGGCGATCAAGCGGCGGATCGGGTCGGTCAAGTCGACCCAAAAGATCACGCGCGCCATGGAGCTCATCGCGTCGTCACGGATCATCAAGGCGCAGCAGCGAGTCGACGAGGCTCGGCCCTACGCGGAGGCGATGCGCCGTTTGATGGCCTCGGTGGGAAAAAACGCCGGCAACATCGATCACCCCCTGCTCAGGCAACAGGACGAGGTGGGAACGGTCGGCCTGATCGTCATCACGGCCGACCGGGGTCTGGCCGGCGCCTACAACTCGAACGTGATCCGTGCCGCCGAACGCGACATGCACGAGCACGGCGACACCAAGCTCTTTTTGTCCGGCAAGAAGGGTGTGACCTACTTCAAATTCAGGGGCTACGACTTCGAGGACTCCTGGATCGGGCACTCCGACCAGCCGAGGATCGACGATGCGCGCGAGGTGGCCGAGGCCGTCTCCGAGGCTTTCTCGAACGGCGACGTCGACGAGGTCCGCATCGCCTATACGAAGTACGAGTCGGCGCTTACCCAGCGCGCTCGGGTGACGAAGCTACTGCCGGTCCCCCGCGAGGAGCTCGAGCAGGACGACGAGCCGCAGGAGGGCTCCGGTGCGCAGTACGTTTTCGAACCCGAGCCGCAAGACATCCTCGGCTACCTGCTCCCGCGCTACATCGAGGGCTCGGTGTACCAGGGGATGCTCGAGGCGGCTGCTTCGGAGCACGCGGCGCGTCGTAGGGCGATGAAAGCCGCCACCGACAACGCCGACGAGCTCATCGAGGGTCTCACTCGGACCTACAACCAGGCGCGCCAGGCCGAGATCACGACGGAGATCATGGAGGTCGTCGGGGGGGCCGAGGCCCTCAGAGGCGACACCTCACCCGACGCGTCAGCCTCCCAACACAGATCGCATTTCCCATCAGCAGACACAAGTGCAGACCCAGGCGGCTCGGCGAGCCGGACCGCGCAGTGACAAGTTGTAGGAGGAACGCATGGCGATAACAGAGGAGCGGCTCGCAGAGGGCGGTCGTAAAACCAGCGAGGGAAGGGTACTCACCGTCACCGGCCCGGTGGTGGAGGTCGAGTTCCCGCCCGACGCGTTGCCGGAGATCGGTTACGCCCTCACTTTTGAGCGCACGATCCAGGACGACACCGACACGATCACCGCCGAGGTCAGCCAGCACATCGGGGAGAACACCGTTAAGGCCGTCTGCATGAAGGCGACCGACGGCGTAACCCGGGGCACGAAGGTCTTGAACACCGGTGCCCCCATCACGGTGCCGGTAGGAAAGGCGACGCTGGGTCACGTCTACAACGTCCTCGGCGAGTCGGTCGACGGCTCCGAGGTGCCGGACGACGTCGAGCGCTGGCCCATCCATCGCCAGCCCCCTAAGTTCGAGGATCTCGAGCCCAAGACGGAGATGTTCGAAACAGGCATCAAGGTCATCGATCTCCTCGAGCCCTACGTCGCCGGTGGAAAGATCGGGATGTTCGGGGGGGCCGGAGTCGGCAAGACCGTCGTCATCCAGGAGATGATCCAGCGAGTCGCCGAGCAGCACGGTGGAGTGTCCGTGTTCGCCGGAGTCGGCGAACGCACCCGTGAGGGCAACGACCTGTGGCTCGAGATGAAAGAAGCCGGGGTTCTCGAGAAGACGGCCCTCGTGTACGGCCAGATGGACGAGCCGCCCGGCGTCCGCCTGCGGGTCGCGCTCTCGGCTCTGACCATGGCCGAGTACTTCCGCGACGTCGAGCACCAGGACGTGTTGCTCTTCATCGACAACATCTTCCGCTTCGTGCAGGCCGGCTCCGAGGTCTCCACGCTTCTCGGTCGTATGCCTTCCGCAGTCGGCTACCAGCCGACGCTGTCCGAGGAGATGGGGGAGCTGCAGGAAAGGATCACATCGACGAAAGGACGGTCCATCACCTCGTTGCAGGCCATTTACGTGCCCGCCGATGACATCACCGACCCGGCCCCCCACACGACGTTCGCTCACCTCGACGCGACGACTGTTCTCTCGCGGCAGATTTCCGAGCTGGGCATCTATCCCGCCGTCGACCCTCTCGACTCGACCTCGAGGATCCTCGACCCCCGCTACGTCGGCGACGAGCACTACGACGTCGCCCTTGAAGTACAGAGGGTGCTTCAGCGTTACAAGGACCTCCAGGACATCATCGCCATCCTCGGGATCGACGAACTTTCCGAGGAGGACAAGATCACCGTGCAGCGCGCTCGCAAGATCCAGCGGTTCCTTAGCCAGCCTTTCTACGTGGCCGAGCAGTTCACCGGTATCCCCGGCAAGTACGTGTCGGTCGAGGAGACCATCGCTTCGTTCAAGGGACTTACCGAGGGCGAATACGACGACCTGCCGGAGCAGGCGTTCTTCATGGTCGGCGGCATTGAAGAGGCGCAGGCAAAAGCCAAAGAACTGGCGGAGTAGGAGACAAGCAGATGGCAATGGACGTCAGAATCGTCTCCCCGGAGGAGAAGGTGTGGGAGGGCGACGCCGAACTTGTAATCGCCCGATCGCCCGAGGGTGAGTTCGGCATCATGCGCGGGCACATCCCGTTTCTCGCCGCCCTTGTCCCGGGAGTCGTGATCGTCGTCTCCGGAGGTGACCGTCAGGAGTTCTTCGTGCCCGGCGGCTTTTTGGAAGCATCCGGACCGGCCGACGACTATCACGTGATCGTTCTGGCGGACGCAGCCGAGCCTTTGGGCGACATCGATGTCGCCGAGGCAAAACGGCGTGTCGAAGAGGCCAGGCGACGGGCGCAGGACGAGTCCGACGACCTCACCGAGGCCACGCTGCGAGTTGAGCTGGCGCGCGTGGAGATAGCGGAGAGTCGCGGCCGCTAGCAGGTATGGGCGATGGGGAGCGTCCGGGCGATCTCCGGAACCGCGTCTTTTGCTCCTCTTGCGGTATGTCCGGCGGCCGGCGTCAGGGAATGGCTCCGTTGGGATGGCAGGAGATGCCTGACGCCAACGGGCGACAGATGGCGCTCTGCCCCGACTGTGTGCGCAGGAACCTCTGGCTCATAGAAGCGCGGCTGGATATCGACCCCGAGACCGGGTTCTAGTTTGGGTTTGCGTTCGACTGTTTGATTAGGTGCCATCGCACATCCGCTACATACAGTGCACTTGATCGCACACTCTGCGTGTAAGAAATGTCGGTACGTAGTCGAATCGCTCTTATTGGCGTGTTTTGCAGACGCAAAGTCGATTCGCGCTTGCGCGCATGGGTAAAGCAAGGTAGTCATTCTGTAACTGGTTTAGCAATAAAGGGAGGAGCTTCATGGCTGAAGAAGACAAGAGTCTTCTGGATTCAGTTCGTCAAAGGGCGGCCGATGTTGCCGAGACTGCAGCGGGTGCAGTGGCCCCTGATCCCGGAGATTCGGGTCCTGTTGCGACGGGTCGAAGAGCTGCTGCTACGACGGCAGTGGCTGCGACCGACGTCGTATCGCCCGGCGCAGAGAGTTCGGGGGGCCGTAGTTCGGGTCGCAAGAAGAGCACCGGTCGCAAGAAGTCGACCGCGCGCAAGTCCACCGGGACTCGCAAGTCGACGGGACGAAAGAAGTCGACGGGTCGCAAGAAGAGCACCGGTCGCAAGAAGTCGACCGCGCGCAAGCCCACCGGGACTCGCAAGTCGACGGGCCGTAAGAAGAGCACGGGCCGTAAGAAGAGCACGGGCCGTAAGAAGGCGACCGGGCGCAAGAAGTCGACGGGACGTAAGTCGACGGGACGTAAGTCGACCGGTCGGAAGAAGTCCACGGGCCGGAAGAAGTCCACGGGCCGGCGGAAGTCGGCGGCGGGTAGAGCCCGGTCGACGGCCAAAAAGACCGCCCGCAGGGCGTCATCTTCGGCCAAGAAGACCACCCGGCGCGGGAAGTCGACGGCCAAAAAGACCGCGGCCGGCGCACGTGCGGGGGCTCGCTCGGCCTCTCGCGGCGCCAGGTCGACCGCGCGTCAGGCAACGGGGCGGGCGAAGTCGGCGGCCAAGCGGACCGGTCGCAAGACGACAAGACGCCGCAGTAGCTAAACGACGGCTGAGAGAGAAGGGCGGCCCTCGGGGGTCGCCTTTTTCGCGTCCATCTGCGCCCGGAGAGACCGCGAAGGCGTTGGGAGGGCGCCCATAGGATGCGCATATGAGGTCGTATGTGGTTGAAGGTCGCCGTCCCCTTGAGGGAGACATTCGGATAAGCGGTGCCAAGAACTCGGCGTTGAAGCTGATGGCGGCCTCGTTGTTGATTCCGGCGCGCGTTGAGCTCGCCTGCGT
>JALZEI010000032.1 GCA_030862115.1 Actinomycetota bacterium
GCCCGACCCCAGAACTCCATATACAGCAGGCACCACTGGCGATCCTTCGCTACGAGGGAATCCAAAAAGCGGCCTCCGGAGCGGATCCTGTCGGCAGCTGTCTGTCCGTCGCGGAACGCATCGGCGATCTCCTGAAGCCGGTCCCCTATACGAGACTCGATCAGCGTCAGAAAAAGCTCCTCTTTGGTGTCGAAGTTCGAGTAGAAGGCCCCGCGGGAGAAGCCTGCACGCTCGGTTATCTCCTCGACGGAAGCCGCGGCGTAGCCTCGCTGCTCGAAGACGTCGGCGGCGGATTCCAACAGCGCAGCGCGCGTCGCCGCCTGTTTCTCGGCTCGAGTCTGACGCGGCCCTACCGCCATGGCTCCTCCCACTTGCATACGTTGCCGCATCCAGATACATTATCGTATCCGGTAGGAAAGTCGATCACACGAGGCGGTACCGGTGGACAAAGTCATCGATAGTCCCAAGGAAGACAAGCTCTTTCGTCTCGTGCTAATCGGGTTTGTCGCCCAGATAGCGGGGCGACTCGTCGACCTCCAGTGGCATCTCACTCACGACGAATTCGAAGGCGCGGCGGAGCAGTTCCGCGCCCACTGGCTGATCTGGCTCGCGACGTTGTTTGTTCTCGCCCTAGCGGCGGTCGCCGTGCGAAGTGTTCCCGGCGGTAGCGAGCGGCAGGGTTATCTGGTCGTTCTCATCGCCAATCTCGCCTACGCGGTCGTGGCCGTAGCTCATTTCTTCCAGCACCTCGACCATCGCGAGGTTGATTGGGCCCATCTGCTACTTGCCATCACCGGCATTGCGGGCGCGATCGGAGTTCTGTGGGTGGTCGCCGCGCGCTGGGGATCGCGACGTGGCCGAAAGGAGTTCGCCGCGTGAAGACGTTGGATCAGAACGAGGTCGCCCGGCGCAACGAAAAGATCCGACGGTCGTGGGCCAAGCAAGCACCCAGCTACGACAAGCAGATTGGGTTCTTCGAGAGGCGAGTCTTCGGGCGGAGCCATCGACCCTGGGCGTGCTCGCGAGCAACCGGCGACGTTCTCGAAGTGGCGGTCGGAACAGCCCTCAATCTTTCGCACTACCCACAAGAAGTAGCGCTGACGGGAATCGATCTCAGCCCCGAGATGCTCGAGATTGCGCGCAGCAGGGCGGCCCAGACGCAAAGGCCGATTGATCTAAGAGAGGCTGACGCCCACGAGCTTCCATTTGCCGACGAATCGTTCGACACAGTCGTCTGCACATACTCGCTTTGCAACATCCCGGATCCGCGACGGGCCGTTGAGGAGATGAAACGGGTGTTGCGCCCTGGGGGCAAGCTCATCCTGGTTGATCACATCCGGAGCGATGTGAAGCCGGTCTTATGGTTTCAGAAGGCCGTCGAATTCTTCACGAAGAGACTTGAGGGGGAGCACGTGACGCGGCGTCCGGCGGAGCAGGTTGAGGCCGCAGGCTTTGAAATATCAGAAAGGGAACGACTCGCGCCCGCCCGGGTCGTCGAGCGGCTTGTGGGGGTCAAGCGAGTTATTGGGTCGTGAACCTGCAGAGTTCCGAGACAGGAGTGCGGGAACGCATCCGATTTACCCGACCTAAGTCCGTTATGCAGACTCAATGCGGGCTCTCGCCGGACTTGAAGATTGAGCCCGTTTCTTGAAATGCCTCCTGACCAGGGGATTCTCTTGTGGACCAGAGGAGATTCGAACTCCTGACCTCACCCGTGCGAGCCGTGCGAAGGCGAATCTACGCTGACTTACAGCGCACGTTTATGACCATCAATGCAGGTCAGACTGCCTTTTGAGATCACGGGTTGTCACATCAGTTTCCGTCTATATCCGTTGGTAATGTTGGGAAAACACTGTCTGACCTGCGGTTGTTTGTCTGTGGACCAGAGGAGATTCGAACTCCCGACCTCACCCGTGCGAGCAGTGAAGAGCAGTTTGACCGTCATTCACAGGGATCGACGTCAGCCGACATCTATCCAGGTCAGAGGGCGTTTTCGATGCACGGTTCCCTACAGCTGCTTACGCTCATATCCGGAGGTGATGTTGGGGATTTGTTGGGGAGCTCGCGAGCCGGTCGCAGACCCTCCGATGCCCCTGTCAGGAGCGACCGACGGATTATGAGTCAGCGTATTCGCTCCACCCTTTGACCTTAGGCTGGCGCGAAGGCCATGGAGAGGAGTTGGGGGCGTTGATGCGAACCCAATTGGTCGGACGCGAGCGAGAGATAGCGGTGCTCGATGAGTGCCTGGAGGCCGCACTGTCTCAGCACCCCCGCATCGTGTTGTGTTGGGGGGAATCCGGCATCGGCAAGACAAGGCTCGCCGAGGAGGCACTCGGCTCGGCGGGTAGTAAAGGCGCGATCGGCGTGTGGGGTCGCGCCATCGAATCCGCCGGAGCACCTCCCTATTGGCTGTGGCGACAGGTCCTACGCGCCCTCGCGGAGACCGTCGACCTCCGGGAGATCGCCGACGAATGCGGACTAGCAGCGGACCTCTCAGGTATCGCCCCCGACATATTCGTCGGATCTGTGGGGCCAAGAGCGGCTGATGGATCCAGCGAAGACCGATTCTTACAGTTCGACGCGGTGGCGCGACTGCTTCGACACGTCACAACGGAACGTCCCTTGGTGATCGCCCTGGACGATACGCAGTGGGCAGATCAGGCCTCGATCTTTCTCCTCCAGCACATCGCCCACACCTTGAGCAACGAACGCCTGATGGTCGTGGTGAATCATCGAGGCACCGAACGGACAGAGGGAGCTGCGGTCACCGAACTATTACGCGGATCGATGACCAGAGAGATCCACCTGCGCGGCCTGAGCATCCCCGAGGTCGGCCGACAACTGGCATCGATGCTCGGGGAAGAGGTGGACGCCCGGGAAGTCGAATACGTTCATGGTGCCACAGGCGGGAATCCATTCTTTGTCAAAGAAGTCGGCAGGGCCCTCACGCATGAGCGAGCCGGTGAGCCATCTTCTCCAGTAACCATCAGTGTGCGCGACGCGATCGGGGCCCGGCTCGAACGATTGTCCCCGCGCGGGGTTGAAGTCGTTCGGACGGCCTCGGTCGTGGGCCAGGAATTTGCGCCCTCGCTGGTAGCCGCGATGCTGGAGCTCCCTTTGATCGAGTGCTTAAGTGCGCTTGACGAAGCGGTATCCGCCGGGCTCCTCGCTCCTGAGTCGATGCCACACGACCCGCGCTTCGTGCATGCACTCATCCGCGACGCTATCGAGGACGGCTTGCATGCATCAGAGCGGGTCCGACTTCACCGCCGGGCGGCAGAGACCCTCGAGCAAGCCCAGCCGAGCCCATCGGGCCCGCGGCTATTCGATCTGGCTCGACACTGGTCGGTCGCCGCGATCGACGGTGACCGTTTGAAGGCCACCCGCTGGATCGGCGAAGCAGCAGACGAGGCCATGCGGCAACTCGCGTTTGAGGACGCAGCGAGACTCTTTCGGCGGGCACTGGATATCGGGGAAGGTGAGCTTGACGAGGTCGGCAGGTGCCGGCTCTTGCTGGGTCTCGGTGGGGCGTTACATCTCTCGTCTGACATCTCCGGCGGTCTAGATGCTTGCGTCGAGGCCGCCTCTCTCGCGCGCGATATAGGACGTCCCGACCTCATGGCAGAGGCAGCGCTGGTAACTCTGCCGACACTCGTCCCGGAGGCGGATCTCACGATAAGGAAACTCTGCGAGAGGGCCATGGAGGCCTTGGGTCCGGAGCATCCGGCTCTTGCAGCCCGCGTATCGGCAAGGTTCGCTGAAACGTGCGAATACCTCGCCGACGGGGATGGCGCGCGCCGCGGGAGCCACAAAGCTCTCACCCTCGCGGAGGCGTGCGACGACCCTGAAGCGTTGATGGCCGCGCTCCGCGCGCGGCAGCTCGGATGTTCGGCTCCCGATGGGCTGGAAGAACGAGCGTCATTGGCCGAACGGATGATAAAGATAGGGCGCGCGACCGACAACGCGTCCGCTCAGCTGTCCGGCCACCTTTGCTTGATCGATGTCGCCTTCGAACGCGGGGATTTGACGAGTGTTGCCCGAGAGATCGAGACCGCAGGGTGGCTGGCGCAGGAGGGGCGAAGTCCCCTGGGTCGGTGGGAGGTGCTCCGAGCTCGAGCGGTGCTGGCGCAGGCACAGGCGCGCTTCGACGTAGCTCGTCGCTTCGCCGTCGAAGCTTTCGACGTGCTCGCTCCAACGGGACATCCCCTAGCCTCGATGATGAAGGGCGCGCTGTTATCGACGATGGCGCACCAGACCGGGTACGACGAGGAATCCTTGTCTACATACGGCCTCGCGGATGCCCAGGCCGGCCAGCTGGACTTCCCGAAGGTGGGGGTGATCCGGACGCTCGCGCCGGCGCTCGTTCTCGTCGAGGTAGGGAGGCTGAGCGAGGCAGCTGCGCTCTATCGTTCCCTCGGGCCTGCCAGTGAGTGGCAGCCGTCCTTGCATTCCACCCTGCCGAGCTATGCATTCGGTATCGCGACCGCAGTAGCCCTAGACGAGACAGATGACGTCGCCACGTTGCGGGACATCCTCCAGCCCTCCCGAGGTCACCACGTCGTGGCCGGAGCAGGTTGCGTTTCATACTTCGGGCCGGTTGAGCTGTGGCTAGGGGTGGCCGCTGGGCACCTCGGGCTGCTCGATGACGCCGTGGTGGACCTGGAACAGGCCGTGCGCACGTGCTCGGTGAGTGGCATTGCAGGTTTCCATTCTGAGGCGCAATACGAGCTCGCGGTCGCGCTCAGTCGCCGCAGCGGCGAGCGTGATTTCGCTCGCGCTCGATCCCTCGTTGCCGACTCTGCGAAACGAGCCAAGGAACTCGATATGCCATGCATCGCCACGAAGGCGCAGCGGTTGATGGCGGAACTCGACGCCGGGGCGGGATCGCCCCGGTTAACGCTGAGAGAGCGCGAGGTGGCCGACCTCGTAGCGCAGGGTCTGACGAACCGGGAGATAGCGAAACAGCTCTTCCTCTCGGAACGGACCGCTCAGAACCACGTGCAACACATTCTCACCAAGCTCGACCTGTCGAATCGCAGCCAGATCGCCGTTTGGGCGACCAGAACACGAAATGAGTATGCCGGCTGAGTAGTTCGGCGGATGCCGCCGTGGCCCTATCTCCCTAGCGTTCCTCTCACCGAGCTTCTGCGATGCCTTGCGGCCCGCAGCTTGCACAGCTCTCCGTGAACAAGCAAGGGAGGAAATATGGCGGACAAGAAAGTAATCGCGGTCATCGGCGCGACCGGCGCGCAGGGTGGAGGTATGGCGCGTGCCATCTTGGATGACCCTGACGGAACATGGGTGTGCAGGGCGATCACCAGGAACCCCGACTCTGATGCAGCCTGCATGCTGTCGGACCGAGGCGCGGAGGTGGTTCGTGCCGATCTCGATGATCAGGACAGCCTCACGATGGCCTTCGAGGGCGCTTACGGCGCCTTCTGCATGACGAACTTCTTCGAGCATTTCTCGGCGGACAAAGAGCTCGAGCAAGCCTCGAACCTCGCGCGTGCAGCGGGGGTGGCCTGGATCCAACACGCCGTCTGGTCAACCCAGGAAGACACGCGCAAGTGGTTCCCGATCGAAGACGACCGTTTGCCTACCCTGCAGGGCAGGTACAAGGTTCCCAACTTCGACGCCAAGGGCGAAGCGGACCACGTCTTCATCGAAAACGACGTTCCGACTACCTTTCTGGTCACGCCCTTCTTCTGGGAAAACTTCTTGGGGGTCGGCGCGCCGATGCGAGACGAAGATGGGGTTCTCGGGCTAACCCTGGCTATGGGAGACAAGAAGGTGCCCGGGGTAGCAGCTGGGGACATTGGCCGGTGCGCTCTTGGGATCTTCAAGAGAAGCGAGCTCATCGGGGAAACGGTCGGGATCTCTGGAGAGCACCTCACCCCGGCCGAGATGGCGGTTGCACTTGGTGATGCTCTGGGGGAGGAGGTTCGCTACAACAAGGTCCCCTTCGATGTCTTTCGAAACTTTCCCTTCCCAGGCGCCGACCTGGCAGCGAACACGTGGCAGTTCGTAGATGAGACGAACGCCGAGTACTGCGAGCGGCGCGACATCGGGCTCGCGCGCTCGCTCAACCCGCGTCTTCAGACATTCGCCGAATGGCTTGCCACGAACAACGATCGGATCCCCGTTCCCGCAGGCAGCGAGAAGGAAGCGGTTCGATGACACTGCAACCGCACGAGATCATCTGGAACTTGACCAATGCCGTCGTCGCCTCGAGATCCCTTCATGTCGTGGCGAAGATCGGCCTCGCCGATCAGATCGGTGATGAACCCGTAAGCATCAAGGAGTTGGCCTCTGCGTGCAACGCGGATGTCGACGCACTCGATCGAGTTCTGCGTCTCTTGGCAGCGCACGGCATCTTCGAGGCAACAGGCGAAGGGTACCGACACACCGAGCCCTCTCGACTATTACGCTCGGTTCACCCGATGTCGATGCGAGCCTTCTCCCGCATGATGGGCCTGCCGGTCTTCTTCGCCAGCTTTGGCCAACTGGAACACTCCGTGCGCACGGGTTCACCTTCTCTCGAGCTGGCGGCACCGGAGGGGTTGTGGCCCTATCTGCAGGAACATCCCAGCGAACGTGACGTCTTCGGTCAAGCGATGACGGCGAAAGCAGCCGCGGACATCCAAGCCGTGATCGACGTCTACGACTTCAGCCGATTCAACAAGATCGCCGACGTCGGAGGCGGAAGGGGACATCTCCTCTGCGCCGTGCTGGATGCAGCGGTCACTGCCGAAGGAATCCTGGTCGACCTGCCTGAAGTGATCGACACGCTCGACCTACAGCACGAACGGATGAGGACCCATGCGGGTGATTTCTTCGTCGATCCATTGCCTGGGGCCGACGGATACATCTTGATGGACATCATCCACGACTGGCCGGACGCGGAGGCGGCGGCCATTCTCACCGCGATCCGGAGTGCCTCTGACCCTGGAGCAAAGGTTCTGATCATCGAGACCATCATCCCGGAGGGAGACATCGACCCAAGCGTTCAAACCCTCGACATCATCATGTTGTGCGTTACGGGAGGCCGCGAACGAACGGCGAAACAGTTGGGCAAACTACTGGATGGCGCAGGCTTCCGACTCAGCAATGTGATCCAGACATCCGGCGCTCTTCGGATCGTCGAAGCCATCGCCACCTAGGGGCTCTTCAGCGTGGGCGGTTGGACTCGAACCAACGGCCGATCGATCATGAGTCCTTTTTCCTACCGGTCACCCGTACAGCCGACATAGGAGGGCCCGTTCCTCTGTTTGCCGTCTCAAATGTTGGGGATTTGTTGGGGGAATGAACGCTTCGGATGGGTCGCGAAAAAGATGCACGTTGATCTGGGCTTTTGTGGACCAGAGGAGATTCGAACTCCTGACCTCACCCGTGCGAGGGGTGCGCTCTACCAACTGAGCTACTGGCCCGGAACGACCTCGATACTACCGCCGGCCCCCGCCGCGGCCGGTGTCTCCCGCGGTCGACTCCTGGATTTGGCGCGCTATGCAACACAGATCCAGGACTCGGCGTCAGGTCTTTAGGTTGTCGGCGTGCGCCGCGAGAGCATCGTGCAGGGAGCTTTGAATGGCGGAGGTCGTGAAGTCACCGCGCGTTCGTTCGATCAATGAACGTGCAACATCGGTCAAGCGACGAAGCCCGAGCGTGATGCCGTCCGGATAGTCCATGCTCACGAGCAGGTAATACATATCGTCCATCGCGGCCAGGAGCTCCTCGCACCTCTTCAGCTCTCCGTGACGCATGAGATCGAGGATGTGGCGACGTATCTCCCCTATCGCTTCGGCCATGCCTTTCACGAAGGCGGCCGGCGGGACTCCGATTTCTGCCGGCGATGGAAAGGGAGCCTGTGTTACCAGCGCAAAAGTGATCTTCGCCTCGGCAAGTTCCTTCTCGGCGTCGTGCACGAACCCCGTGTGCAGCAGATCGGGGTGCTCGGCGAGCGCCTCGCGGGCATCGTCGACTCGCGCTTGGGCTTGATCGATGAGGTCGCGCGCGTTATCGGATTCGTAACGGTGGAGAGCTCGGATGGCGTTGCCGGAGGCTCGTATTGCCTCGCGACAAGAGGCGAGTCCGCGCTCTCGTGCCGTCGACTTCGAGTCGAATTCCGTGCGAAGTTGATCGGCGAGGCCGGAGAGATCCATGCGAGCGACCCTACCAACGGTCGCGGTTAGACCATCTGCTCCTCGAGCACCTCTTCTTGGGGCTGCTCATCCTCTTTTTCGGGCTGCTCATCCTCGGTCAGGATCCTGACGTCCCAGTAGACCGGCGCGGCCGACTCGATCCTCGTGGAATGGCCCAGGGCCTGAGATTCCGACATTCGGCGTGTAGGGATCTGAGATGGCGGCCGGCTCACCTTCCGGGGATGCTTTTTCTTTTCCTCCAGAAGCCACGCCACGTAGAGCATGAGCGCCGCATCGGCGAGCAAGTGGGCCTCCAGCACGGACGTGCCGCGCACGAAGAAACCGGCAAACGTCACGGCGACGCAGCCGGACATGAACAAGAAGAGGAAGAGCCTGAGCGAGCGCACGTTAAGGGCGCGCCGCGGAGCAAGGGAAATCGCGAGCGCGAGAGGATGGCGCGGAAGCGCGATCGTTTCTAGATCTCTCTTGAATCGCTCTGTGCTCGCCAAAGGTGCCCGGTGGCGCCGCGTCGTCGAGGGAAGGAAGACGACCAGCCATGCCAGCACCAAGACGACCATGAACAAAGCCGTCACGTGCTCCACCCTTTGAATGCCATAAGCCGACGCGGTCAAGCTATCCCGCTTACAAGACCCGAGGACGGATTTGCACGCAAGTGGTGCGCGAAAAAAAATTTCGCACTCAGCGAACAAACGCGAATTTTCCGTGGACACTTGCCCGAAACGATTCTGTGGAGATCACCATCGAAATAATTGCGTCGCAGGAAAGAGCAACCGAGGTCGCGGTCGACGTCCTGACCGTGGGGGCGCAAGAGAGCGACGGGTCCTACGAGCTGTCGGAAACAGCGCGCTCGATCGACGGGCTCATGGACGGACGGCTCTCCGACTACCTCAACCGCGTCGGGTTCAAGTCCCGGCCCGGGGAAACGGTTGTGCTTCCGACATGGGGAGCGGTGACTCCCTCTGCAGTGGCCGTGGTGGGCCTGGGCGGCGCCGGTGACAAAGCCGTCGCTTTGCGCCGCGCCGCGGGAGGAAGCGTCCGCAGGCTGACCTCGTTCGGGACCGCGGGCACTGCGCTTCACGAGGGGGCGGGCTCGGAGGGCGCCGCGGCCGTCGTAGAAGGCGTGATGCTCGGCGCCTATCAGTTCAACGACTACAAGTCGGAGCCGCGACCCCATCACCTCTCCCGGATCGTGGTGCTGGGTGACATCGACGAGGAGGACCTCGACCGAGCCAGAGCGCGGGCCCGGGCGGCCATTCTCGCCCGGGACCTCACCAACGAGCCCGCCTCCGGCCTGTTCCCGAGCGAGCTCGCCGATCGAGCGATCGCCACGGCCGACGCGTGGGATCTCGAGGCCGAGATCCTCGACGAGGACGCGCTCGCGGCCAATGGTTACGGAGGGATCCTCGCGGTCGCGCGCGGATCCGACAGGCCACCGCGGCTCATCACGCTTCGTTACTCGCAGGCTACGGACGGCGGCGAAAAACTGGCACTCGTAGGAAAAGGCGTGACCTTCGACTCCGGCGGTTTGTCGCTCAAGGATGCCAAGAGCATGGAGACCATGAAGACCGACATGGCCGGCGGCGCCGCGGTGATCGGGGCCATGAGCACGCTCTCGACCCTTCGGCCCCCCGTCGAGGTGGTTGCCTTCATCCCCGCTACGGAGAACATGCCGGGCGGACGCGCGCTCAAGCCGGGAGATGTGATTACCCACTACGGCGGCAAGACCTCCGAGGTCCTCAACACCGACGCCGAGGGGCGTTTGATCCTGGCCGACGCTCTCGCCCGGGCCTCCGAGGACAACCCGGCCGCCATCGTCGACACGGCCACCCTGACAGGGGCGGTGATGGTCGCCCTGGGAAAGAAGGTGGCCGGGTTGTTCAGCAACGACGACGGCCTGGCAGACCAGATCCAGGCGGCTGCCGAAAGAACCGGAGAGCGCTTCTGGCGAATGCCCCTCTTCGACGACTACCGGAAATCGATCGACTCGGAGATCGCCGATATCAAGAACACGGGGGATCGCTGGGGTGGGGCCATCTTCGCAGCGCTCTATCTGAGAGACTTCGTGGGGGCCGGAATCCCCTGGGCGCATTTAGATATCGCGGGTCCCGGCAGAGCCGAATCGGACCAAGATGAGGTAGTGAAGGGTGGGTCTGGTTTTGCCGCCCGCACACTCGTAGCGTGGATCGAAGGGAGGAGCAGCTGACCGAGCAGATTTCCTCGGAGTACGACGCTCCGACGATCGGAGAGCACAACGACAATGTTGTTCCGCTCGGTCGCGCGCCGGAGATTCCAAAGGATGTCGAGCACTTCGAACCGCAGCCGCGCCTGCATCGCATGGCGATCGGCGGAATGGCGACGTTCGCGCTCCTCGGCATTCTGGCCATGCTCGCCTTCATCACGGTGTCGTGGCCGGGAGAGAGCGGACGATACGTGATAGCCGTCTTCATCTTCAGCGGAATTGGTTTTCTAGCGTGCGCATCCACCGCGGTTTTCTCAGCCGCTCGACACACCTACGCGGTTTCGCCCCCTGAGGAGAAAGACCGCCACACGGCCTAACGCATAGCAGGCGGGCGTCGGCACTAAACTCCGCCCATGGAGATCGAGGGACACCCCACCCAGGACCTCATAGAGGAACTCGAACGGCGCGGAGCCGTGCGAATGGCAGGTTCCGCCGAAGGACCTCGTGCCGAGTCGGTTCGCTTCGTTGCCGAGAGGCTAGGTGACGTCGAAGGTTTCTGGGTGTTCCTGCCTACCCAAACATTCATGACGGGATTCGACGAGATCCCACCGTCCTGATGGCCGTCGGCCCCGACGAATACAGGCAGGCACTTCGCAAGTTCGCCAGCGGGATCACCGTGGTCACCGTTACGGAGACCGATGGCTTCCACGGAATGACCGCGTCCTCTTTCGCCGCGGTCTCGCTCATTCCTCCGCAGATTCTCGTGTGTCTCGAGAAAACGACGCGGACGCGCGGTCTCGTTCTCGACGCGCGCGCCTTCGCCGTAAATCTTCTCGGCGATCATCAGGAGAAAGTCGCGCGGAGCTTTTCTCTGCCGGGAAGCAAACCCTTCTCCGAGCTGAAGTACAAGATCGGACAAACGGGCGCACCGCTGCTCGAAGGTGCGATCGCGTGGATCGAATGCACGATCGCCCACGTCCACGACGCCGGCGACCACGACGTCGTCATCGGCGAAGTCATCTCCTGCGAGCGACGCGACGGTTACCCGCTCGTTTACTTCGACGGCGCCTACAGGTCTCTGCTCAACTAGTCCTCAAAACGAAGCCGATCTCCGACTTTGACCACACCCCGAAGACTGCCGCCTCTCATCTCGATTGCGTAGCGCGCCGTTAGAACCACTCGTGAAACGCGGCGGGGTGACATCTGCTCCACCACATGCTTCACCTTCCCGGAACTGTCGCAGAAAACGACGTCGATAGGAAACCTCATCCCAAAGGTGTGCACTTGCTTTGCGGGTTCGAGAACTAGCGCACTCCCGGCTCCCAGATCATCCCGTCCACGCAAACCCGTCACTCGCTGAGCTCCGGTCCTCGCCCAAGAAACATCGCGCGCCAGAATTCGTTCGGAGGGTTCAACTACGATCGCGCCGGGCACGTGAAGTAGGTTATGGGTTTCTCACGCCAGATACTCAACGAAACCGAGAGGTGGTTTCACGTGCAGAAATGGGAATACGCAACGGTGCCGCTGATTTCACACGCCCTTCAAGAGATTCTGAACCAGTGGGGCGAGGAGGGATGGGAGCTCGTCCAGGTCGTCGAGAGCCAGCAGCTCGGGATGACGGCTTATCTCAAGCGGCCTGCGCCCGGGGACCCACCCGCGACCGAGTAACTCAGGAGGCCCGGTAATCGCCGGACGCTCCGCCGCTCTTCCCAACGAGTCGCACGTCGGTTAGCCGCACGCCACGCTCGATTCCCTTCACCATGTCGTAGACCGTCAATCCCGCGACGGCAACGGCCGTCAGTGCCTCCATCTCAACTCCAGTTCTATCGCTCGTCGACACCCGGGCCGTGATCTCTATCCCGCCGGCGGCCGCTTCAAGATCGATCGATACGGAGGAGATACCGATCGGATGACAAAGCGGGATGAGTTCCGATGTCCTCTTGGCGGCCATGATCCCGGCGACCCGAGCCACCTCGAGGACGTCCCCCTTGGAGAGGCGCCGCTCGGTGATCGCCACTCTCGTCTTCTCGTTCATCTGCACGGTGCCGCGGGCGATGGCATGTCTGTCCGTTACCGGCTTGGCGCCGACATCCACCATGCGGGCCTGCGATTCGACGTGTGGTCTTTCATCCATCGTTTACCTCCGGCAGCTTCCACACCTCGACTTCCACGTCGGCCCCCGCGGACAGCTCAGTTGCTTCCAGTGGAAAACGGAGTACGCCGTGACAATCAACGAGACTGGATTGGATATGTGATCCCTGGGCCCCCGTGGGAACCGCGCGCCAGCGACCCTCGCGGACGTCGAGACGGACGCGAACGAAGTGCAGGCGTCCCGGCTTCTTGTGAAGCGACTCGGTCAGTTCGGCCGTGACGACCGGTCGTAGCAGGGACATGCATCCCCGCAGCTTGCGGATGGCGGGTCGAACGAATTGCTCGAAACCGACGTGGATCGACACGGGATTACCCGGAAGACCGATAAACGGTGTGGACATCACCTCGCCGACGACTATGGGCTTCCCGGGCTGCATGGCCACTCGCCACACCTGAATTTCGCCGAGCTCTTCCACTACCTCCTTCACATAGTCGTAGCGGCCCACCGACACCCCTCCGGACGACACGATCAGATCGGCATCCGCCGCGGCGCGCTTAAACGTCCCCAGCGTCGCTTCTCGATCGTCGGCAACGGGCGGAAACTCGACAGGAATACCTCCGGCCTCCACGACGAGCGTTCGTAACGCGACCGAATTCGAGTCTCTGATCTGCCCGCTTCGGGGGACCTCTTCGGGCGCCACGAGTTCGTCTCCGGTAGCGAGGGTCGCCACCCGGGGCCGCCGAATCGCCTTCAGTGGAGACGCGCCGAGCGAGGCCAGCAACGCCAGCTCCCCCGGGCCCAACTCGGCCCCCGCCGCCACGACGAGGTTGCCTTCTTTGACGTCGTCTCCTGCCGGGCGGACGTTGCGGCCGGTCTCGGTAGACCCCTTTACCGTCACTACTCCATTGCGTTCCTCGGTCTCCTCGACCTGGACGACCGCATCGGCCCCCGACGGTAACGGCGCCCCGGTCATGATCCGAACGGCGGTGCCGGGCTCCACCGCAATGTCTCCCGGGTCCCCCGCCCGGATCTCTC
This sequence comes from Actinomycetota bacterium, assembly GCA_030862115.1. Classification (GTDB taxonomy): domain Bacteria; phylum Actinomycetota; class CADDZG01; order CADDZG01; family WHSQ01; genus JALZEK01. Next base: position 13,466 of record JALZEI010000032.1, read on the forward strand.
CGACGACCTCGAGCTCTACGGGATCGCCGATCGACGCCCTTTCCGTATCCGAACCCCGCACGGCGTACCCATCCATCGCCGAGTTGGCAAAACGCGGTAGAGAGTGGAGCGCTCGAACGTCGTCGACGAGCACCAGCCCCAATGCGTCGGCAACCCGAACCTCCTGGGAGTCGAGCGGGCCAACTGAGGCGAGCACTCGACTGCGAACTTCGTCAACCGTGAGCATCAGATCAGGAGAGCCGGTCGGACAGCTCCAGGAGATATTCCTTCAAGGGCTTCCCCAGGTCGTCCCGCCGAAGCGCGAGTTCGAGTACCGCCTTCAGATAATCCATCTTCTTTCCCACGTCGTAAATGGGACCGTCGTGAACGTAGGCGTAGGCACCCTTTTCTTTAGCAACGAACCGGATGGCATCGGTCAGCTGGATCTCGCCTCCGTAGCCGGCCGCGGTTCGATCGATGGCATCGAAAATGTCGGGGGTGAAGACGTAACGTCCCCGCGCGGCGAGGTTGGAGGGGGCTTCTTGCTGAGACGGTTTCTCGACCATCTCCTTTATGCGCACGAGACCATCCTCTGTCCGCTCCGGATCGATCGCGCCGTAGGCGGAGATGTCCTCCATCGGCACCTCCTGCACGGCAACGACGCTCGCAGACGTCCGTTCGTAAATCGAGATCATGTTCTCGACCAAGGATTCCTCCGTGTCGCGCGGCTCCGGCACGATCTCGTCGCCCACCATGACGACGAAGGGCTCGTCACCCACATGAGCGCGGGCCACCGAAACGGCATGGCCAAACCCGAGCGGCTCCTTCTGTCTTATGTAGTGGATATCCGCGAGATCGGCAATGCGGCGGACCTCCTCGAGCTCGTCGAGCTTCCCGCCTTCCTCGAGATACCTCTCCAGCTCGAGGGATTTGTCGAAATGGTCCTCGACGACCGCTTTCCCGCGGCTCGAGACGATGAGGATGTCCTCTATCCCCGAGCGGACGGCCTCCTCGACCACGTACTGGATGCCGGGCTTGTCGACAACAGGGATCATCTCTTTGGGCTGCGCCTTGGTGGCGGGCAAAAAACGGGTGCCCAGTCCCGCCGCGGGCAACACGGCCTTACGAACGGTCATATGTCCTCCTCGGAAGCGACCAGACTACGTCGCGAGCTTCAGATTGGGTGGGGCGGTTCCCGCTATGCGCACGCAGTCCCGGCCCTCTTGCTTCGCTCGGTAGAGGGCCCGGTCGGCGGCCTCGACGAGCCCCTGGTAGTTGTCGCCGTGGTCGGGAAAGGAAGCGAGACCGATTGAGGTCGTGACGCGGACCGGCACCTCGCCGACGCTGGCGAAGGGTTCGCCACGGATGACCTCTGCGATCTTCTCGGCCGTGGTGAGCGCGCCGTACATATCGGTCTCCGACAGCAAGCAGATGAACTCCTCGCCGCCGTAACGAGCGAATGTGTCGACCTCACGAAGAATGCGACTGACTCGTTGTGCAAACTCGATCAAGATCGCATCACCGCGTTGGTGTCCATGCGTGTCGTTGACCACCTTGAAGTTGTCCAGGTCGAGCATGAGCACGCTGAAAGAACGCTTGAACCTCGTGCTCGTAGCAAGCACCTGACGGAACTGCATCTGAAAGTAGCGTCGGTTCCACACACTGGTAAGACCGTCGGTGATCGATAGGCGCCGAGCCTCGTCGTGCAGCAGTACGTTCTCCACTGCGACGCCACCCTGTTCGGCAAGGAACAGAACCGTTTCGTAATCCTCCTGCGTAAAGGGTCGGTTCTCGCCGCGGTGCAACGCGATCACACCGGTGATGCGCTCCTCGCTGTAGAACGGAACGACAAGGGAAACCGGAAAACTGGGCTCGGAGGCCGCCGGACGAGGCGCGTTCTTGTCGGGGGCGATGATGATGGGCGTGCCGCGCTCGGCGACCAATCCCACAATGCCGCTGCCGACCGAAACGCGTTGCAGAGTGTCGGTCTCGGTTCCGGTTGCAAGCACCGGATAAAGCTCGTCCCGCGTTGAGGTGAATGTCCAGAGGATGCCGATGGGGGCGTCCACGGCATCGGTAGCGGTGTTGACGATCGACTCAAGGATGTGGCGCATGTCGTGCGTCGACCGAAGCGTCTCCCCCACACGGCGCACGGCTCGCTGCAACTGATCACGCGACGTCGAGAGTTCCGTGATGGTGTCCTTGAGCCTCCCCGTCATGTCGTTGAACGCCTCCGCCAGCCGGCCCACCTCATCTCGTGAACGGACGGGGATCTGGTGATCGAATCGGCCCTCCGCTATTGCGTTCGCACCGAGCGAGAGCTCATCGAGCGGACGGGTAATCAGCCGCGCCAGCCAATAGGCGAGTAAACCGGTGATCAGCAACGCAAGAGCCAGTAGCGCAAGTTCGGATAGCAACACGTCGCGCGCTAGGTCCGCGATGGGGTCGGTGGGGGTCGAAACCACGACGGCCATGTCCCCGAACGGAAGTCGCTGAGCGCGAGCCGATTCAGCACCGAGTATGTGAACCTCACTCGAGCGATCGGTGGACGAACCGATTCCCGCCGGGGGCGGTGCCGGGTCCTTTTCAGTGGACGCGATGACCTCTTGATCCGAAACGATCGAGAGCTCGAGTTCGTCTTGGTCCGAGGAGAACAGGAGATCGGAATCGACCCAGAAACCACCAATAACCTGGAACGCCGCGTCCCGGCCCCGTACCGTCACGTTCAACGGACTGGATGCCACGAAACCGGCTCCCCCGGCGCGTTGCGTCCCCTCCGAGAAACGGGCGATATCCATCGGCGAGGGCGCATCAAATCCTCGCGCGAAGTGGGGTTCGGTCGATTGGTACGCGACGATGCGCCCCTTTTCGTTCTGAATTAGCAAAAAGTCGATTCCGAAGCGTGAGCCGATATGGCTGCGGAGGTAGGAACGAAGCTTGTCCCCTCCGTCCACCAGGGCGCGCCCGAGAGCTCTGCGATCCCCCAGGGCTCGCTCCGCCAACCCGTCGATGTAGGGGGCGCGGCCGTTATAGGCGGCAAGGGCAGAATTCAAAGCGGGCTGAAGGGCGACCTCTCCGCGGTCTCGAACCTGACCCACGACGACCTGCTGCACCACGATCGCCGCGACCGTGAGCGGCAGCATCACGATCAGGACGAAGAAGAGAGTGAGTTTGCGTCGCAGTGACATGAAGGGGTGCCCCTTTGTTGTCTTTTAGGGGATTGGACACACTTTAGACGAGAAGTGGCTCCAAAAGGTGAACCTAGAGAAGAGAACAGATCGGGAAGCGTCCGGTCCCCACCCCCATGAGAAGATTCGTCCATGCCGACCTACGAGTACGCCTGTACGGCGTGTGGTGAGCGAACCGAGGCGAAGCAGGGCTTTGACGACCCTCCTCTCGAGGAATGTCTCCAATGCGGCGGACGTCTGCGCAAGATGTATTCGCCCGTAGGCATCGTCTTCAAGGGGTCCGGCTTCTATTCGACCGACCGCAAGAAAACGTCCAAGTCGGGCGCGAAAGCCTCGGACGGCGACACATCCGAAAAGAAGTCCGACTCTAAAAAAGAGACCAAGAGCGAGTCCAAAGAGACAAAACCGGCTAAATCGAAGAAATCCGCCAAGTGACGGAGGCAACCGCCGAGGTCGGGATCTTTGGGGGTTCCGGTTTCTACTCCTTTCTCGCCGACGTGGAGGAGGTGGAGGTCGAGACCCCGTACGGCTCTCCGTCCGCTCCGATCTCCGTAGGGACCATCGAGGGACGCTCGGTCGCTTTTCTGCCTCGCCACGGCATTAAGCACCAGTTCCCGCCCCACAAGATCAACTACCGGGCCAACGTCTGGGCTCTAAAGGAGCTCGGGGTGACGAGGATCATCGGTCCCTGCGCGGCGGGTTCCCTGAAAAAAGAGGTGAGGCCCGGCGAGTTCGTGATCTGCGACCAGCTGGTCGACCACACGAAGGGGGGCCGGATAGACACCTTTTATGAGGGCCCCGTTACGACGCATGTGTCCTTCGCCGACCCCTATTGCCCCGAGCTTCGTGAGATCACGATCAAGGCCGCACGGGACAACGGCATCTCCGTTCATGAACGCGGAACCGTCGTTGCGGTGCCCGGTCCCCGCTTCTCGACGCGCGCCGAATCGAAGTGGTTCCAGGACGCGGGGTGGGAGGTCATCAACATGACGCAGTACCCCGAGGCCTATCTCGCCCGGGAGCTGGAGATCTGTTACGCGAACGTGTCGCTGATAACCGACTACGACGTCGGCATCGTCGAGGGCGACGCGGCCGTCACCCACGAAGAAGTGGTGCGCGTGTTCACCGAGAACAACGACAAGCTTCGAACGCTGTTGTTCGCGGTCGCCCCGGCGATACCGACCGAACGCTCGTGCCCCTGCGCGACCGCCCTGACCGGCGCCCGCCTAGAGGTCTAACCGGACATCGCCACGCCGAATGCTCTGCTGGTTGCGCATACCGCAACCAATGGAGCATTCGGCGATAAAAACAAGGCGGCCCCGGTAAACCGAGGCCGCCTTGTGTCCGCCTCCCTTGGAGCCAGCGGAGGGAGAGAGTTCCGCTAGCGGGAGATCTTGATCTTTGAAGTGATCGTGTGCGTGGCCGACGACTCCTGACTCTTGAAGATCGCCTTGAACGTGTACTTGCCCGGCTTGCCGGGGTTCTTGAAGATCGGAACGCCTCCATCCGACTTAGCGCTGATCGTGCCGTCGAAGGTAAGAGGCGGACAGGTGAATTGGTTCGCGGGGATGTTGCCTGAGAGCGTGTACCCCTTGCGCGGGCTGCCCTTCATCTCGAGCGTGATGCGCGTGACCGGCTCTAGGTCGACGATCCACACCGCCTTCACTCCCTCGTCCGCCTGCTCGTCGGTGCGATCCCTTTCGATGATGTTGCGGTCGGGGAAGCTCGCCGGCGCGCTCAGGGGGCCACCCCCAGCGCAGCGAGGACCGACATCGATGGCCAGGTCGGCCGTACCCAGAATGTCGCCGTTTTCGATCTTGGCGTCGGTCGGGAGCTTGAACCCGGCGGGGACGACTAGCGTGACGTGGTCGAGTTCCTCCTCGCCGCTGTCCTGCGCCAGCTGGATTCGCACCGACGGGTTGGCTTTGACCTTCGCCGGATCGAGCGAGAAGCTGCCGGTCGGCGAGAAGTCCTCCGCGGACGCGGAACCGACGACGGCCAGCGGCAGCGCCATAGAAACGGCCATGAGCCTCTTGGAGATCTTCATGCTTACCTCCCGGGTGCAGTGGTCAGGGCGGAGCCCCCGCCGCGTAATGGATTCGACCTGAGCAAGCCCATTCCTGCCCCATTCCTGCGTCATATGCTGCGGCACCGTGTCAGTCCTAGAGGCAGCAGTTCTGGGGGCCGTTCAGGGCCTAACCGAGTTCATCCCGATCTCCTCCTCCGGCCATTTGGTCATCGTGCCGGACCTCTTCGGGTGGTCGCAGCCCGGGCTGGCCTTCGACGTTCTGCTCCACGCCGCCTCGCTCGTGGCGCTCCTCGCCTATTTCCGCAAGGACCTCGTGACGCTGACCCGGGGCTTTCTCGGCGGTGATCGGTCGTCGAGGCGGCTCGTCTTTCTTCTCGCCATCGGGACGGTTCCGGCGGTCGTGGCCGGCGTGCTGTTTGCAGATTTCTTCGAAGAGTCGTTCGAGGACGCCCGGTCCGCGGCTCTTCAGCTCGTGATCACCGCGGTAATTCTCGTTACGGCAGAACAAGTCGCCTCTCGGCATTCCGCCGCGCGCCGACGGGACGGCCGTTCTCTTCGGAAGATGGAGGATCTCAACTTTGGCGACGCCGGGATCATCGGAGGTGCCCAAGCGATCTCGATTCTTCCGGGGATATCTCGTTCGGGAGCGACGATCGGCGCCGGTCTTGCGTTCGCCGTCGATCGAAGCGAGTCCGCCCGCTTCGCCTTCCTACTGGCGATCCCCGCGCTCCTCGGCGCCTCGCTGGTTGAGATACCGGACATGGCCGGCACGTCGTTAGGTACGGCCCCCGCGATCGTCGGTTTCATCGCGTCGCTGGTGACGTCCTACGCGGCGATATGGGGGCTCATTCGCTATCTACGAAGCCGGACGCTCTACCCTTTCGCGGCCTACTGCGTGGTCGCCGGCCTGATCTTCTACGCCATCCTGTGAGCACCCACACCAGAACAAAGGGGGGTGTGGGGATAGCGAAGCTTGCGAGCGGCCCCCCACGCGCTCGACGAAGGGCCCTTCAGGGCTGTTCGGAGAGGGCTCGCAAGGACGGAGTCCTTGCGCAAACAAGAGCGTTAGGCGCCGGCGACCGTCATTTCGGAAACGAGCGTCGTCGCTCCTCCGAAGGCACCGCCGAAAGGTAGCCAGCGGCGATCGGCGCCGACGGCCGTAATCCCCTTCAGGATGTCCATCATCGGCGCCGCGATCGTCACCTCTTTGACCGGCCGCCCGGCGGTGCCGTTGGCCAACAAAACACCGGTCGTCCCCACCGAGAAATCGCCCGACACCGCGTTGGCGCCGGAGTGAACTCCGTGGAACTCCTTGACGAGAAGAGCGCGGCCCGCTCGTTTCAGGATCTCCTCGGGGGTTTCGCCTGTCGGCTCGAAGGCAAGGTTGGTAGGGGCCGGGCGGGGGACCGACTTGAACCCGGCGCGCGAGGCGTTGCCGGTCGAAGTGCGGCGCTCGCGGCGGGCGGTTTTGGTGTCGTACAGAAAAGATCTCAGAACCCCACCGGTTATTACCTCGGTCCGACCGGTTGGAACGCCCTCGTCGTCCCACGGAGCCGACGACGGACCGCCGTCGAGGCGACCGTCGTCCACGAGAGTGAGGTTCGGGGCGGCGACTTGTTCGCCGACCTTGCCGGCAAAGAGCGAACGGCCTTTTTGCGCAGCCTCGGCGGTCAGAGCCTGGCTGATCACTCCCAGGAACTGACCGGACACGTAGGGATCGAAGACGACGGCCATTCGCTCCGATGGGATTTTCTCGGCCCCCAGAACCTGTACCGCCCGCTGCACCGAGCTCCTGGCGACCTCCTCCGCATCGAGCGAGCCGAGGCCGCGCGCCAGCCCGAAGTCAAAACCCATCTCTCGTTCGCCGTTGCCGTCGTCGGCGATAGCGATCGAGTAACACCACGCGTCGGTTCGTCGATAGCGGCCGCTCACGCCGGTAGAGGTCGCGATGGCGACCTCCGTATCGGAATCCGAATAAGCGGCTTCCTCCACGGCGGTCACGCGCTCGTCCAGAGCCTTCGTGGCGCGCTCGAGCTCGAGCGCAAACGCGACTTTGTCTTCGGCGGAGACTGACTCCTGCACCGGATCGATAAGACCGGCGACGTCGGCGGGCGTCGAGTCCCACACACTTGCAAGGGCGACCGCTTCGTCCTCGCTCGTGAAGTCCGCGTTGGTGCGAGCCATGTCCACGACCGAACGAAGACCGTCTTCGGTCAGATCCGTCGTGTAAGCGAAACCGGCGCGGCCCCCCTTCACGACGCGTACCCCGGCTCCCCGCGGCTCGGCCGACGCGAGCGACTCGACGTCGTCGTCGTAGGTCTTGACCTCGAAGCTTCGTTCGTGCACGAGAAATGCCTCGACATCCTCGTTGCCCTGGGCCTCGCCGGCCAGACGTGTCGCCAAATCAAGGAGATCCATCAGGCCTCGGTCCCACCGACGGTCATCTTGCCGAGCAACACGGTAGACATCCCGTTGGTAACCGGCGCGTGTTGCCCGTCCTTGCCACACACGCCTTCTTTTCGGTCGAAGTCGGCGGCCACCGCGTCGATCACCCCGAGCACGTGGGGGCCGTTGCCGATGAGGTTCGCACCCTTGATCGGATAGGCGAGCTCTCCGTTCTCGATCATGTAGGCCTCGGACATGCCGAAGACGAAGTTCCCCGTAACCGGCTTGACCTCGCCTCCCGCGAAGGTCGCCGCGTAAACGCCTCGCGATACCGATTTGATGATCTCGTCGGCGTCGTCCTCGCCCGGCAAGAGATAGGTGTTGCTCATCCGCACAATCGGGAGATGCGCGTAGGACTGCCGGCGGCCGTTTCCGGTGGGGGCCGCCCCGATCTTCTTGGACGAGCGCAGGTCGCTCAGATGCCCGACGAGGACACCCTTGTCGAACAAGACCGTTCGCTGTGAGGGAGTCCCCTCATCGTCTACTCCGTACGATCCCCACGCGCCGGCATCTGAGCCATCGTCGACGATTGTGACTTTCTCCGATCCGAAACGCTCACCTTGTCTGTTTGCGTAAACGCTGGCGTTTTTAACGAGAGTGTCGGCCTCGAGACCATGACCACAGGCCTCGTGAATCAAGACCCCTCCGGTGCCCGGCGCGAGGACGACGGGAAACTCGCCGGCGGGGGCCGGTCGGGCGTCGAGCATCTTCACGGCCTTGCGCGCCGCGCTCGTGCCGAGCTCGGCCGGGCGACGGCGCTCGAGCAACTCAAAGCCTCCCGAATGCCCGGGGGCCTCGAACCCGGTTGCGATCTCGCCGTCTCGGGCGGCGACGACCTGGACTGCAAAGCGGACTCGCGTTCGATCGTCGGTGGCGATCATGCCGTCGGTCGATGCGATCAGCACCTTCTGTCGCACCTCGGCATAGGAGACGCTTACCTGTCGTACCGCGTCGCCCTCGGCACGAGCCGCGGACTCGGCCTCCCGCAGCGCGTCGACCTTTTCGTCCGAGGGAACCTCCTCCGGGGCGCGGCCTACCGGATTAGCGGTCCCCGGGGTGACCGCCCGAAGATCCTGAACCTGGGCCGGACCCTCGCTCAAACCAGCTCGTGCCGCCCGCGCCGCGTCCCGCAACGATTCGGTGGTAAAGACGTTTGTGTGCGCGTAGCCGGACCGATCTCCGGCTATAACGCGCACTCCGGCTCCCGCGTCCGCCCCCGACGACACATCTTCGAGACGCCCGTCGTCGAGGCGCAGGGAGATCGAACGACGATCGTCGACATAGATCTCGGCGAGGTCGCCGCCCCTCCCCGCGGCCTCAGCCAGGACTTGCTTGATTACCGATTCGTCGAGCATGACCGAGCAGGATAAGCCTCCCCACCCACCTCGACTGCTGAAAATTTGGCGCACAGCGCGTGATTTTTCAGCACTCGACGGGAGGGGGCTCGCTTGTGCCTTCGTGCCTTCAGGCTGTACCCTCAACGAGTATCCCGTCGGAGAATCCCTGCGCCCATCACGAGGGGGGAACGCGCCTTCTGAAACCGGAACAAGGGTCTGTCTACAGCACCAAGCAGGCCGAAAAGCTGCAGCAGATCCACGCCCGCCTTATCGAGGCGCGCCGGGAGCTCGATGCGCTCATCGGGGACGCCTATCTGAGACCGAGAGCGTCGATCGTGCCCGTCCACTTCCTCGACCTGGCGTCGGCCGTCGAGAAGCTGAGATGGGCCGAAAAGGAGTGGCGGGAGCTCGACAAGGAGATCCAGCCACCGGGGGGGACCGGGGAGGTGGCCCACGGGGCAGAGGCGGTAGCGGCCGAGGTCGTGGGAGCCGAGGTTCCCCGCACCTAAACGATCAAGACACTCGATGACCCGCCCCGGCGGGTTCCTTTTATGAGGGACTGGATAAAGACATGACTCTGGCCGCAAGCCGGGCGGCCGGGAAGCTTCGGATCGCCTGCGGCATGCGCGGCAGTACCGCCCTCGATGCCCTTTGACCAACCGCGATCACCGCTTTGTCGGCACGGCCGAGCCGCAGGCCGTATCCCTCCCGGATCGCCGGCGGAAGAAGTGCCGAGGTGATGAGGGCCGTTCGCGTTGCAAGGACGCTCGGGATCAGCTTGAGAGGACGGAGAATGGGGCCGGCCAGCTCTCGTGCCTGGTCGCCGACCTCAACCTCGCCGCCCGCGATCCTTGCCGCCATGCCGGCCCTCATGTCCTCTAGCGTGGCGGGGACATATTGCCGAGGAATGCCCATCAGCTCCGCAAACACTTTGGTTTCCGCGTAGTAACGGGCTGAGTCCTCCAGAGAAAGCCGCGCGACCGCCGCCTCGAACACGCTCACCGCGGCGTCGATCAATGTCGAGTGAACCCAAAGCAGCAGCTGTGGATCGTCGGCTGCATATGGACGACCATCCGGTGCGATCCCCTTGACTCGCTCGTGACCTTTTCTGATCCCGGCCGCAGCCTGTTGCGCGGTTTCGATGTCGCCGAAAACGACGCGATAGGTCACGTCCAGCGTGCGCCGGAATCGCTTTACGGGATCCGACTGAAAATCCGAATGATCGGCGACCCCGGCCGCGACCAGCGGATGCGCGAGCTGCATCAACAAAGCGGCTCGGCCCCCCAACAACAAGACCGACTCGCGGTTGATCTTCCAGGTCATGGACTCGGGGCCGTACAACCACTCGGTCATTTCTAAATCATCACACGATTTCCGGTCGCCCCGCCCATCATGGACGAGAGTCCGCACTCGGCATTCACCGTTCGGCCGCGACCGAATTGAGACTCTTATAGCCTCCGCGAACTACGTCCTCGGCGAGGGAGCCCTGAGAAGCGCCACACTCGCTGCGAGAATCCAGGCGAACAAGGTTGCGGGCACCCAAACGATGACGCCTCCCTCCAAAGAGAAGAACCCACTTCGCGGAAAGAAGGATCCTGCAATGACTACATGCGCCACGACCCCCACGATCGCGAGCCATGCAGTCCACTTTGGCAACGGCGCGCCCCGCAGAACCAAAGTGGCGTAGGCAGCGAGAAACACGGCCGTGGGAATCCCCGACAAGGCGAGGATCGCGAAAGTCAAGTCGAACAACAATCCGGCCGTCGCGGCAGCCGGCGGTCTGTAAACGCTCAGCGCGCCCGGCGCGAAGGCGGCCAAAATATGTGTTGCCGCCACAACTACACCGATAGCGAACACTGCCGGCATCGGACTCGGTTCCGCCTCCCATCGACGAAACCACGCCCAGAGACCTGCGCCGAACCAAAGGAAGAATCCCATCGCGATCGAGTAAATGAAGAACGACATCAGAATCCGACCTCGGTGTGGAAAACCAAACTCAGCCACCTCATTGGCCGTCGCCGTGGTTGTGGGAGCGTCCCATAGAGGTGGCGCCACGAACGTAGCGAGGATGATCAACGCAAAGCTCGTCAAGCCGGCGAGCGCGGCACTTCGAATGTCTCTGTCGCTCACAAGTTAGCGGGGGGGCATTCTCAGGGCGCCGTCCAGGCGAATGGTCTCCCCGTTAAGCATGGGGTTCTCGACGATGTGACGCACGAGCTTGCCGAACTCCTCGGATCGGCCCAACCTGTGCGGGTGCGGGATCGACTCGGCCAGTTTGGCGCGCGCCTCCTGAGGCAAGCCCGCCAACATGGGCGTGTCGAAGGTGCCCGGTGCAATCGACACACATCGGATCAACCTGGACGAGAGGTCTCTTGCAATCGGCAGAGTCAGTCCCACGATCCCCCCCTTAGAAGCGGAGTACGCGGCCTGGCCGATCTGGCCATCGAAGGCGGCGATGCTGGCGGTATTAACGATCACACCGCGCTCCTCGCCGTCGGCCTCCTGGGCGGCGATGACTGCCGCCGCCAACCGGATCACGTTGAACGTGCCGATCAAATTGACGCGCACGACGAACTCGAAGCGGTCGAGATCGGTGGGATCGCCGTCGCGCGTTAAGACCCGGCCCGGGAAACCCACGCCGGCACAGTTCACGAGGATATGAAGACCTCCGAAACTGTCGGTCGCTGTTTCGACGGCAGCTTTTACTTCACTCTCGGAGGTGACATCGGCCGGAGCGAACACGACCTTGTCACCCAGCTCCTTTGCAACCGTTTCGCCGTTGGAGGAAGTCAGGTCCACGACGAGGACCGAGGCGCCCGCATCCAACAGCTCTTCGGTCGCGGCCAGACCGAGACCCGATGCGCCTCCGGTGACCATGGCGACCTTTCCCGACGGATTCACACTGCCTCCTGTCCCTGAACGACCTCACCACTGGCAAGAACGAGGCCATCCTCGCACCTGGTCTCGACTCGGCCGTCGGAGAACTGCTCGTGATACAGAGACGCGTAGGCCCCGTCTTTTCCAAGAAGCTCTGAATGCGTTCCCCGTTCGATGACCCTGCCCCGATCGAGGTAAAGGATCGTGTCCGCCGCGAGGATCGTCGAGAGTCGGTGAGCGATCGCGAGGGTGGTGCGCCCCTTCGTCAAGGGCTCCAAGGCCTGCTGCACCAGACGCTCCGAGTGCGTGTCGAGAGCGCTCGTGGCCTCGTCGAGGATGAGAATCCTTGGATCCTTCAAGATCACACGGGCGATCGCCAGCCGCTGCTTCTCTCCCCCAGACATCTTGTAACCACGCTCACCGACCACCGTGTCTAGACCACCGGGAAACTCTTCGATTCGCTCCCAGATGTGGGCGGCGCGCGCGGCGGCTTCGATTTCACCGTCCGTCGCGTCCGGATTGCCGTAACGAAGGTTGTCTCGGACCGACGCGTTGAATAGGTAGGTCTCCTGGGTAACCATTCCGACGATCTCGCCAAGCGATTCCAAGCGGATATCGCGCACGTCGAGGCCGTCTATCTCGACGCTTCCTCTCGACACGTCATACAGGCGGGGCATGAGGTAGGTGAGCGTGGTCTTGCCGGCCCCCGAGGGTCCGACCAGAGCCACCAGCTCGCCGGGAGAGATGGTGATATCGACACCGGCGATCGTCCACAGGCGCGCTTCCTCACCTTCGGACTTGATCGGACGGTCGTACTGGAACCAAACATCGTTGAAGCGAAGGTGGCCGCGCACGACGTTTGGGTTCAGCTCGAGGGCTCCATCTCTGTCGACGATGTCGCGTTCGAGATCTAGATATTCAAAGATGCGGTCGAACAGCGCCAACGCCGACTGGATTTCGACCTGCACGTTCAACAGTTGACCCATCGGGAAAAAGAGCCTGCTCTGCAAAGTAGTAAACGCCACGATCGTTCCGATGATGTCTACGCTCGCGTCTCCGCTGAAGTACAGAAGGCCCGCCACGAGATAGACGAACGCCGGCGTTATCGAAAAGAACACACCGACGAGAGCGAAGAATCCCCGGCCCACCATAGTGCGCTTGATCTCGAGCTGGGACAGACGCCTGTTCTCGGCGCGGAACTTGTCGATCTCGTATCCCTGACGGCCAAACGCCTTCGACAGAAGGATGCCGGACACCGACAACGTCTCCTGCATGTGGGCGGTGAGGTCCGCAAGCGATTCCTGCGTTTGGCCGGAGACCTCGCGCCTCACCTTTCCGACCTTGCGACTCAGGATCAAGAAGAATGGCAGAATCCCCAGCGACAAGAGCGTGAGTTGCCAGCTCAGGTAGAACATCACGGCAACGGTCGAGATGACCGTGGTGATATTGGCAAGGATGCTGGAGGCCGTATCCGTCAACACTGCCTGCACCCCGTTTACGTCGTTCGAGAGACGAGACTGGATCTCACCGGTCCTGGTCGACGTGAAGAACTTGAGCGACATGTGTTGAAGGTGTGCATAAAGCGAGTTGCGCAGGTCCTGCATGACGCTCTGACCGACGATGTTGTTCATGTAGGTCTGCCATAGACCAAGAGCACCGGTCACGATCGGAGTGGCGACCATTACCCCGACGACGATGAAGAGCATTCGGTAGCGCTCGGACTCGTTCCAGTCACCCAGGATGCCGTCGAACACAACCTTGATCAGAAGAGGGTTGATAAGACCTAGGCCGGCGATGACCAAGATAAGGAACGCAACGAACCCGACCTTTCCCTTATAGGGACGGAAGGTCGCGACGATGCGCCGGAACGTTCCCGGCTTAGCCTTCCGGTCGGGCTCGTCGGGCGGAACCAATCGGTGTGGCGGGGGCAGAGCGTCCTCCTGTAGTCAGTCGATGCAAAGCATGGTTTTGGGTCTATTCGGCCCTAACCAGCAGCGGGCTTGGCTTGTTCCCCTTGTGCGTGCGGCCAGATTCGAGCGCGTGCACGCTGCGCTTGTACACAAGGAAAAGTCTAGATGCGCCGAGTGGTGCATTTTGCAGAAATAACCGGCAGGAACCACCACTCGGCGGCGTGGGGGCTGTTAGCGGGTGCGGATGGCTACCACTACTCCGTCGCGGGTGGGATTGATAAAGGAGCGATAGTCGGGATCGTCGACGATCATGCGGTTCGTCTCGACGATGGGGTTCGTCCAATCATCTCGCCGCGTGTTGTCATTCTCGACTTCACCCGTAACGCGGCCATCCCACAACATGTTGTCGCACATAAAGAGGCCACTCACCCGTACGCGGTCCCTGCTCTTGCGCCACGCGTCGGGATAGCCGGGCTTGTCGATATCGCAGTAGACAACATCGAACTCCCCTTCGACCGAATCGAACGACTCGAGCGCGTCGCCCACGTGATAGCGAATGGGGTCGATCAGGCCGGCCCTCGTAAGGAAGTCTTTTGCCAGGCGTTCGTTTTCAGGGTCCCCATCGGTGAGGTGGATTTCGGCGTCGAGACCCGCCGCCTTTACGAACCAATAAGCGGAGTACCCGTAACCTGAGCCCAACTCGAAGATCCGCTTTGCGTTGACAGCGCGGGCCATGACTTCGAGAGATCTTCCGCAGAGCCGGCCGATGATCGGAAAGCCTTTCTCCTTGGCGAGGGCCTCCATCTCGAGAAGAACTGGTTCGTCGTCGCCCGTCGCCAAATTGCTCAGGTAGCGCTCGATTGCAGGGTGCACGATATCCATGGCTACTCCCTCTCCCTAAGAACCTCTTTCATTAGTGCCGCGTGTAAAGCAGGGCCGGATGCGATCACACCCGTGTCTTGTCCGAAGGGAGGTGTGAGCGGCTCGATGACTCCACCTGCTTCTTTTATCAGCAACTCACCGGCGGCCCGGTCCCACAGCTTCATCGGAGCTTCGAAGAATCCATCGAGTCGTCCGCAAGCGACGGCCGCCAGGTCGAGCGCGGCCGAGCCGCAACGCCTGATGTCACGAACTCGGGGAAGAAGACCGACGAGTCTCCGCGCCTGCTCGCTCCGAGCGTCCGCATCGTAAGAAAACCCGGTGCCTATGAGCGCTACGGCCAGCTCGCTTTTATCCGAGACACGTATCGGGCTGCCGTTCAACGAGGCGCCGGCCCCCCTGCCTGCCATGAAGGTCTCCCCGCGACATGGGTTACAGACAACGCCCGCCACGGGCCCCTGCTCGTCGTACACCGCGATCGACACGCCCCACTCCGGAATGCCGTAAAGGAAGTTCACGGTCCCATCGAGCGGATCGACGATCCAGGTCACGCCCGAGTCGGTGCGCCGAGGGTCACCCTCTTCCGAGATGACTCCGTCATTCGGGCGGGCCCTTCTTATAAGGGACAGGATCAATTCCTGAGCATCCCGGTCGGCATCGCTCACGGGGTCTGTGGGCGTGTCCTTGGTCGACACGTTTGTCGCCCGGGTTCCGAAGCGCTCGAGTAGGAGGCTGCCCGCCTCCTCGGCGATTTCGACGGCAAGCTCCGTCAACCCTTTAATGGTCTCTTCCTCTGCAATCACACTTTCACTTTCAGGTTCGTAGACGAACGCGGGCTCTATCCTTAACTTATGGGCTCTGTGCCTGAACCGGTCGAAGAGCTGCTCCGAGCCGCCCTGGTTGCCGAATTGACGGTGATCGACGAGAAGGGCTCCCCCGTTACCTATCCACTAATACCGCTCTACGACGGCGAGCGTATCTATATGACGTCAAGCGTCCTGTTTTCAAAGAAACTCGAACACATAAAGGCAAACCCGAGGGTCTCGGTGACCATCACCGACCAGACCGCCACGCCGGTCGAAGAGTTCAGTCGCACGACCATCCAGGGCGATGCTCGGATCGTGGAGGACGACCTTCATTCGGGGTGGGAGAGAATCCTCCCGCTATGGACGGACAAGGAACCGATCATCAAGGACCTCGTTAAGAAGCGTTTCGCGATGCCTTTGTTCTGGGAGCGAGCGATGATCGAGATCGTTCCGAGGCGCGTATATTTGTGGCCGGGAGGAAGAACCGACCAGGAGCCCCAGGTATTCGAGATCGAGGGGGCTGCGGTCTAGTGGCACGCTCCACCGTACGCGCCGATCACCTCTTCGAAGACGTCACCGATTACAACCACGCCGTCTTGGCGTTTGTAGGTCAAGACGGATATCCGGTGAACATGGCATCCGAGTTCTCACTTGATGCCGATAAGAAAGTAATTCGCCTCAATCGGCCCCCACTGGAGAACACACCGAGCGACGGTACAGAGGTCAACGTCACATTTAGTCACGTCCGGCCTCGTGAAGGCGTCGGATACGACCAACGCCGATACGTAAGCATCTGGGGCACGGTCGATGCCTCCAACGGAACTCTCGAGGTAAAACCGGTGCGCACCCACGGCTGGGACGAAAATCGCATGTCGTTTTTCGAACTCTGCGAGCGCAGCGTGCCAACGGCGCACCGGTACATGGCAAAGCTCAGCAGGGAGCGCGGGGAGGCCGTTAAGCCGAAGCTGTCGCGGGGATGGTTGATCTTCCTTGCCACGCGCGTTCCGTTTTTGACCGCCACCTTCGTTCCGGTGTTTCTCGGCGCTCTGGTAGCTCGCGCCCATGGGTTCTCCAACTGGTGGCTGACTATGCTCGCCCTGCTCGGGGCATCGGCAGTTCACCTTGGTCTCAACGTTGCGAACGACGTATTCGATGCGACGAGCGGTGCCGACTACGCCAATGTGAACCCCACGATGTTCAGCGGTGGATCACGGATGATCCAGTACGGATTGGTGAGTCTCGCCACCATGAAACGGGTCGCCATCGGTCTCTATTTGACCGCGATCGCAATCGGTCTCTATCTCGCATTTACGCGCGGGCTCGAGCTCTTGTGGATAGGCGCGGCCGGCATCTTCCTATCTGTTTTCTATACGGCCCCCCCATTGCGGCTCGTTCACCGAGGCTTAGGTGAGATCTGTGTGGCGTTGGGCTTCGGCCCGATCATGGTCCTGGGCGCTTACTTCACGGTAGCCGAGCGTTTCTCCTGGGAAGCTTTTTACGCCTCGCTTCCGGTTGCCCTCCTCATCATGTTGGTGTTGTACGTGAACCAGATCCCGGACGCCCCTTCGGACGCCGCCGTGGGCAAGAAGACGATCGTCGTGCGCTCCAGTAAAAAGAACATCATCGCCGGATACGGCTTGTCGGCAGCCGCGGCGTTCGCTCTGATCCTCGTCGGAGCCGTAACGGACATCATGCCGATCTGGACCCTTTTGGCCCTGCTCGCCGCGCCGCTGGCATGGAGCGTTTACAAGGGCTTGCAGGCCCACTACGAAAGTCCTTACGAGCTAATGGCCACCATGGGAAAGAATATTCAACTTCATCTCTTCACCGGGCTGTTGTTGATCGTCGGCTACGTCATCGCGGTGGTCGTTTAGCTCACCAAGCCGCCGAGTGCGTGATGACGGCCGATAATCCGACTCAATTACTTACTCGGGGCGGTGAGGCGGGCGTTCTCCACCCGCTGCCAGGCCTTTCGCGCCGTAATCAGGACGGGATCCCACACGGGACCGAACGGGGGCGCGTAGGACAGGTCGAGGTTCATCAACTCATCAACCTTCATCTCGTTCCAAAGCGCGGTTGCCAGGACATCAATACGTTTTGCGGCACCCTCCTTCCCGACGATCTGCGCGCCGAGCAGCCGCCCGGAGGGAACCTCGACTATCAGTTTGGTCTTTATGGGAGCCGCTCCTGGGAAGTAACCGGCCCTCGTTGTGGAGTCGACCACCACCGTGATCACCTGGAACCCGGCTTCTTCGGCCTCCGTCTCTTTGAGGCCGGTTCGAGCTACCTCTAGATCACACACCTTGGAGACGGCCGTGCCGACGACGCCCGGAAAGGTCGCGTATCCACCGCCGATGTTTGTTCCGGCCACGCGTCCTTCTTTGTTCGCGTGGGTGCCCAGCGCAATCGTGGTCGGTTTCCGGAGCACCCGGTGGAACTTCTCCGCGCAGTCGCCGGCGGACCACACTCCTTCGACGCCGGTGCTCATGCGCTGGTCGACCTCGACGGCCCCCGAGGGGCCGATCGACAGGCCCGCGCGCTTAACCAGCTCTACGTTCGGACGGACGCCGATGCCCAAGACAACGATGTCCGTCGGGAGCGTTCTCTCTGACGTGATAACTCCGACGACGCGACCCCCACTGGCGTCAAAGGCAACCACGGGCTCCTCTAAAAGAACCTGGATGTCCAAGCTGCGAAGGGCGTCGGTTACCCAATCGCCCATATCCGCGTCGAGCGTCGACATCGGCCGCGCGGCGGCCTCTACCAAGGTCACAGCGAGCCCACGGCGCGCGAAGGCCTCGGCCATCTCCAGGCCGATGTATCCCCCGCCGATCACCACGGCCCGAGCACGTTGGGCATCCTCGAGATCCTTGAAGATGGCCAGTCCGTCGTCCAGCGTTTGAACACCGAAGATCCCTCTAGCGTCGACCTCGGGAAGGTCGGGTCTAATCGGAACGGCTCCGGTGGCAACCATGAGCTGATCAAACGAGAAGGTCTCGTCGCTGCCACCGTCCAGATCTCTCACCACCCCCGACCGCCCCTCGATATCTACGTCCACGACCTCGTGACGAAGACGGGCGTCGATGTCGAGATCGTGCTTGAAGGTCTCCGGACGTCGAACGATGAGCTCGTCTATCTCGTCGACGACCCCGCCGACGAAGTAAGGGATGCCGCAAGCCGAGTAGGACGTGTAGTTGCCTTTTTCAAAGGCGATTATCTCGAGCTCGTCGGCCGACCGTCCGCGACGGGCCTGCGAGGCCGCGCTCATTCCCGCGGCATCACCACCGATCACCACGAGTCGCTCCATCGCGGCGAGTCTATTTCTCTTCTTTTACGTCTCTAGGAAGCTCGCGGGGCCTAGAGTGGGCCGATCGAGAGAGACGAGGCCGAATTGCAGTCCAGCGATTCACCACCACGAGGGACCGGCTTCGTACTCGCGCGGGGGGAACCAATCGGTTCGTCCAGACGTCATATCCGGTAGTCCACACGAGGAGGCTTCATGCGCGCCCGCAAACCCCGCCGTTTTGCCGTAACTCTGCTCGTCGCCCTTCTGACGATCCCGGTTGCCGGCATGGGGGACTCGGCTCTTCCGGCCGGCGAGCGCGCGAGAAGGACTTTCTCCGACGGTCTGTCGGCCCGGACCCTTGAGAAAGCACTGCAAGCGAAGGGAAGGGTCGTGCGGCGGACCGGAGAAGCGACCGTTGAGGCGCTGGATCTGGGGAAGTTATCGGGGGCCGGCCCGCAGGCGCAAGAGCTATGGCGAGTGCGTATCTCAGGAGATTTCCCCCCGCGCGCTCTGCGTTACGAGGTGGAGGCCGGCGACGAGTTGATCGGCTTTGGCCTGCCCGCGGCCGATCAGCGCTCGCTCGTGACCGTTACTACGAGTCCCGCCGTCCTGAGCGCTCCTATCGAGGTGACCTACGGCGGTATAGAGGTCTCCGAGCTGAGGGTCGAGGAGGGCTCGTTTCCATCGCGAGGAGAACGGATACGGGCCGCACAGGCGGAAGGCCCTTACGAGGTCACACGGACCACGTACAACCTCGGCGAGCAGGTCTTTCAGCCTTCGGAGCTGGGCCGAAAGGTCGAGCTCATCGCCAACGTTCACTACCCGACCGGTCTCCCCGATGGTCCCTATCCACTCGTTGTATTCATGCACGGCAACCATTCCACTTGCTTCAAGGAGAAGAGGACAAGCTTTCGCTGGCCCTGCCCGGACGGATGGAGACCACTCCCCAACTTCCGTGGCTACGACTACATCGGCAGCCGGCTTGCGTCCTACGGGTTCGTGGTCGTCTCCGTCAGTGCGAACGGGATCAACGTCGCCGGGGGCCGCTTGGACGACACAGGAATGCGGCAGCGCGGAGAGGTGATCGATAGACACCTCGAGCTATGGCGCAGGTGGAGCACAATCGGCGGCGGCCCCTTCGGAAACACGTTCGTGGGAAAAATAGATCTCACGCGCATCGGCACGATGGGCCACTCGCGAGGCGGTGAAGGAGTCGTGTGGCACAAGATCGTCGACGATGAGCGGGCGGACCCGTTCGGCGTCGACGCCGTCCTCGCCCTTGCTCCGGTTGACTTCACCCGCGTGACGATCAACCGGGTCGGTTTCGCCGTCATCCTTCCTTACTGCGATGGCGACGTGTCCGACCTGCAGGGGGTTCATTTCTTCGACGACTCTCGTTACGAGGTTCCCGGAGATCCGACGCCGAAGCACTCGCTCACCGTCATGGGGGCGAACCACAACTTCTTCAACACCGTTTGGACGCCTCGCGGCAAGTATCCCGGTGGTTCCGACGACGGCCGGTGGTCCGAGTGTGAGGAACGACTTACGCCGATTCAGGAACGACAGGTCGGCCGCGCCTACATCGTCAGCTTCTTCCGGCTATATCTCACCGATACGGAAGTTCTCGAGGGCTATTGGACCGGCGGCAGGTCGTGGGACTTCCTCGCCCCGGCCGAGTTGCTTATGAGTTACCTGGCCCCCGATACGCCAGAACACCGCATGGATCTGGGCCGCATGACGCGGCCGCGAGACCTCTTTACGACCCATGAGGGTACTGCCGTCACGCCGTCGCGCGTTGCGAAGTACGAGTGGTGCAAGAGCACCTCCAACCTCCCCTGCATCCCCGGGCGGGGAGGCTGGGCGGACATTCACCGGCCCGGCCTAAGTCAGGGCGTGGTCGGATGGGACGATCGGAACAGCTCCATCCGGTTCAACCTTCCGGAAACCCGGCAAGACGTAACGGGCTTCGATGCGTTCCAGTTCCGCACGGTGGTTAACCCGGGGTACGACCTGAACTTTGGAATCGATTTCCAAGACCTTGCGGTTGAATTAGTCGACGGAGCCGGTAACCGGGCAGAGGTGATCGCCTCGGATATCGGCAATGAAGCACTCGAGTACCCGCTTAAGGGCCGAAGACGGAGCGGTCACGTCATCCTCAATCAGCTGCGCTTTCCCCTCAAGCGCTTTGACGGAGTGGACATGACCGACGTCAGCGCAGTAATCGTGAAGTTCTCCCGCACCAGACGAGGTGTCATCAACTTCGCGGACGTCGTGTTCAGCCGGGGGCCGAACTAGAGCCGCGGATACAGACGAGGTGGGATGCCCGGAACCCGCCGCGGTCGACGCGCGGATGCTATCGACGGCCAGCTGCCTGGCCAGTTCGTCGTAGCGGTCCGTCTTGGTCATTTAGTCCGCCGCGCTGAGGTGGTCGCAGGATGATTGGAAGCACAATCGGCGCAGAACATCTGGCGGTTGCCCCACCCGGGACCTCTGTCTATGCGAGCGGCACACGAAGGATGAAGCGCGCAACCACAATCTGAACACGCCAGCGGCATCCGCGCCTCCGGCAGGACCTCATCGCAGATAACGCACTTCTGCCGTCGCAGGTCGCTCGTGGTGTGCATCGCGTCTCCTCGTGGTAGTTGGGCCGCACCTGATTGGTTTCCGGATGTATGACCCCGGGCCGCGGGATGGGGGGGGTTCCATCCCACGGCGAGCGCGAGGTCTAGTTCACGACGATCTTTCCCTGCATCTGCTGCGGGTGGATCGAGCACTCGTAGTAGATCTCGCCTGGTTCGTCGAACGTCAAGGAGACGCTCTCACCGACCGGAAGATCCTCGGTCGTCTCGCTCCCGTCCAGGAGATGCACGTTGTGCGGGAAATCATCGTTGTTGGTCCACGTAACCTCTTCGCCGGCTTCGACGGAGATCGCGACCGGGTCGAACTTGTAGCTCTTGGGCAGATCAACCTCGGTTGTGGCGACGGGCTCCTCGTTGACCTCAAAAGGAGCTTCGGCTTCACTTCCTGAGTTAGACGGCGCGTCCGATGAGCCATCGTCGTACGCGCACGCGGCCCCCATGAGCAGTGCCAGCATCGCGACCACCGTCGCCCAGCGCTTCACGAAGACGCCTCGGCATGGGCACCCACGGACCTCGAACGGCTCACCCCGACACGCTGAACGGCTCCAACGAAGAGAGCTACGAAAGCTGCGCCGTCTAGGACCTCGGAGATCGTGTGGGCGAACAAAAACTGGGTGATGTTGACGTGGTAGGTCATGTAGCTGATTTCCGCCAGAGCAAAGAGCGCAAAGCCCCAGCCCATCACGCCGAGTCCACCCTCGAACGATCGGAAGGCGAAGTAAGCACCGCCCGCAAACAGAGCGATGTGGACCAGGAGGAAGAACCCCCATGGAAGTTCGTTGATCACGTCGCAACACGGGTGATCGAGGATCTGCGGTGCAGCGGCCAGATTCACTTTCTCTCCTTTCTGTCGACGATTC
>JALZEI010000038.1 GCA_030862115.1 Actinomycetota bacterium
GAGAAACAGTTCACCTACCGCGCAAGGAGTTCGAGCTGTTGGAACTTCTCATGGAAAATCTCGGACGTGTGCTGAGTCGGGAAACCCTCATCGACCGAATATGGGGTCCCGAGTATTTCGGTGACTCGCGAACGCTCGACGTGCACATCAAACGTTTGCGCGCTAAGTGTGAGGAGAACCCCCACGATCCGCGTCACCTAGTAACGATCCGAGGACTCGGTTACAAGTTCGTTCCCTGAGGGCCCATAACGGGGGCGCGGTCGGGAGCAGAGCTCGCTCGCAGCTAAGTGCGTCGAACCCTAGCTGAGGACTTTTCGAGCGAGTTCTTTCACGCCCGTGAGAATGCGTTCTTTCTCGAAATCCGGCTCGTAGAGAATCGCCTCGAGAACCGTTCCTTCGATGGCGTGATGTAAGAGCGCCGCGGTCATGTAAGCGTCCTTGACTTTGTAAACCCCCGCGTCCACACCCATTTGGATGCCGGCGGCGACGAGCTCGTTCAGCCGCTTGTCGCAGGCCGCGTAGGTCTTGCGCACCTCTTCTGACTCGGACTCCTCGGCGAACACCGCTATTAGATCCTTGCGATCCAGCATGTGCCCCACGATGGCGTCGATGGTCAGGTCGACGAGCTCCCACCAGTCCTCGCGCCCCAGTCGTCCGTACAGCTCCTCCACTTTTTCGAAGACCTCGTTGACCATCTGCACTTTCAGCTCGGCCAGCAGCTGGTCGCGCGACTCGAAGTAGAGATAGAAGGTCCCCTTGGCGACTCCAGCCGCCGCGGTGATGTCCGCCACACTCGTGTTCTGCAGACCCTTACGTTCGAACAGACCCTCCGCGGCAGCCAGCAACTCGGCTCGCCGCACTTCGGAGGGCTTGTTCTTGCGCACGGTTGCCTGGATAGGGTTCATGACTGACGGTCAGTATAGCCTAGGGCAAGGGGCGTGAGCGTGTGAAACGTAGCCGTGTTATCCGAAGCGACCGGTGACGTAGTTCTCCGTCCGCTCGTCGCGGGGGTTTGTGAAGATCTGCTCCGTTCGGTCGACCTCCACGAGCACTCCGGTACGCCGATCACCCTCTTCTCTTACCTCGGCGGTAAAGAACGCGGTCAGGTCGGAGACGCGCGCCGCCTGCTGCATGTTGTGAGTAACGATCACGATCGTGTAATCGTCCTTCAGATCTTGCATCAAGTCCTCGATGCGACCCGTAGCGATCGGGTCGAGGGCAGAGCAGGGTTCGTCCATGAGAATGACATCGGGTTGGACGGCGATGCACCTGGCGATGCAGAGTCTTTGCTGCTGGCCACCCGACAACGACATTGCGGATTCCTTGAGTCGGTCTTTGACTTCGTCCCAGAGGGCCGCTTTTTGCAGGGACTGCTCGACGAGCTCGGCCATGTCGCCCTTGAACCCGGCGATCTTTGGTCCAAAGGCGACGTTGTCGTGGATCGTCTTGGGGAAAGGATTTGGCTTTTGGAACACCATTCCTATACGTCTTCTCACTTCGACCGGATCAACACGCGAGTCGTACAGGTCTACCCCGCGATACAGGATCGTCCCCTCGACCCGAGCCGTTTCGATCAAGTCGTTCATGCGGTTGAAGCAGCGTAGGACGGTCGTCTTTCCGCAGCCGGAAGGGCCGATCAACGCCGTGATTCGCTTTGTGGGGATCGGCAACGTCACTCCTCGAACGGCCTGGAAGTTGCCGTAGAAGACATCCAGGTCCGCTATGTCAAAGACGGGGTCCTTGGTGTTAACCGGAGATCTCCCTTCAATCACCTGGGGAGCGACGAACCGTTCGCCCTCGCTTTCCAATCGGCTGCGCGTGGAGGTTCGCATTAGCTCACCATTTCTGTTCATAACGGTTCCTCAGAAAGATCGCCGCCGAATTGGCAACCAGTATCAACAGAAGGAGCACGAGGATGGCCGCCGACATCAGCTCGCGAAACCCGGGATCGGGTTCCTTCGCCCAGGCGAAGATCACCGTCGGAAGGGACGTGAAGGGACTGTAAAGCTGTTCGTAAAGGCCCCCGGATGCCAGGAATCCGGTGGTGGCGCCGACGAGCAGTAAAGGGGCGGTCTCGCCCAGAGCGCGTGAGATCGACAGGACGCACCCCGTCAGGATCCCCGGAGCGGCCGAGGGAAGTACATGGCTTCGGACGACCTCCCATCGCGTGGCTCCGACCCCGAATCCGGCCTCGCGGATGCTGGCCGGAACCGCTCGCAACGCTTCGGACGCGGTGATGATCACTATCGGGAGAACGAGAATCGCCAGCGTGAGGCCTCCCGAGATGATGCTTCGACCGCCGCTGAACCCCGCCAGCAACTCCACAAATATCGCCAGGCCCAGCAGCCCGTAGACCACAGACGGCACGCCGGCGAGATTCCTGATGTTCACGGTGATGAAGCGCGTCACGCGGGTATTCGGCCCGTATTCCTCCAGATAGATGGCCGCCCCGATGCCCAGCGGAAATGCGATGAGGACGACGAAGGCCATCATCAAAAAAGATCCGATGATCCCCTGCGACACCCCGGCGCGCTCGGGAAGAGAGGAGAGGCCGCTGCCGAGGAAGTCCCCGGCTCTCTCCCGAAGGACGGCAATCCCCCCGCCTACGAGATCCACAAGCAACGTGATGAGGATCGCGAGCGAGAGCAGCAACATAAGCAACAGGAGACCTTCGAAGAGAACGCTCTTGGGGTCGAGCTTGCGGCCCGTGAGTCTCTGCCTTACGACCTCGGTCGCGTCGAGTGCTCGGGCGGCCATCAGTACTTCTGCCTTACGCGCCTGACGAAACGCTCGCTTACGACGTTCAGAACGAGGGTCATCAAGAACAAGAGCAGCCCGACGAAGAAGAGGCTGTCGAACGCGTTATCGGCCCCGCGGACCTGATCGCTGCCGATGGCCAGCGCGGTCATCGCGCCCGTCATGGTCTGACCCGGCTGCGAGGGATCGAGAGTAAGTGCCGAGCCTCCCGTACCACCGGCCGCGATGGCGACGACCATGGTCTCGCCAATCGCGCGGGAGATCCCGATGATGAGACTGGCCACTATGCCCGAGATGGCGGCGGGGA
>JALZEI010000070.1 GCA_030862115.1 Actinomycetota bacterium
CTTGCCCACTTGAAGTTGCTGCGCGACGAGGGTCGGGCGGACGAATTGCCGACCGGATGGGTGCGAGTGGACGTTGAATAACCGAAGCGGCGAAGAGCGGAGGTCGATGGCTTTCATCAACCCACGCACCGCGGAGAAGGGCAGCTGGCTCTGGACGCTACGGATCGCCGAGCTGATTGCCTGGGGAACCGCGGGGGTGGTCGCCATTGTGCTTGCGGGGGCTGGTCTCCCCTCTTCGACCTTATGGAGAGGCGCGGGTCTCCTCGTTCTTCTGAGCGTCTGGAACCTCTTGCTGTTCCGCTGGGTCTTACCGCGCGCCCGGACGGCCACATGGGCGGCGCCCACCGCCCTGACCGGAGCGTTGCTGCTTGCGGCGGCCCTTTTCATCGTGGTTCGAGATCAAGTCGGTTCCGCACAGCTGGTTTTCGTCCCGGTCGTCGTGGTCATGGGAGTACTGACCGGGGTGGTGCCCGGGGTGATCGCCGCGAGCGCCGCCGCCCTCGTTTACGTAGCGTCGGCGACCGCGGCCGACTCCATGCCGCCTATTTCGGCGGTCGCAGTGAACGGGGGGTTGTTCCTCCTCACCGGGGCCGTTGCGGGGGCCCTGGCGCGCGAGTTAAGGACGCATTACCGCGGAGAAAGAGAGGAGCATCGACTCGCCACCGCGGTGCGCCATCGGTTGCTGGCGGTCCTGGACGCGGTCGACGAGGCGATCGTCTTTCGAGATCGCCAGGGAGTGGCGCGGGTGGTGAACCGGCGCGCCGGGGATTTGTTCGGCATCGATCCAGATGCGTTTCTCGGCTCCCCCGTCGTCGAGTTGCTTCGCGCCGTGGCGCGACAGACCGAAGACCCGGAGGGGTTCATGGAGACTTTTCAGGAGCTCCGAGACGACCCCGATCTCGAACTTAGATCGTGGATCGAACAGATCATTCCCGAGCGACGTTTGTTGCGTCTCTATTCCGCCCCCACCTCGGACGAGAGCGGCGAGCTGGTCGGCCGGATAGACGTCTATACCGATGTCACCGAAGGCATGGCGCGCTCCCTAGAAATCGAGAGTCTTTACGAAAGAGCACGCGAAACCGCCGAGAGTTACCAGCGAAGCCTGCTTCCAGAATCCGTGCCGGCGCTTCCTCGCCTCAGTCTGGTCGCGCACTACGTTCCCGCGGCCGGTCGCCGCGCTGTATGCGGTGACTTCTACGATTTCGTAACGCTGGGTGACGGACGGATGTGTCTCGTGCTGGGTGACGTCTGCGGAGTGGGACCGCCTGCCGCAAACGACGCCGCGCTCACCCGCTACTCGCTTCGTTCCTTTATGTCCGACGAATCAGACCTCACGCGTTTGATGGAACGCATGAACACCCACATCAACCGGCACATGAGTTCCGAGCGTTTTGTGCGTCTGCTTCTCGCCGCCATAGATCCTGAGAGAGCACAGCTCGATTACGTGGTCGCGGGGCACGTTCCGCCGGTGGTCTATAGAGCCGAGACGGCCGACGTGGAGTGGCTGCAAGAGGGCGGGATGGTTCTCGGCGTCGACGAGGACGTGACGTTCAAGGCGGGCCACATCGAGTTGAAACCGGCCGACTCGCTCGTTTTCTATACGGACGGCGTTACCGAAGCTCATCGCGACGGTCGTCCGTTCGGTCAGGGCAAGTTCTCGGACCTGGTTAAGGAGTACGGAGTCGGCACGCCCGGTGAGATGGTGCAAGCGATCCGGCGATCCGTTGAGATGTGGACCTTCGGGTCCGAGCAACGGGACGACCTGGCTCTCATCTGCGCGCAGGTCGTCCCGGACAAGGCCATTCACGATCCGGTGCGAGAGCTCGTCCTGCCCAACGAACCGGTGCGGGTCGGCGAGATTAGGTCTTTCGTCGCCGGCTTTTTGGCCGATCTACGCAGTCCGGTTGATGTCTCTCAAGAGGTATTGCTGGCGGTCGGCGAGGCGGCCGCGAACGCCTGCCGTCACGGCCGGAGACCACAGGGACGAAGCGAGGTCAGGGTGCGCTGCGCGCGCCATCAAGGACGAGTAGAGGTCCTGGTAGCCGACGACGGTCCCGGCTTCGATCCGAGCGCCTTCGAGGAGTTAACTCTCCCCGATCGGTTCGCATCTGGGGGCCGGGGGCTGTTCCTCATGCGCCGCCTGATGGACGACGTCGAGGTCGACACCTCGGACGAAGGGACAACCGTAACGATGACGAGGTCGTTAACGAGCTGGTCGAAAATCCATGACGACGATTGATGAAACCGAGAGACAAGGAATCCGGCCCCTGGATGTGGGTGGTGGTCGTCGCGTTCTTGCTGACCCTGATCGCTCTCGGGTACTGGGACTCTCTTCGGAGGCATGTGGTAGTCGGCAGGCATACAGCCCGTGCGCGATAATTGACCCAGCAGTCAATTTCTCAATCTCGGACAGGCTCACAGAAAGGGCTCTCCATGCGTGAAGCGGTGATCGTCGAAGCGGTCCGGACCCCGACGGCCAAGAGGAACGGCAAGCTCAAGGATTGGCACCCGGTCGATCTGCTGGCCGAGGTCTTGAACGAGACGATCGCGCGCTCCAGCATCGACGCGGGTCTGGTGGACGACGTGATCTGTGGCTGCGTTTCGCAAATCGGAGATCAGTCGCTCAACGTCGGGCGGAACGCGTGGTTGTCTGCCGGCCTTCCCGAAGAGGTTCCGGCAACGACCGTGGACCGTCAGTGCGGTTCCTCGCAGCAGGCGATCCACTTTGCCGCGCAGGGTGTGATTTCGGGAGCCTATGACGTGGCTATCGGATGCGGAGTCGAGAGCATGACGCGCGTCCCGATGGGATCAAGCGCGCAGTCGCAGGGCTTCCCTTTCAGCGAGAAGCTCATGTCCCGTTACGAGAACGGTCTTGTACCGCAGGGGATCTCCGCGGAGATGATTTCCGAAAGATGGGAGATCGGCCGCGAGGACGTGGACCGCTTCGGTGCTCGTTCGCACGAGAGGGCCGGCAAAGCTACCGCCGAAGGTGCGTTCAAGAACGAGATCATTCCGATCAAGGTCGCAACTGATAATGGCCCGGAACTCTTCGAGAACGATGAGGGAATCCGCACCCCGAACCTCGAGAAAATGGGGATGCTTCCACCCGCCTTCAAAGAAGACGGCGTGGTTACGGCGGGGAACTCCTCGCAGATCTCTGATGGAGCGGCGGCAGTGCTCGTGACGACGCCCGAGAAGGCCGACCAGCTGGGTCTTACTCCTCGCGCACGTTTCACCGGCTTTGCCCTCGCGGGGACGGATCCCATCACCATGCTGACGGGCCCGATACCCGCGACTCAGAAGCTTCTCGAGCGAACCGGAGTGAAGCTCGAGGACATCGATTCGGTAGAGATCAACGAAGCGTTTGCAAGCGTCGTGCTGGCCTGGAAGAAGGAGCTGGGCATCCCCGACGATTGGTTCGAAGAGCGCGTGAACCCCCGCGGCGGCGCGATCGCCATGGGCCACCCGCTGGGCGCGTCCGGTGCTCGCCTCATGACCACGCTGTTGAACGCGCTCGAACAAACGGGCGGACGCTTTGGGCTTCAGACGATGTGCGAGGGCGGCGGCTTGGCCAATGCCACGCTCATCGAGCGTCTTTCGTAGCCCTTAGACCGGACGAAGGGGAGGTTTGCCTCCCTCCGTGACGAGAGTCATCGGTTCGGTGCAGTGACGGGGGGCCGACTCCTTAGCCGCCCTCTCGACGCGGAGCTCTAGACCGCATATCTCGCAGATGTACTTGAGCCCGTATCCGCTGACATCGGTCGCCTCGGGCTCGGGTGGGGCGATAACCATCTGTCGAACGAAGCGGGTCCCCACGAGGGCGATGGCCGTGAACATCGCCACCCCGAAGACCGCGCGCACATACCCGTAGAGCTCCCCCAGGATCACGACGGCGACGGCGGCAACCACCAGATAGGCACCCAGCCGCGTTCTCCGGGCGGCCTCTTCTTCATTTCTCGGACGCGCAGCGGTCGGCCGTCCGTCCACAGAGTTATCCACAGCGGTGGAAAACCACAAGCTTGTAATTCGGCCCTAGTGCCATTGGGTGGCGACGATGAACGAGCCGGAGATCAGCCCGAGGCCGTAGAACAGCCTGGGGTTGGACGTCTCGTCCGGGAACACGCCCATGTAGTTGGCGATGATGATGACCACCCCGGCCATGAGAAGCGTGAAGAACAAAGCCGGCACCCAAATAGGTGACTTCTTCGGCTTTGGTTTGGGGGGCGGGTGCCGCTTAACTCGTTTCGAACGACTCTTAGGCATCGCTCAGCGATAGTAGCCGAGGACAGATCTGACTCTTATCCTGAGCCCCATGGTATGGCTGCGCGTCCTCGGAAAGCTCTTGATCTCGCTGGGTGTCGGCGTGCTTCTTTTCGTGGCTTGGATTCTCTGGGGTACAGGGCTGTACACGAGTCAGCAACAGGACAAACTCCGCGACGAGTTCACCGAGCTACCTCGGTTCCCCGCCGAACCCGAAGACACCAAGGGAGGGAAACCGTCGCCTTACGGGGGGCCGGGCGATGGCTTCGAGCCCGCGCCCGGGGAGCCGGTGTTCACCCTCGACATCCCCAAGATCGACGTTCGCAATGTGGTCGTGGAGGGGGTCGGCACCGAGGAGTTGAAATCGGGACCGGGACACTTCCCCGACTGCAGGGGAGATTTTCGTGGAGAGCTGTGCACCGAAGACGAGGCCGTGTGGCCGGGTGAGAGGGGACGAGTGATCGTGTCCGGCCACCGCACCACCTACGGTCAGCCCTTTTGGAGCCTGGACAAGCTTGAGCCCGGCGACGAGATTCTTATTCGCACGCGGGGATGGGGGAACTACACGTATCTCGTAACGGGTACCGAGATCGTCTTGCCGACCGATCGGGATATCGCCGTTCCGGATCCGCCCGGCTCTAGAGCCGAGATCGTGTTGACTACCTGCAATCCGAGGTTCTCGGCAGCCGAGAGACTCGTAGTCTTTGCCGAAATGGATATCTCGGTATGAAACGTCCCTGGAAATCTCGGCTGCTCGAGTTCGCGTTTTGGACCGCCGTCGCCATCGGGACGGCCGTCGTACTGGTCTTGCTGACGGACCGAATCCTGCCGGCCCCCAACTTCTAATACGTTAGGTGACCGCCCGGGCTACCACCTCGCCCATCGCCTTCGCGCCTCGCTCTAGTTCGTCCACCGGAACGCGCTCGTCGTGTCCGTGGATTGTCCCGAGAAGCTCCAGTGGGATGGCGATGGGGACCCATCCGTAGCCGTGCGCGCCCATCTTTCGGAAGTAGCGAAGGTCGGTAAACCCCGGCGACAACGATGGAACCACCACCGGATTCGACGGCAATGCCTCTGAGGCCCTAACCAGCGTCGGGTATAGGTCGCTGCGATCGCTGACGGGCCCGGCTTGGGATTCAAGTCGTTCGATCTCGATGGAGTCGCCCGCGCTCTTGCGGAGGCGCGCGAGAAAGTCATCTTCATCGCTGTCCGGGAGAAGGCGGCAGTCGAGGGAGGCCGACGCCTCTGCCGGGACCACGTTGTTCTTGTACCCACCCGAGATCGTGGTTGTCGCGATCGTGTCGGAGAGCAGCGAGGCAATCGCCCCACTGGAGCGGAGTGGTTTCTTGAGCGCTCGCGCCACTACCGGGCCGGCTCCCGATGCAAGCGCGGAGAAGACCGCTTTGCGAGGACCGGAGGCCACATCGGCCATCAAACGGAACTGCTCGCGCATTATGGGATGGACGCGCGGCGTCCCATGGCCGGAGATCTTCGCGAGCACTCGCGCGAGGGTTTCTATCGCTTGCTCCTGTGGAGGGAGCGACCCATGCCCCGCGCTTCCGCGCGCCTTTAGCTTGACCTTCATCGCGATCTTCTCGCCGAGCACGATCGGCATGAGAGTGCGTTCGAGCAAGCCGGTGAGTCCGAAACCACCTTCACCTAGAACGTCGGGAGGGGGCCGCTTCTCGTTCATTCCGACCAGGTCCGCGCGCTCTTCGATGAGCCAGGCAGCGCCTTGCGCTCCGCCGGCCTCTTCGTCTGCGACCGCCGCAAGAATCAGCTCCCGTTGCGGTGTTTTCCCCGACCGTGCGAGTTCCGCGGCCGCCACCGCGTGGAGCGCTCCGATTCCTTTCATGTCCAGCGCGCCGCGCCCCCAGACGTGTCCGTCGTGAATCTCACCGCCGAAGGGATCGCGGGACCAATGCTCGGGTTCAACCGCAACAACGTCGGTGTGAGACAGCAACACCAGTGCCGGTCGGTCGCGGGGTCCCTCGATCCGCGCTACGAGATTGGGTCTCCCCTCGGGGCTTTTCTCGATTCGGACCTGCAGGCCGGCCGATCCGAGGAAGTCCTCGAGTATCTGCACGGCCCGGCCCTCGTTGCCGGGCGGGTTCACCGTGTCGGTCCGAAGCAGTTGTCGGAGCAGTTCGACGACGGTCATGTGTTGAGGGTATTAGGCTCCGCCGCGATGACAACTCGGGACGTATCGCGTTGAAGATTCTGCTGATAGACAACTACGATTCGTTCGTTTACAACCTCGCACAAGCCTTCGGCGCCCTCGGTGTGGATCCCGTTGTCGTCCGCAACGACGCCTCCATGAACGAGTTAGTGAGAGTCGATCCCGCAGGGGTGGTGATCTCGCCCGGCCCGGGAGACCCCGGCGCCGCAGGCGTTTCCATCGAGGCGGTCGAGAGCTTCGGCGCGAGAGTTCCCGTTTTGGGAGTGTGCCTGGGACATCAGTGCATCGGGGCGGCCTTCGGAGCGTCGATTGCCCGCGCCGAGGTGGGCCCGCGCCACGGAAAACTCTCGGACATCACCCACGACGACAGAGGCGTAATGCGCGGACTACCCTCGCCGTTCCCCGCGACCCGCTACCACTCGCTTGCGGTCATTGAGGGAACGTTGCCGGAATCGCTAGAGGTCAGCGCGCACAGCGAGGACGGGACGATCATGGGCCTCCGCCACCGCGAGCTCCCGATCGAGGGGGTCCAGTTCCATCCGGAGTCCTTTCTTTGTGACGAAGGCCCGAAGCTGCTGGCCAACTTCGTAGGAAGCCTGGGCGAAGAGAAAGCGGCTTCTCTTAGTTAATCCCCGTCGCCTTCTTCGGGTGGGACGTCGGGCTGGATGAACAGCGTCACCGAGTCGCCCGCCCTGACCTCCTCGTCGGGGGGTGGATCGGTCTCGCACACGTGGCCGGGCTCGATTTCCGGGGAGCACGCCTGCTCGGTTTCGGTCACGACGAGTCCCTCGGCCTCGAGGGCGTCGCGCGCGGCCTTCGCCTCCTCGCCGATGACGTTTGGCATCGGGAAAGGCTCCGGACCTCGAGACACGAAGATCGTCACGACGCTTTCCGGTTCGACCATCTCGAAGGGATCGGGGTCCTGGTCAAACACCAGGCCCTCC
>JALZEI010000135.1 GCA_030862115.1 Actinomycetota bacterium
CCCCGCCTCGAAGCTTGCGATCTCCTTAGTCTACTTCTTCTTCTTGAGCGTCGGAACATTGACGAACGATACCGGATCGTTCAGTTCGATTATCCCGTTCAAGAATCCGTTTCCGTGGACGTAAATGGCAACCACGAGCGATGTGAAGTCCTTCTTGTTGAGAGCTGCATCGAGAGGGACGTTGAGGTCCGTCTTGTGCGTCGGGTCACCCGGCAGCACGGTGAAGGTCTCAGCGAACGACCCGAGAACGACGTCCGCGCCGGCGGTGGCTCCTCTCACCTCTACCTCAAGCTCTACTTCTCCACCCTTTAACTGAGCCGGCGAACACGGCGGGGTCACGGGGGGAGCACCGGGAACGGCAATAGTTCCAAGCAAGCAGTTGCCACCCGAGGTATAGATTTCTCCCGTCAGAGCCTTCGTAGCATCGAGCTTGAATGGGACTCCATCAACTGCGGTGAAAGTCTGCTCCAGGTCTTCACGCGTCAAGAAGGTTGACGCAACGTACGCGTCATTAATTGCCCCGGAGTCCAGATACCAACAACCGGTGTCCTCTCCGTCCTCCACACTGAGTTGGTTGGCGGCCGTGTCACACCCGTCGGAATCGCGCAAGAAGTATTTCTGCTCGACGGGAACTAACTTCTTCTTCTTTTTACTAATTGCTGGGCTTGCGCCTACGAATCCGGCAACCACAGCGCCGGCCAGTACAACAGCGAAGATCTTCTTCATTCTCACGATCCTTTCTTTGTCATCCTTGGAGGGTTCTCCTCGAGGTCGCCAAATCCTTTCGGCTGGCGGGAAGTGCAAAGGCCCTACTCTTATTTGCCCTCTTTGTTGTCACTATCGTGACAGGTCCTTGGTCTCGACTCTTCACGGTGGAGGGTCTCAAAATCCGCCCGATTGCAGCACTTAAGAGCGTGCTGGATCATCCTCCAACCTTAGTTCAGCGACGCGTTCGATCAGTTCGGACAGCTTCTATCGGAACTATTGAAGCTTGCGGCGATCCTCGTGTTCGCTGCCTTGATCTCGCCACAGTTCCTCGGCGAGGTCGGCTTTCTCGGGTCTGTGTTCGCGGTGTTGCCGCTCCTGGTGGCGCGGCCGGCCGCGATCGGGATCGCTTTATTGGGGAGCAGGATCAGCTCACGTGAATGGGCGGCTGCCGCATGGTTCGGCCAGAAAGGTTTCGCGTCGGTAGTCTACGGGCTTCTCGTGGCTCAGTCCGGAGCGGCGACGGCCGACGAGATGTTCCACCTGATCGCGATCGTAATCGTCATATCGATCGTCCTGCATTCGTCGACAGATGTAGTGGTGGCACGCCAGTTCCACGATCTTCAGCCCTAGCCGTCATGCACTTTGACCTCAGCTAACGATGTCGTGACTGATGGAATCCCGGCCAGCCTGCTTCACGGCGTACATCAGCCTGTCTGCAGCCACCATCACCTCGACGACATTGTCTGGCGCGGAGACATATGTAATGGCACCGATACTGAGCGTGATGCTCTCTACTCTTGCGGCATGGAGTACGCGTCTTCGTAGAGTGGTGAGCAGAGTAACGGCGTGACCGGCGTCGATTCCAGGCAGCAATAGAACAAACTCATCCCCGCCGACCCTCCCGACGACATCGGTGACTCGCGTATTCGCAACCATGGAGGCTGCCAAGCTGCGTAGGAGTTCGTCCCCTCGGTCATGCCCGAAGCGATCGTTGATTGTCTTGAATCCATCAACATCGAGATAGGCGACAGTTACGGGCATCGCATTTCTGCGCGCTCTGCCAAGCTCAACCTCGGCGCGCTCCCCAAATCCTCGGCGGTTCGCCACCCCCGTGAGGAAATCCGTTCGTGCCGCTGCTTTTTCTCGACGCAGAGCCTCCCGGAGTCTTGATATCAGTAAGACAACGAAGACCGAGATCAGCCATCTCGTCCCGTTGTTCCACAGATAGAGAGCGAGACGCTCGACATCCCGTCCCGCTAGAAGATCACCCCAAATGCTCGCTCCCGCACTGACGATCAGCAAAACCAACGCCGATCCGGCTCCTACGAACCACGCGACGGCCGCTAGAGGAACAAGATGGAACATCGTGAAGGTCATCCCAGGTCCAGTCAGAAAGTCAAGGATGCCAATAGCCCCAAGTGATGCGATTGCTACACCGGTTACGACGCGTCGTGAAATGGCGGTGAAGCGAGCGTTCAAGTCGTTTGGGTCACCTGGAAGCGCAGTTAACTGTTTGTAATCAGGATTTGCGGCTGGCTCGCTAGGACGTGTCATCGCCACGCCTTCCGCGGGCTTCCCGCGCTCTCCAGTCAGAACCCCTCAGAAGCATGATGTCCCCAGTAGTCCCGCGATGACGGCCGCGACGAGAACTCTCATCTTTGCTTCGAACCAATCGAGAACCAGAAAACCCGATGTCGGCGATGAAAAGCGACACCGTGTAGCCAATACCGGCGAATTGCCGACACGCGATAGCCACGAGTGAGTCCGGAACCCCCTCCTCTCCCACCAAGATCTCTGGTCGTACGTTAGTCCACGCCGACCAGACTTCCCGGCTCACTGCTTCCAGGGTAGCCGCAAAGTCTGTCGTTCTTCCTCGCCGACGAAAGGTTCGATACGTATAGGCTCTGTGTGCGGCCCTGGTGGGGCATTAGGCCCCGCGGTGGAGACTGTCACCAGTGGCCGTCCAAAGCCTCTGTCGGCTTCAGCACTCCGAAAAAACCATCGTCCTGCCTCGATGATCGCGGCCCCACCTGGTTTTCGGTGTAGTCATGGGTCTCTTGCTAGCTAGATTCGGCTACAGGTGATGCTCGATGGTCGGTCGGAAATCCAGCAACCCCACAAAAAACCCCGCGCGAGGACGAAAAATGATGCGAAGGACGATCAATGATGAGAAACAAAACCACGGTTCAGGATGAGGTCTCAGCCGATTCCCAGGTGACGGAATCGACCTAGATCAGCCTCTTTAATCCGTAGGGTCCGGGTTCGATTCCCTGGCGACCCACGACTTCGTCGTGAATCGCCATCGCCTGACCCGAGCCATCTCACCCTGCACGCGGCTACGCCGCTACTGTTCCGGGTTCGATTCGCTGGCGACCCATTCGGACAACCACTCCGGCAACAGGTCCAAAATCCTTGCGCGGAACTGATAGGGGCGCACTCTCGAACCGCCCAGCCGACCGCTTCATCCTTGAGAGCGGTCGAGGGCGGCCCGCTTCAGCACAACCCCAACATCAGGCGGCTTTCAGAGGTCTCAAGCTTAGGGGAAGAATGGGAAGTGCACTCGGTCGTGGCTGCTTAGCTCCTCGCCTTCGTCATCAGACGTAGTGGGCCAATCCCTTTCCAGCCTCGATCTGCGGTTTTTGGCGCGCGGCTCTCCTTTTCCGTGCTCGCTCGCTCGAGGATCGCCCTCGCGGGAGGTTCGACGAACGCTCGGGCCGTCGGCGGTATTCGGGATGGACCCGCTCGGGGCGACAATTCGCGGCGTTCGGTCCTCTGACATGCGCACCTCCTGATCCGGCAGGCGATGTCATATCGTATCACGATATCGTCTCCCGATATGGATCTGCCCCTAGCAGGTTCGTCCCCAGCTACGGCCGAGTTTTTGAAAGCTGTAGCGGCTCGCGGCTGCAAACAGACAACCCCCTGGAAAAGAAAGGCTGTGGAGGTCGCGCCCAACGGGATGCGGCTCGGGCCGCGTTGAGGGGTTAGGAGACCGGTTCCTGGAGATGCTCGATCGCGTCCCAAACCTCGTTGAGCTCGGGACCTAGCCGGCCCACCTCCGCTAGATTCGCCGTACTAATGCGCTCGAGCTTCGATGCACCCGAACGCGTGAGGACAAGTCGAACGACGCGCTGGTCACTCGGATCCTGTTTTCTCTTTACGAGACCGGCTTCCTCCGCTCGATCCACGAGCTCGACGGCGCTGTGATGTTTGATCAACAGACACGATGCTATGTCACCTATGGTGGGTCCCCCTTTGCTGCGATAACCGCGGATCGCCAGCAAGAGCTGATGTTGCGTCGGCGTCAATCCCATCTTCGCGGCCTGTGTCTTGCTGTATTTCAAAAACTTCCGGATCGCGGTGCGGAACTCGAGAAGGCGCCAGTAGTCCTCATCGCTGATCTTAGAGCCGTTAGCCATGGCCTCACTTTTTCATCGGAGGCTTTGCAGAATAACCGAGCGCTCACTCGCGAGCCAGATGGTGGACCGCTTAAGAACCTGCGAAGTCCTCGGCCTCGATGATGTCTCGATCGATCTCGAACTCCTCCCCCAAACCGAAGAAACTGACGTAATCGATTGCATAGGGAAGGCCGTCACGGAAGTGGACTACCTCCGCTTCGTATGGCAGGTCGGTTTCGATAAGAAACGACCCCAGACCCGTTGCACCGGTCGACCCCACGGACAGGATCAAGGTGCCATCGCGGAGTTCCAGAGATCTCTCGTGCTCGTGTCCCGAAAGAACAAGTGGGACCTCCCCTACCGCCTCCTCTGCCAGACGGGCATCGTGGACGGCCAAAACATCCGGCCCTAGAGCCACCGTTTCTTCCGCGACCTCCTCGGCCTCAGCAAGGCGTAGATCATTGCCCTCTTCAGTTGTGAGG
The DNA here is from genome assembly GCA_030862115.1 of Actinomycetota bacterium. GTDB lineage: Bacteria > Actinomycetota > CADDZG01 > CADDZG01 > WHSQ01 > JALZEK01. The sequence goes on from JALZEI010000135.1 coordinate 4,589, forward strand.
TCGTTGTCGGCGGTAAACGTCGGATCGGCCCACCCGAGAATCTCGACGCTCCCGACGTTAACCGTGTCTTGATGCAGCAGGATCGCCTCCGACTCCTGGTCAATCTCGACTCTGTTTGCCGGCGAGTCGTGATTTCCGGGGACGAAGTAGTAGGGAGTGTTCAGATTGTCCAGAAGCGAAACGAGGCGCGTTTCCAGGGGCTCGCCAAACGAAGTGAGGTCACCTGTGTCGACGACGGCATCAACCTCGAACGTCCGGGCCAGGCGCTTGACCGTCTCGAGCCCGAGTGGGTTCGAGTGAATGTCACTGACGTGCAGGATCGCCTCGTCGCCGAGTGCTTCTGTTGTGCGGTCCAGGGAAGTAAGGCTTATCAGCTCTGATATTCGCGCGGCCAAGTTCTCGTAGTGCGAGCTGAGGGCGTCCAAGGAGGCCGAGCTTCTCTCGAAGGTCTCCAAGACTTCGGGCGCTCGCGTGAGCGCGCCGCTGAAGGTGGGTTCCTCAAACGCCCGGCCGTCAAAGGTCGCGATGGTGACGCCGATTGCGGTCCCCACCGCGAGGCAGCTCCCTCCGATAGCCCACACGAAGTTACCTAAGCTCCTTCGAGGAAGCACCGCGGCAACTAATACGCCGACGATCGCGCTACCGAGAACGATCTGAATGATCAGTCTTGTGACTAATCCTCGCAGGTCGCCTTCGACCTGGGAGATCATCTCGGTCGGCACGAGCCCCTTCGAGAGTTGCTTCTCGAGGGCAGTCACGTCGATCCTGCTGAGTCCCAATTCCAGCCGCACCGGTGTTTCATGTGTGGCGGCGGAGACCGTGCCGAGAGGAGGAGCCACGAAGACGGTCTGTCCCGCACCGATCCGCGCCTCCCCGGTAACCGTTGCCGGACCGAGGTCGTGACTGACCTGAGGAATGAGGGAAAGGGCAGCCATTGCTACGAACGCGGCCGCGAGTGCAATGCCAATCCCGGAAAGGGCGCGGCGGAAAGTGAAATTGAGGAATGCCATAAGGATCCAAGATATGCGGAAAAGGAGTGGCGAGGGCCGACGGAGCTTATCCGCCACTCGCTAATTAAGTAACTAGTTGGGGGACACCATGTTCCGGAAGATTTCCTCCACGTCACTCGGAACAGTCAGATCGCTTTGCGACTGGGTGATGTCGTCCCACCCCAGAATGTCCAGAACCCGCCGTGCTCGACGACTTGCGGCGACCCGAACAACGATCCCTCTCTTATTGCATAAAGCCTTGACCCGTCTCAGCACCTCTACGCTCGCACTCGTCACAAGGCTTACGTGCGTCCAGTCGATGTAGAGCACCGCTGGATTTCTGTTCAAGAGAATCTCAATGGCCTCTTCAAGTCTGGGTGCAAACCAGGCATCGATCTCTCCCCGGCAGATGAGTCGCGCTTCGTTCCCTCGATGACACATCGACACTTCGAACGCTTGCATCTACTCTCCCAGATTCTTGAGACCTATTACATGTGAGGTCCAAAACGTCACCCAGAAGGATGTCAAGACCACGCCCAAGCCCGCCTTCGCTCGATCGCGGACGAGGCAGGGACCCTGGACTGGGGAATGACCGGGCGCGAGACCGAAGAACGCTGACTCGCAAGGATCATCTCCAGGATCCTGTCTCGACCTTGATGAGACAAGAACATATCGTTTTACGATGTGAACGTCAATCACGGAGGCCGGGACGGTTCAAAGCAATCGGCCTTATCGCTTTACTTTTCGACAGGTACGAACTCCTCGCCGCAGGCGCACGTATAGATGTCGCCATGCGGGCACGGCTTTTCGATCAGCAACTCACACTCGCACTCGTCGTTGCTACAAGTAAGCTTCGTCCCCGGCTCATTCACTGCCATGGCTTCTCCTAGTGGTTGCGCAGCGCCGAGATCAGCTCGGCCTTCTTCATCTTCGAATAACCTTCGATGCCGATTTCCTTCGCTCGTTCCTGCAGCTCATCCACGGTTCGGTCTTCGTAGTCCTCCACAGACCCACCCCGACTGCCGACCTCAGAGCGCGACGAACCGGCGGACTCGTTAGCGATCCGCGCCGCTTTCTCCTTGCTCATCCCGTCTTCACGAAGAGCTTCGTACTGCTCGTCGTCTTTGATGCTGGATCCATGGTCTTTTGCCACCGTTTACCTCATTCCCTCGATGGGCATTCATATCGCTAGCCGATGTATCCCCAAAAAGATAGTGAGGGAAACAAAACACATTTCGACGAAAGCGAGTACCGCCTCTCCAATCCGGTGCAGTACTCGGCAATCGCCGCCGGGCTTGCTGCCGTTGTCGGCGGGACGATGGATCTGCTGCTGTTTGGCGAAGGTATGCCGCACGCGCTGAAGACGGGGGCCTCGGCGGCGGTCTCGTGGTTCTTCGTCGTGCTGGGGTTGCTCCTATTCGTCAGACGCCAGCGTAAAGACCGACGTGGCTAATCCTCCGGGATGGAGCAAAAATCCCTCCGAGTGGCGTGAGCGCGTCCCCATCGTCGTCCTGGCGCTCGGCGGGACCGCGATCGCGACTTATTTAGCGCTCTATCAGACGGGAGCCGTGACCGGCGTTTGGGAACCGTTTTTTGGGCGCGGCTCGCGAACGATTCTGAACTCGAAGGTGTCGCACATCCTGCCGATCCCCGACGCAGCCTTGGGCGCGTTCGGCTACCTGCTCGACGCCGTCACCGGGATAATCGGAGGCAAACAGCGATGGAGGACGATGCCCTGGATCGTCATCGTCTTCTCCCTCGCCGTCGGGCCTCTCGGCGCGGTCAGCGTCTTGTTGGTCATCCTGCAACCCGTCATGTTTGACGCGTTTGTACCTTGTGCCTCGCGTCGGCGGTGATCTCTGTCCTGATGATCGCCCCCGCAATGGACGAGTTTCTCGCCAGCCTGCAGCATCTTCAACGGCAGCGACGGCGTAGAGTGTCTCTCTGGCGAACCTTCTGGGGCATTCAGTCACCGCACCGTCCCGTGGAGTCGGGTTCGTGATCGGGCAGCTCATCGCCTCCGTTGCGGGGCTCGTCGTCATGATGGCCCCGTCACTAGTCGGCTACGGGGGATTGGCCGCCGATATCGATCACATCATCGGCCCGGTCGCGATCGCGGTGGGAATCATGGCGGCGTCACAGATCCTGCGATCGATGCGCTGGCTCCAGGTGGGGTTAGGGGGGCTCCTTCTCGGTTCAATGTTCTTCGTGACGCGGCCCGCGACAGCTTTGGTCGCTGTCGCGCTCGCAACAGCCACCTTGATCTTCACCGCGGTCGTTCGCGGCTCCCTCGACGTCGATTTCGGTGGCGGGTGGTCGTCGCTATGGCGCGAGGAAAAACGCGTCCATTAGATGCGCAGAGCGGTAGTCGGCCATGTCGAGTAGGTCGAATTCGCGCGCGTGCATCAGATCCATTCTTGCGGTGCTGCGGTCCTGCGCGGGATAGGTCCTTTCGAAACACAGCTCACCGAAAGCCCCCTCGCGTAACGGTCAGCGACCGCGAGGGACACGGCCGGTAGCTTGCAACGCCATAGCGGTCGTGACCAGAGCGACGTGCGAGAAGGCCTGCGGGAAGTTCCCGACGAGGCGGCGCCCAACGGGATCGTACTGCTCTGACAGAAGACCAACGTCGTTGCACAGACCGACGAGGCGCTCCATGATCGCCTCGGCCTCCTCCACTCGACCCAATAAGGCATAACAATCCACGAGCCAGAAGGTGCACAGGAGGAAGGAGCCCTCTCCCGGTGGCAGACCGTCGTCAGAATCGTGGGTGTGGTAGCGCGAAACGAAGCCGTCGTGCGTCAACTCGCGTGCGATCGCATCAATCGTCGAGACCATGCGCGGATCGTGCGCATTGATGAACCCTACGAGTGGGAGCATCAGTAGGCTCGCGTCGAGTTCCGTTTCGTCGTAGGCGCGTACGAAGGACGCACGGCCCTCGTGGTAGCCGCGCCGCAAAACTTCATCCTTGATGACGTCGCGGGTTTTGGTCCATCGGTCGCGCGGCCCTTTTCGGCCGCGGTGGTCGACGGCCTTCACTGCGCGATCGATGGCGACCCACGCCATAACCTTCGAGTGCACGAAATGGCGCCGTCCAGAGCGCACCTCCCATATGCCCTCGTCGGGCTCGTCCCAGTGTTCGCACACGAAATCGACGATCTCTCTCTGCAGCTCCCAGGCCTCGGCCATGGGCTCGATACCGGCCCGCGCCGCTGAGTGAAACGAGTCCATGATTTCGCCGTAAACATCGAGCTGGAATTGACCCGCCGCCGCGTTGCCTATCCGCACCGGGCGCGATCCCTCGTATCCGGAAAGCCAGTCGAGCTCGAGCTCCGGCAGTCGCCGCTCGCCGTGAAGCCCGTACATGATCAGAAGATCTTCCGGGTCGCCGGCTACCGCGCGCAGTAACCAGTCGCGCCATGCCTCAGCCTCGGCCGTGTACCCGCTCTCCAATAACACGTCTAGGCTGAACGTCGCGTCGCGCAGCCAGCAGTAGCGATAGTCCCAGTTCCGTACGCCACCGATCTTTTCTGGAAGGGAAGTGGTCGCGGCCGCGACGATCCCTCCAGTCGGAGAGTAAGTAAGGGCCTTGAGCGTCAGCAAGCTACGCATGACGTGCTCGCGCCAGCGACCCTTATATGTACAACGGCTTGCCCACCGGCGCCAGAAGTCGACCGTTCCGTCAATCAGACGGGAACATTCACCCGGCGAGAACTCGACATCGCGATGCCGATGCGACGGGTGGTAGGCGGCCAGGAATGACATGTTCTCTCCGGCGACGATGGTGAACTCCCCCACTGCCGTTCCGTGATCCAGGTCGAGTGCGACATCGCAATGCAGGTCTACCGCGTCGGGCCCCCCAACGGCCTCGAGAACGTCGCCGTGACGACGAAGCCACGGGACGATATTGCCGTAATCGAATCGGGGCGCGTATTCAACGCTCATCCGCACCGAGCCGTTCTCAGCCGAGACCACGCGGACGACGACATCCTCCGTGTAAACAGCCTCGGGGGCGTCGGGGCTCGAACCTTCCTCGAAGGCAAGACAATCGGTCAGCGTGACCGTTCCGCTCGCCGTCTCGAATGTCGTCTCGAGTACGAGGCTGTCGGGAGTGTAGCGACGCGAGACGGACACGATCTCTTCCACTGGGCGGATGCTCCAATGACCTCCGGTCTCGCTGTCCAGCAACCTTGCGAATACAGCCGGCGAATCGAAGCGCGGGAGGCAGAGCCAGTCTATAGAGCCATCCTTCGAGACCAGGCCGGCGGAATGGGTATCGCCGATGACCGCGTAGTCCTCGATCCTGGTAGTCACTTACGCAATCGCCATAACGCAAACCCGAGTCCACTCGCGGCCGCGGCTATCGTCCTTCGCCGCGTCGTGAACCACCATTGCACGCTCCGCGAGAATGCTCGATCGTCGAACTCACCGTGCGCACCGTGGTCGCCGGCCACCGGCTGCCAGAGGTTGTCCCGTCGATTCGGTTCTATCGGAAAGTCCGTCTGCTGCGAGTCATAGCCGGTTTTCGCAAGGTAACGATCGAGCAGGCCCGGAATGAACCTGTTTGCCAGGATGCCGAGTGACGTCGGCAGACCCACGTTGACCTCGCGCCGGTCGTGTTCGGACGCCCAGACGATCGCCTCGGCCGCTACTTCCGGCTGGAAGATCGGTGGGACCGGCTGGGGGTGACGCTCGAGACTCGTCTTCACCCAGTGGAACTGTGGTGTGTTCAGCGCCGGCAGGCAAACCATTGTTAATCTCACGTCGCTCTTATCGTGGAGCAACTCACACCGTAAAGACTCGGTGAATCCCTTGATCGCATGCTTGGCGCCGCAATATGCAGACTGCAGGGGGATGCTCCGATAGGCGAGGGCCGAGCCGACCTGAATGATGCATCCGTGGTTGCGCGGAGCCATCCGGCGCAAGGCAGCCATCGTGCCGTGGACGTAGCCCATATACGTCACATCGTTGACCCGGGCGAAATCGGTTGCCGAGATCTCCTTGAAGGGGGCAAACACCGAAACCATCGCGTTGTTGACCCACACGTCGATCGGACCAAGCTCTTGTTCAACGGTATCTGCGGCACGCTCGACCGCCTCGGCATCAGAAACATCGAGAGGGATGTCGATGGCTTTCGAACCCGCCTGTATCACCTCTTGCCGTGCCGCCTGCAACCCCTCCTTACCTCGCGCCAGTAAGGCAAGACTCGCCCCCCGCCTGGCAAAAGCCATCGCTGTTGCGCGCCCGACTCCCGCCGATGCTCCCGTTATGGCGACCACCTGATGCGTCATCTTCTCAGCACCTTCCTCTTCCAGTCAGGCGTCCACATCGGCTCGGACGAACCTTCCCGGCCACACGTGCGCATTGCCCCGCTTCATCTCATTTCCAAAAAATCGCGTAGTTGCCGAAGGGGGTCGACTCAGAACAACTCGCAGAATAAGCGCGCCATTTCCTCGCCGATGCCCTTGCCTTGAAGGCCCGGAAGTCGCGCCCCGTCCGTTTACGTGCAGAGTCTCAGGGTAATATCTCGTAATACGATATAGCTACCCGATCGCCTCCCGCTGAACGGGATCAAGGAGGGGTTTGATGGCGACACGACCGCGAACCAATCCCGACGCATCCACGGAAACCGTGGCGTCTTATTCCTCGTATCAAGAAGCCCAGCGAGCCGTTGACCACCTTTCCGACAGCGGGTTCGCGATTTCTCGTGTATCGATCGTAGGAGTGGACGTCCGTTACGTCGAGCGCGTATCAGGACCTTTCAGCTACACCCATGCCGCGGTTCAAGGAATGATCGGCGGAGCGGGAATCGGCGCGCTGGTGGGGTTCGTCCCCGGGGCCCTCAGCTTGGTCGATCCGCTTGTTTCTGTGATCGCGAGCGCTCTCTACGGGCTGCTCTTCGGTGGCGTCATAGGGCTCGCCCTGGGGCCGCTATCACATTCGCTGTGGCGCGGTAAGCGAGACTTCACGTCGAATGCCAATCTCGAAGCATCCAGCTACGAAATTCGCGTCTCACGCAACGTGGCCGAAAAGGCAAAGCGGCTCCTGCAAAAGGGGCGCTTGCTGGCGGTCAGATGACTCAGAGGATTCAGTGCCGCATCGGAGCGATCGTCATGGCCGGCATGTTGTCGCTGGTTGGGTTCGCGTGCGACGACAACGACAAACTCCGCAACATCGAGCGGGGGCGCGACACCCGTCCGGCCATCGATGCGAGCCCTCCGGCGGAGGCGACTTGAGGCGATCCCGAGGTCGGTGACGAGCGAGTAGATGACGTGAGGGCTCCCTGCGCGAGCCAACCACAATCTTTGAGTCGACCGAGCAGGGGCTTGCCAGCCGCCTCCGGATCGATCTCAAGAGCAGTGATTAGGTTCAGACCGGTTCTTGGAAGGTCCGCCGGAGAGCGTCAAAGTGGGTCGGCTTGGCGGTTCGACTGGGCCCGGATCATCAGCGAGCTTCACTGTCCGCCGCTGATGGACGCTCGCGCTAACACGACGAGCGATTCTTTCGCGCCGTTTGCACGAAAACGCACAGATTGAGTTAAACGCGCGCTATAGCACAGTTTGACCGGCCGGGCCTTTGCCTGCGACTGATGCGGACGGCAGCTTATTTTCGCGAATTTTTCTGACACCAGAGCGAAAATGATTGATAATTCTTGAATAGTGAACCTCTCAGAATTAGTGGGGCGCGTGCTGCCTCGCGGCGGTGAGCTGCCAGACGATATCTGGAATAACAGACACCGGGGCTTTTTGTTGCTCCTTTGGTCTCACGTTTTCCTGCTTCCGGTGTTCGCGTTGATCCGGGGTTATTCGGTCATGCACGCCCTCACCGAAGGTGCAGTCTTGGTTTTCCCAGCCGTGATCGCGTCGCTAGCGCGAGCGCGCATGGTTCGGGCTCTTGCCGCGACCTTCGGTCTGTTCACCGCCTCGGGGATCCTGGTGCACTTCTCCGGCGGGACAATCGAGGCGCACTTCCACTTTTTCGTAATGGTGACCCTGATCAGCCTCTACGAGGCTTGGCTGCCCTACCTACTGGCGATCGCGTACGTAGTCATCCACCACGCCACCGTTGGGATACTCGATCCGGCATCCGTGTACAACCATCCTGCAGCGATAGCGAACCCGGTGACGTGGGCCGGGATCCACGGCATATTCATCTTGGGTGCCTCCGTTGCCGGACTCGTCGTGTGGAAGCGACACGAGGACTTACGAGGTCTCCTCCAAACCCAGCTCGAGGAAGAACATCGGCTGAATCGAGCGCTGGACTCGTTCAGCGCGAGGGTTGCGCACGACCTGAAGAACCCGCTCGGCGTCATCTCGAATGCTGTGGAGCTGTTGAACAGACGGGGGATGACCGACGACCAGAAACGCCAACTGCATGAGGCAGTCCAACGCCAAGCAGCGAAGGCAGACGAACTCGTCGCCGGATTGCTGCAACTGGCGCGCGCAAGTGGAACACCTAAGCCCGTGCCGATACAGCTAACCGACCTGATCAACGAAACGGCTACGGATTTCGAGTCACTGCAACTGGAGATCGAACGCGTTCCGGTCGAGGTCGAGGCGGATCCCGTGGCAATGAAGCAGGCACTGTCGAACTTGTTCCGAAACGCCGTTCGTTACGCCGCGGACAACTCGGGAACAGCATTCGTGACCGTGTCTGGTGACGAGACCGACACCGGCTGGCACCTACGCGTCGCGGATCGGGGGCCCGGTCTCGATCCCGAGGATGCCACGACGATCTTCCAACCCTTCGAGAGAGGTAAGGCCGCGGATAAGGAAGGCTCGGGGCTCGGCCTTGCGATCGTGGGCGCGATGGCAGAAGCGCATGGCGGGACCGTGTGGTACGAGCCTCGGGACGGCGGGGGCGCCCAGTTCTACATTTACTTACCGCGCCCAGAGCCGACCGCCGCATAAGACGACCACGCAGACGATTGCCCCGCTTTTCTATCCCTCGGGGAAGGGACCGAAGAAACCAATGACTGTTTGCAACCGGCCGTCGGCAGCGATTCGAACCACATCGAACCCTTCGACGATCAGCTCACCGTCGTCTGATTCCATGCGCCAAGAGAACCGCCCGTAGCCGTGATGTTCTTCGTAACCCGACGTTCTCTCGATCCGAAAGCGGCCGAACGCGCGGCGGGTCTGTCCGATGTGCTCCGCAAGCGCAGCCGGGCCGGCGACTTCAGCCGTGGGATCGCAGTAGACGGCGTCGTCTGCGAGCGATTTCCTAAGGAGTGCTTCGCGCGCTTCCTGATCATCCTCGTTCCACGCGTCGCCGTAAATGTCGAGTGTCTCGCTACCAATCATCGACCACACCTCCGCGCCCGTTCGCCAGGGATCCCGCCGGATCTCAACCCTCCGAGAACGGGACAAACTTAATCCGTAGGGTTCGGCTCGATTTCCGCGCGACCGAGGCCTCTACCTATTTGCACCTTCGCCGGCCCTGCACACCGGTCGGGGGGAGGAACTGGCGCCTGTGTCGCCACCTGGATTACATCGGCTTCTGCTTTTTGGCGACGTGACAAGACCAGGAAAGGAAGTGCCAAGCCGGAGATGGCTGCACCCATCAAATACGAGGGCGCGTAACCCCACACATCGGCAGCGCGTCCGAGGGCAGGCTGAGCCCAAACGCCGCCCAACGAATCCATCATCGAGTCGAACGAAAGGATTGTTGCTCGTTGCTCCGAGGGGATGAGAGCGTTGAGGTAAGTCTGGCGAATTGGCATGGACGCGGCAAAAACTAGACCCCACAGGGATATCAAAGCGATGACCGCCCAGAAGTTGTCGAAAATGCCGATGAGACCGAGCGTCACGGCTCCGGCCCCCGTGGTGACCAAAAGTACCGACGTTCGACGCCTGAACAGACGACGGACTCGAGGGGCCGCCAAGCCGCCGAGTATCTGCGCGCCGGCCACGATGGCAGCTACCAATCCGGCGACCTGGTAAGCGTTCGGGTCGCCGTAGAGCTCCAACAAATACGGCTGCAGCGCGTAGAACGCGTAGATGCCAACGCCACCCGTAAAAAATGCTTCAACCATCAGCCACTTCACCGCCGGAACCCGCCACCCGTGTTCGATGGTCGCCGAGCCGATCTTTCGCATCTCGGCAACTGGTCGACCATCCCGGTGCGGCTCGAAGCCGAGGTCGTGCATCAGCCTGAACGCAACCCCGAACATCACGATCAGGATGAGCCCTCGGATAATGAAGGGCACGCCGAGGCTCGTAACCTGCGCGATCCATCCTCCTGCCACCGAGCCCGTGAGCATGGCCACACCCATCACGACCTGCCCTCGCCCAAAAACCGACTCCAGTTCGCCGGTGAAGCCAGAGGCCGTCAGCGCATCGACCAGCCAGGCCTCGACGGCTCCCGAGAAGAACGTAAAGCCGAGTCCAATAAGAATCGACACCATGGCCCAGAGCACAAAAGGTGCTTCGATCTGCCACAACAGCACGTACATCAAAGTAGAGACTGAAAGGGTCGCAGTGCCGAGGAGATATGACCTACGACGTCCGGCGGTATCGGCGACGATCCCCGTGGGAACCTCAAACAAGACCATCCCCGCCGTGAAAAAAGCATTAGCGGCAAAAGCCTCCAAGTTGGAAAGCCCCGCGTCCAGCAAGAAAATCGTATTTATCCCCCATATGAGGGACGCTGCGAGCGTGTTGCCGAGGAGGAGAAGCAGGTAGGTCCGTTGTATAGATCGCGGAGTCGGCATCACATCTGTCCGTTCCTTATCGTCTTTCCTACAGGCACATTCTCTTCTTCAAGATCGATCGCTCGTCGAATATTCCGCCGTCGTCGAGGGCAGGTCCCTTCGCTCCTGCCGGGCGTTGTTTCGGAGGATAGGACTATGTTTTCGGACACGAAACGTGAGAGGAGACGTATATGCAGGAAAGCCCCACAGGTGCCCAGAACGATTGGGACTTCAGCGACCTTCGTGCGCTTTACATCAATTGCACCCTGAAGAAATCTCCCGAGCCGTCACATACCCAGCTTCTGATGGACAAATCGATCGCGATCATGGAGAACCAGCGCGTCACCGTAGAGAACCTGCGCGCGGTCGATCTCGATCTCGCCACCGGTGTCTGGCCGGACATGACCGAGCACGGTTGGGAGACCGACGAATGGCCCGATGTCTTCGAGAAGGTGTTGGCATCCGACATCCTCGTGATCGGGTCCCCGATCTGGCTGGGTGAGAAGTCTTCGTTATGCACGCACTTGATCGAGCGGCTCTACGGCAACTCGAGCCTGCTCAACGAGAGCGGCCAGTACGCCTATTACGGACGGGCCGGCGGTTGTCTCATCACGGGCAACGAAGACGGCATCAAGCACTGCTCGATGAGCATCCTCTACGCGCTGCAGCACCTGGGTTACGTCATCCCCCCGCAGGCCGATGCGGGCTGGATCGGTGAAGCCGGACCCGGTCCCTCGTACGGCGACGAGGGCATAGGGCTAGACAACGACTTCACCAATCGCAACACGACCTTCATGACGTGGAACCTCCTGCACACCGCGCGCATGCTCAAGGACCGCGGGGGCTTTCCCGCGCACGGCAACCAGCGCTCGGAATGGGATGCCGGATGTAGGTGGGACCAGCCGAACCCGGAACACCGGTAAACGGCATAGCCGGCGCGAGGCGCGTTAAGGCACTTCCTCGATAATGCCCATTACGTGACCCTCGGGATCGGTGAAAAGTGCGATCGTGACCCCCTCCATCACCTTCTCGGGACCCATCATGCGCGTCGCGCCCATGCCTTCGGCTTTCTTGAGAGTCGCCTCCACGTCGGGTACCTCGACATAGAAAGTGACGTGTCCCTCGTATCCCTCCGGCCCCTGGGCGATGCCACCGCCGATCCCGGCGCCGTCGCCTCGGGTGTAGCGCTCCACGGATCCGTAGTTCATGGGATTGTTCGCATCGATGTCCCACTCGAACAGATCGGAATAGAAACTCTGGAGCTTGCCCCCGTCCTTCCCTGTGATCTCGAAATGCACTACGGGTCGACCCATTCTGGTCTCCTTTCTGCGCCGGCTCCCCGGCACCTGTCGTATTAACCATTAAGACGAAGCACCGAGCCTAAAATCATCGCTCCGATGGCCGGCAAAACCCCGGCCCCTGTCCCCTCTCCCGGCATAGAGTAGGAGAGTCGAGGATCACCGGCCAATCCATCTAGGGAGGCTTGCGATGTCTGAGCACCCACCCGATGTTCCGGAGCCCGATCTGCAGGAACAATCTCGCGACTGGGACGAGAAGGACGCCGAGGAACCGGGCAAGATCCCGATCGACGAGCCGGAGGCCGACGTCCTGGAGCAACAGCGGCCGGCGGAACTGGACGAAGAGGACGCCCCGCAGCCGTGAGTCCTCGCTCACCTGCTTAGTCCTGTAAGAAGCGCGCCGAGCCCGAGGCAGATTCACTCGATGCCCCCAGTTGCCGATGTCCCGAGTGAATCGATTGACGATTCTCTCCAGCAAGTCATCGCCATAGATCACGAGCTGACCGGGATCGAGCGCACCCTGAACTTCCTTCTTTACGTCACTCCTGTAAACGTGTCGGAGGCGTGGACCGACTTCGAAAAAAGCGGCTTCGATCACCCTCCCGGCCTGAGACTGCGTCCTCTCGATTTCGATCCCGACCTGGCGATGCGGCGCCTGTTCGCGTTAGAGATCGAGAGAGTCGAGGATGCAACTCTCTCTCTGCTGCTAACCGAGAAGAGAGACGAGCTTGCCCGCCAAATCACCTTGTTAAAAGATAGGGACACATCCCGCTTTGCCTACGGATCACTGCAGCTGTTCGGAGAGGTCGGCGAGGCGCTGGTCGCAGAGGCCGAAGAGATACTCGCGCGCGTAAGCGATGAACCCTCCGCAGATAGTCGAGTAACCGCCACGGCCTTCGCCGAGGCCGCGCAAACTGAATTCGATCTCTATCGAAGTCGTTATCCGGACTTCGAGTACGGCCTCGACGTCCGAACGGATATCTCGGACCTAATGGTCTTGCACGGCCGACTTCTCATTCCGGCCACGGCCAGCTTCAGCAATCGGCGCGTCGCTCCCCTCATCCAGCATGAGGTCGGCACCCATGTGATCACGTACGCCAACGGAGTCCTCCAGCCCTTGAAGTTGCTTTCGGTCGGACTCCCCGGCTACGAGGAGACGCAGGAGGGGCTCGCCGTACTGGCCGAGTTTGCGGTAGGAGGCCTGAGCCCTCAGAGAATGAGGGTCCTGGCGGCACGCGTCGTAGCCGTTCACAGGCTCCTGCAAGGGGTTGGGTTCTTGGAGATCTTCAACGAACTGCACGAATCTCACGGCTTCGGCCCCCACAGTGCATGGTCCATTGCCGTGCGTGTCAACCAGGGCGGCGGTTTGACCAAGGACGTCATCTACCTCCGGGGCTTGGAGCGAGTGCTTGAGTTCGCCTCGCAACGGAAGGATCTGTCACAGCTTTTTATCGGAAAACTTTCCTTAGAACAGATCGCGGTAATCGATGAACTGCTGCAAAGGGAATTCCTGAAACCCCCTCATGTCATGCCGCATTGGTACGAAAGCCCCGACGCTCAAGGACGTCTGCAAGCCGTCTATCAAGGGGTTCGCCCAATCGATTTGATCGATTCGAAGGATTTTCGATGAAGCTGGCGTTCTTCGTAAACGAGGTCGTAACTGAGGTCGACGAATACACCACGACCCGTTTTGCAAGGGGGGCCGCCAAAATGGGTCACGAGGTCTGGTACATCGGGGTCGGCGATGTCCACTATGACTCCGATGGGGGGATGACGGCCGACGGCCACCGAGCGGCGTTCGATTCATCGGACGACCTCAAGTCCTTTTTGGGACGGGCGCAGGATGAAGGCTCGCGCCAAGAACTACCGTTGGGTGAACTTGATGCGCTCGTCCTACGAAACGACTCGATCGAGGACCTCCATGAACGGCCATGGGCCGTGAACCTTGGAGTCGTTTTCGGACACATGCTCGTCGATCGCGGCATCTGCGTGGTTAACAGCCCCCGCGGCCTCGCGCGCGCCGCGAGCAAGCTCTATCTGGAAGAGTTTCCAGACGAGATCAGGCCCAAGACCTTGGTCAGCCGAGACCCAGACGAAGTAAAGAGCTTCATTGAGAAAATCGGTTCGGCCGTTCTGAAACCCCTCTACGGCGCAAAAGGACGCAACGTGTTCTTCGTGGAAGAAGTAGACGACCCGAATCTCAGCCAGATAATCGAGTCGGTTCTGGAGGACGGTTACCTCTTCGTGCAGGAACGTATCGAAAACGCTGATCGAAGCGACCTCCGGATGTTCCTGCTGGAGGGGGAGATCATGGAGATGAACGGCCGGTATGCAGCCATCCGGCGAGTCCCGAAAGGATCGGATCCGCGCGCGAACATCAGTACGGGTGGTAAGCCCGAGCCCGCCGAGTTGGGTGATCGGGAGTTCGCGGTCGCCGAAGCAATGAAGAGCCGGCTGGTGGAGGACGGAATGTTCTTTGTAGGAATCGACCTCATCGACGACAAGGTTGTGGAGATCAATGCCGAAAGCCCGGGGGGAATGCAGTCGGTTGAGCATTTCACTTCATTGGACTTCGCACCGTTATTCATAGATCGGTTAGAAGAGAAGGCACGCCGAGGACCAGCCCGCCCCACGTAACAATGCCCCGTAAACCACGCGTGAGTGTGCCGCAACGACGAGCGCGTCTCGTTCGCCGCCACCATTTAAATCGAACCGGCGCCGACGTGACCTCTACGACACGAGGTCTCATCGGTCTGCACTCCTCTGATGCAGCTTCGGTGTACCTAGCAGCCCGCGCCCGGATCCGCCATTTCGCGACCGAACAGCTGGAGACCGCGCTGTATGAAAAACGCGTCCTCGCCCGCGTTTTGGGTATGCGTCGGACGATGTTCGTGGTGCCGGTAGATCTCGCGCCGGTTGTGCACGCGGCCTGCACGCGCGATCTAGCGAAACGAGAACGGAACAGAACGATTCAGTTCATCGAGGACGGAGGCGTGGCTAAGAACGGCGCGAGGTGGCTCACCAAGGTCGAAGGCCAGACATTGGACGTGCTCGAGGAGCTCGGCTCGGCCACGGCCGCGGAGCTTAGTCGTCGGATTCCGGCTCTGCGAAAGAAAATCCCGGTCGGCGTCGGCAAGAAGTGGGAGGGCGAAATCGGTGTCTCCACACGCGTTCTGTTCTTGCTGGCAAATCACGGAAAAATCGTACGGACGAAGCCACGAGGCTCGTGGTTGAGCACCCAGTACGAGTGGTCTCCCCTGCGCTCGTGGTTGGGCACCGACATCGAGAGCCTCGATTCCGCGACTGCGCAAGCGGAGCTGGTACGTCTCTGGCTCGGGTCGTTCGGTCCGGGAACCCCTAAAGATCTCAAGTGGTGGACCGGCTGGACTGCGGCAAACACCGCAAGAGCGTTGACGGATGCGGGGGCCGTAGAGGTCGACCTCGACGGCAACGTCGGATTCGCGTCCGCGGACGACTTGGACGCCGTGCAGGCCCCGAAGCCCGGACCGGCCTTCCTGCCCTCGCTGGATTCCACCGTGATGGGGTGGTTCGAGCGCGATTGGTACTTGGGCGATCACCGGCCCCGTTTGTTCGACCGCAACGGGAACGCGGGGCCGACCGTCTGGTGGGGTGGAAGAGTGATCGGTGGGTGGGCGCAACGGCCCGGAGGTGAGGTGGTCTATCGGATTCTCGAGGACGTCGGTGCGTCGGCAAGCGCGGCGGTAGAGACCGAGGCGGCGAATCTGCAAATGTGGCTGGGTGCGGTTCGCGTGATCCCGCGGTTTCGCACGCCTCTCGAACGAGAGCTCGGCTCCTAGAACGCGTCGTTATCTCAAACAGAACTCGTTGCCCTCGGGGCCTGCATCGTCATGTGGTAGTGGTCCTTCAGCTGTATTCGCCAACGCGCCGCTCCCCCAGCTCGAGCAAATGTTGTTCGCCTTAACGATCGCCGCTTGCGCAGGTAGAGTTCAGCCAGACCGAATCCCGAGTGTGGAGGCAGCATGCGCAAGACGCTCATAGCCCTTTTCGCCTTGTCGTTGATCCTCGTGGGCTGTGCGGAGGAGGAGGATCCGACTGTCGGCGGAGGGGGAGGGTCGTCTCCCGATTCGTGTGCCACGGAGGACCTGCCTCTGTATCAGGAGGGCGTCCTCACCGTCGCCACCGACCGGCCCGCCTTCGAACCCTGGTTCAAGGGCTCGCCAAAGGCATATTCGGGATTCGAAGGAGACCTCGCCACCGAGGTTGCCGACCGCTTAGGGCTTCCGATTGAATGGGTCGTGGAGCCGTTCAATAAATCGTACGCGCCCGGTCAGAAGGACTATGACTTCGACATCAACCAGATCACGATCACGCCCGAGCGCGATCAAGCCGTCGACTTCAGTGACGGATACTTCAACAACACACAGGGCCTATTGGCTCCGAAGGACTCCGACCTCATCGGTGCTGAGACCATCGCCGACGTTCGGGACGCGCAGTTCGGAGCGCAGGTGGGAACGACCAGCCTGGACTTCATCAGCACCGAGATCCAGCCTACCGACGACCCGAAGATCTTCGACACCACCAACGACGCCAAGTCGGCACTAGAGAGCGGACAGATCGATGCATTCGTAACGGACCTGCAGACGGTCGTGTATCTCCGGGACTTCGAGATCGAGGGAACCGAGGTAGTAGGCCAGTTCCCCACAAACGAACAGTTCGGAATGCTCTTCGAGCAGGGCAACCCGTTACGAGATTGCGTGAACCAGGTGCTGGCGGAGATCAAGGACGACGGCACGCTGCAGGAGCTGGAAGATAAGTGGCTGGATCAATACACGACGATCCCGACTCTCGAGGAGTAAATGCCTCGCCCGGTTCCCTGATCGTTTCGGGCTAGCAGCCTGTGAGCGTCACGCCGCCGTCCTCGCCCGTGATCGAAGTACCCCCTCCTCCTGAGGGGCGCGGATCGCGAATGCTTGGTCGCCGCGCCGTGCTGGTTTCGGCCGCGAGCACGATCGCCTTCTTCGTCATCATCGGAGTGCTGATTGCGCTGGCGCCGGGCAGCGACATTGTCGGCGAGCGGTTCTTTAGCTGGACGCACCTCAGGGATTCGCTGCTGGGGTCGCCGACCACCCCCTCGGTGGCCGAGGCTTTCCTGCTTAACGTGAAGATGTTTCTCATTGCCGAAGTCTTCATCTTGGTCTTTGCGCTCGTGATCGCGATCGTTCGAGGCTTGCCCGGTCCGGTCTTCTTCCCTCTCCGAACCGTCGCCGTGGTCTATACGGACCTTTTCAGAGGCATCCCCCTCATCCTCGTCCTTTACATGATCGGTTTCGGTGTACCCGGTCTCGGGCTGCAGTTCTTCTCGAGTCGGACCGACATCACCTACGGGATCGCCGGTTTGGTTCTCGTGTACTCGGCGTACGTGGCCGAGGTCTACCGAGCCGGCATCGACTCCGTGCACGACAGCCAGGCAGCCGCGGCGCGCTCTTTGGGGCTATCCCGGTGGCAAGCACTGCGTTTCGTCGTATTGCCCCAAGCCGTGCGACGGGTTATCCCGCCGTTGCTCAACGACTTCATCGGCCTCCAAAAAGACACCGCACTGGTATCCGTCCTGGGATCGGTGGAGGCGGCGCGGGCCGCCCAAATCTACGGGGCCGAACAGTTCAACTACGCGAGCTATGTAGTCGCCGCGCTGCTATTCGTGATCATCACGATCCCTCTCGCGCGGTTTACCGACCGGTTGATCGCCCGCGACCGACGGCTCCGGCAGGCGGGGGGGCCGTGATGATCGAGGGGCGGCCGATTCTACGTGTCGATTCCGTCGACAAAAGCTTTGGCGACAACATCGTGCTGAAGGGTGTGAGCCTGGAGCTCGCCGCGCACGAAGTCATCTGCCTGATCGGGGCCTCCGGGTCCGGGAAGTCGACGCTATTGAAGTGCATCAACCTGCTCGAGCCCGTCGATTCCGGACGCATCTTTCTGGGCGAGCAGGAGATCACCTCTCCCGCGGTCGACACCAACGACATACGACGTCGCATCGGGATCGTCTTTCAGTCGTTCAACCTCTTTCCGCACATGACGGTTCTCGACAACATCACGCTCGGCCCGCGCCGCGCTCTGAAAATAGAGCGCGGCCCGGCAGAGGAGCGCGGCGCCGAGTTGCTGAGACGTTTTGGACTACTCGACAAGAGAGAGGAATACCCCGACAGGCTTTCCGGTGGACAGCAACAGCGGGTGGCGATCGTTAGGGCCCTTGCCATGCGCCCGGAGGTGATCCTGCTCGACGAGGTCACCAGCGCGCTCGACCCCGAGCTCATCGGCGAGGTCCTCCAGCTGATACGTGAGCTGGCCGAGGGAGGCATGACCATGCTCATAGCTACTCACGAGATGGGCTTCGCGCGGGATATCGCGAGCGCGGTTTGTTTTCTCGACGGCGGCCGCATCCTCGAACGGGGGCCGGCGGAAAAGATCTTCTCGCAGCCGGACAACGAGCGAACGAAACAGTTCCTCCAGCGAATCATCGCCGCCGGCCGCCTTTAATCCCCCGTCGAATGCTCCAAAACAGGCGCATCACCGGAAGTCGGCGCGCTCAATGCTTCGGTCCGATGAACTGATCGAGTCGTGCAACCGCTTCCTTGCGGTAGATAGCGATCTGCCGGTCGCACGGCCGAGTCCATTGGATAGCTAACGCATCCAGCGACTTGCAAAAGAGTCGCTTTATGTCCTCTGACTTATTGGAGAAGTGGTATCTCACGCTCCTCACGCCTCGATCGTTCGCGATCACGCGACATCCGTCGCTGTGAATGAGTCCCCGCACAAAACTCCTTGGCATCTTAGCGACGATTCCTTCTTGCCAAGATTCAAGAACTATTGGGCGTTCGTGCTTTCGACCCGGACCGTGTTGAGGGAACAGGCAGGGCCAGTGTTTCGAGTACATCGAAACCTCAACGCATCGTGAGGGGCGATAAAGCCGGTGAGACTTCTGCCCCGGCATTAGCGTTTCCATCGCCTGTCCGCATTCCTCAATGATGCCCGGGTACTGCGCATCAAGGGTCAAGCGGAGCTTCCAAACCCGGCGGCATTGTGAGATGCATCCATCGCCAAGATAAACCCCCAGCAGGTAGGCGTACGGCGCGCAGGGGAGAGGCGAGAAGTTGTGACTTCGGCCACATCCAGAGTCGCTAGTGCCTTGAGAGAGGCGGAGAGTGTCTCTGCTAATTCCCAACCGCCAGTCGCGAACTGTCGATCGGGGAATCTTGGTAAGACGCGAAACCTCAGGATCGGTGCGCCCCTCGGCGACCAGACTCAAGACCAGATCAAATTCTTCCTTCGACCTTGTCATACGGAACCTCGCGAGCATCCGACTACTAGTGCCCTACGCTAGAGGCAGCCTGTGACATGTCCTCTGCTCCAGCTTTCGGGGTTGAGCCGTTGGTGATACAAAACGCGCGGGCGTGGTGAAATTTGGTAAACACGCCGGCCTTAGGAGCCGGTGCTCGAGAGAGCTTGTGGGTTCGAGTCCCTCCGCCCGCACTAAAAGAGACGCCCCCTTGCGAGGGCGTCCCTAAGTACCTCTTTGTTCGAAACTGGTCCTAGCCGATCCTCACCAGTGTCTTCATGACGCCGGCCCGGCCCCCGGGGGCTGTGACCTTCAACGACACGTCGTACACGCCACCCTTCTTGTATGCGTGAGTGAACTTGCGTGCCTTGCTCTTCGTGCCGTCTCCGAGCTTCCACCGGAACTTGAGCTTCGAGCTCGGAACGAGCTTGCCGGTCTTGGGGTTGGCGAAAGCGTAAGAACCGCCCGAGTCGAACGAGACCGCTCCACCGGCACCCAGTGGAACCGCTTCACGAACATGACCCTCGAAGTACGCCACCGGTTTCTTAGTTCGCCTCTCCGACCCCGCAATTCCCCGTTGCAGCATGAACCACGAGTGCATGTGCGCGCAGAACTCCAGACCCTTGTACCAACCCTGGGATGGGGTCAATCCACTCTGGTCCACGCCCGTGAGCGCGTTAAGCGTGAGCAGGTTGTCGCGAGGCGTGTGGATCGTCTGGATCCCATCGGTTTGGCAGTTGTCGCACGAGCCGTCTGCGTGAGGGCCGAACATGTCGGCGAAAAGGTTGAAGACCGGCACGCCGATCTCATCGAAGTTCGCATAGTCGCTCGAGAAGATCGCCAAGCCCCCGAGAGCCGTAACGAGCTCGTCCTCCTGGTGGTCGATCCCTTTCTTCTTGCCCTCTTCTTTCGAAACGAAGATCTCGGGCTCACCCGGGACGTCGGTCAGCTTGTCGTCGAGGTGATTCATCACGTCGCCTTTAACCCTCATTGCGATCTTGTTGAAGGCCTTGATGTCTTTGACGATCGGAGGAGTGCGTAGCCCGTCTTGGGGGTTGTCGGGGTTCGACAGCTGCAGCACCATAGGCACACGCTTCACGGGATTGCCTCGATAGTGGGCCGGGTAGGCGCCGGCGCACGGATCCAGATTGAAGTAACCGTTTACGTGCACCTTCGGGAACGGGAAGAGGTTGTCCCGAATGTAGGCCTCGGAACCGTTCGAGCCCGCCTCTTCGGCCCCCCAGGCCGCGAACTTCACGGTTACCGGAGGACGCGTTCCGGTCTTCTTCCAGTAGTCGGTCATCAGCTTGGCGATACGGAACACGGTCGCATGTCCCTCTGCGGAATCCCAGGCCGAAGCCGGACCTGAGGTCGTCTGATCGTAATGTCCCGACACGACCACCTGCTGCTCCGGATGCTTCGAGCCGGGAATGACGGCCATGAGATTGGCGGAGTCTCCGGCGGGCTGCGCAAAAAGGAACGGCGGAACGTTGGAGCCCGACGAGTGGAACGGATAGCGGTGCACCGCTCCCCCGAACGGTTTCACCAGTTTGGAGAACTCCTTCAGCCAGAAGTTCTGGAACTCGAGCTCGTGGTTCTCGCAACCCGTGCGCGAGGGACAGGTTCCATGTGCGACCGCTCCTCCGGGCTCGGCCTTCGCATCAGTGTCTCCCGGCTGTCGAGTCGGAAACCAGATCGTCTCGAAAACGTTGATGTCGTAAGCGTTGTAATTACCGGTTGGGTCGAACTTCTTGACCGCTGCGGGATCCGGCGTAGGCGGGATTGCGTCAATGGCGGGTTTCGGCTTGTACTTCAAATTCTTGATGCTGGGAATGCCTTTGGCCAGCGCGGATCCCGGTAGGGCCACGACCAGCGCGACGAAGGCCGCCGCGTAACGAAGATGCACGAGAGCTCCTTTTGACTTATTGGGTTGGGCTAGTGGTTCCCCGCGAGAGGCCGCGATCCCTGCTCGGTTCGGTTGTCAAATTTCACCTCTACCCCGTCCGGATGAGCGACTACGCCGCCGAGCTGGAGTTCGCCCTCGATGCCGCCCGGCGCGGGGGCCGGCGGAGGGGCTACGGTCGCCTTCGCCGATTTCGACCCGATCTGCTCCGCCGGTTACGGAGACTTCTTCGAGAACCTGAGCCGGCGAGTCATGGGCTCCCGCGGTTTCGGCGACTTCTGGGGGCACATGCTCGTTGCTCGGGGGGTGCGCACGTCATGATCGAGACGGAGCTTCGAACGTGGGACGTCGCTCCGCTAGACCCGATCGTTCACGAGGCCGGGGGCCGCATGACCACTCTCTCCGGCGACCAATGGTCGGACAAAGGTTTCTGTCTCACAACAAACGGTGCGTTGCACGAGACCGTTCTCGAGTTGGCGACGGAGTCCGCTAAGGCGCGAGACGCTCGAGCTTCCAGACATCCTGGGGCGCGCGTCCGTAGCGGAACCGGTCGTGTAATCGGTTGGGCCTACTCTGCCAGAACTCGAAACGAACCGGCGTCAGGCGAAAGCCGCCCCAGTCCGGGGGGATGGGAACCTCCCCGTCGGCATACGTTCTCTGCAACTCCGCGGCGCGGTCCTCGAGTTCCTCACGCGAGGCGATCACCGTGCTCTGGGGTGAAGCCCACGCGCCCAGCCGGCTCCCGAGAGGACGGCTCCGGAAATAGTCCTCGGCCTCGTCTCGATCGACCTTTACGACGCCACCCGCGATCACGACCTGACGCTCCAGGGCATTCCAGTAGAAGACGAGTGCCGCGTTGGGATTGGCCGTGAGTTCTTGCCCCTTTCGGCTCTCGTAGTTCGTATAGAAGACGAAGCCCCGGGGGTCGACGCCTTTGAGTAGGACCATGCGCGCCGAGGGAACTGCGTCGGCCGCGGCCGTCGCCAGCGTCATCGCGTTCGGCAAGATGATCCCGGCTTCCAGAGCGTCGTTCATCCACCTGCCGAATTGCACGAAGGGGTCGGGGTGCAGGTCGGCTTCCGACAAGCCCTCCGCCTTGTGATCTCGCCTCAACTGCGAGATCGACCGGCTCAGCTCTTCGAAGTCGCGATCTGTTGCCCGGTCATCCACGCTCTGACACCTCGGTCGATGGGCCGTTGCGAAGGCCCGATAGCTTCTCGGCCAGCCCCCTGAAGGCTAGGCCCCGATGGCTGAATTGGAGTTTCTCCTCGAGTGGGATCTCGCCCATCGTGCGGTGCTCTCCCGCGGGAATCACGTGAGGGTCGTAACCGAATCCCAGAGTGCCGCGTCCCTCGAAAACAACCGTGCCGTCACACGAACCCTCCGTGACGATTTCCTCTCCGTCGGGCAACACGGCAGCTGCAACACACCGGTAGCGGCAACTCGGTCTCTCCACTCCAATCTCCCTTAGAGCTTCGACGAGCTTGGCGTTGTTGGCCTCATCGGTAGCTCCATCTCCCGCGTACCGGGCAGACCTCACGCCGGGCTCACCGCCTAGAGCATCGACCTCGAGACCGGAGTCGTCTGCTATCGCGGGCAGCCCTGTTACTCGCGATGCCGTGCGCGCCTTGTTAAGGGCGTTAGCTTCAAAGGTGTCGAACGGCTCGTCCAGTTCGAGTCCGGGGGCGACGTCGTCGAGAGCCACGAGCTCAACATCCCGAAGCAGGAGCGCAACTTGTTCGGTCTTATGCTTGTTGCGCGAGGCGAAAACCGCCTTCAACCGCTCTCCCCGAGGGCCTCTCTCTGGCGTTTCGTCAAATCGTTGACTCCGTCGGATGCGATGGCGATCAGCGAGTCCAGCTCGAACCGATCGAAAACGCCCCTTTCGGCCGTGCCCTGGACTTCGACAAACTTGCCGGCTCCCGTCATCACCACGTTCATATCGACCTGAGCCGTGGAGTCCTCGTCGTACTTGAGATCGAGCATCGGTACGTCATCGATGATTCCGACGCTGACGGCCGCCACGGAGTCGTGCAGCGGGTTAGTTACGAGCTTGTCGTTGTCGCGCAGCCACGACAAAGCCTGCGCGAGGGCGATGTATCCCCCGGTGATCGAAGCGGTGCGCGTCCCACCATCGGCCTGCAAGACGTCGCAGTCGACGATGATGCTCCTCTGCCCGAGGACCGTAAGGTCCATCACCGCTCTGAGCGAACGCCCGATCAGCCTCTGGATCTCCTGCGTTCGTCCCGAGACTCTGCCCTTGTTGACCTCACGATCGATCCGCCGGTCAGAAGACCGCGGCAGCATCGAGTACTCGGCTGTGACCCAGCCGAGGCCCTGGCCCTGCATCCACTTCGGCACGGTCTCTTGCACCGTGGCCGTGCAGATCACTTTCGTGTCGCCCATCGATACGAGGCACGATCCCTCTGCGTTCGGCATAAAGCCGGGGGTCATCTCCACGATGCGCATCTCGTGGGGGCCGCGGCCGTCGGTTCGTTGCATTAAACGCCCAGTCGCAAACCGTCGGCCGCCAGTCTCACTGTGACGCCCGAGGCAGTGCCCTCGGCCTCGGCGATGGAGAGACCGAGATCGCGGCCGGCCGGGAGATGCGTAAGCACCAGCTCACCGACGCCCAGTTCGGCGGCGAGTCCCCCCGCTTGCGAGGCCGACATGTGGCCCTCCCATTCCTCGTCCGAGTCCTGAAAAGTCGCTTCGCAGATGAACAGCCCCGCTCCTTCCGCCAGCGCCTCAAAGTCCGCGTCCGGTCCCGAATCAGACGAGTAGGCCAAGGTGCTCCCGTCGGATTCGATGCGAACTCCCAACGTCTCTACGGGATGAGCCATTCTCACGAAGGACAAAGTGGCGTCACCGGCGGTGACGGAACCGTTTTGCGAGACGGGGTTGATGTGGAAGCTGTCCTCGAGACCCTGTGCGTATCCCATCAGGCATTCGATGGTTTCCTCCGGCGCCCACAGCGGGATCCTGGGCAGGGGTTCGGAACCACCGTAACGACGGGCGTGAAAGCATTGGAAGACGTCACTCGTGTGATCCGGATGTCTGTGGGACAGCACAATGCCGTCCAACTTGGTGAAGTCAGTATGGTGCAAAAGATTTCGCCACGTACCTGCGCCGGCATCCAGCCACAGCGTCCGGCCCTCCGTTTCAACGAGATAGCCCGCGCATGCTCGCTCGGTCGTTGCATACATAGCCGCACTTCCGAGGATGGTTACGCCGATACTCAAGTTCTTGAGCTTCCAGCACTGGTGATCGATTCCGGCCACGGTCGGAACTCCACCTGACGAAATTCAGGCCCCAGGAAACGCGTCCCCAGTTCACTAGAGATCCCGTCCTCGCTCGACGCTACAAATCGATGCACGCCCAGCCTCGACGACGCACTGAGCAGATCACCGTCTTTCAGGCGCGCGTAGACCTCGTTGGCCGTTACCTCTGCACTCGAGATCAAGACCACGCCCTCCCCCATGACGTACTGAATCACTCCCGTGAGGAGAGGGTAATGGGTGCAGCCCAGGATGAGGGTGTCCACGTCCTGGGCCTTTAGCGGCTCGAGATACTCCTCGGCTACCTGGATCAAGTCCTCGGAGGTCGTGTCGCCACGTTCGACGAACTCGACAAAGCGAGGACACGCCTGCGAGAACAACGTGACGTTCGCCCTACTGGCTGCAATGGAGCGGTCGTAAGCCTGCGAACGCACTGTCGCTTCCGTGCCAATAAGACCGATGCGTCGATTGCGCGTCGCGGCTATAGCCGCACGGGTTCCCGGTTCGATCACGCTTAGAAGCGGAAAATCGAAAGCGTCCTTAGCGTCCTCGTACCACGCGGACGCGGCGGAGTTACACGCGACGACCACCAGCTTGACTCTCTCCGCCAGCAGCATCTCGACGATCTCCGAGGCAAACGTGCGGATCTCGGACGCCGGTCGGGGGCCGTAGGGACAATGTGCGGTGTCTCCGAAGTAAACAATGTCCTCGTGCGGAAGTAGATCGATAACGGCGCGAGCTACCGTCAGACCGCCGACGCCTGAGTCGAAGATCCCTATTGGTCGAGCCGGAACCTCTGTCACCACCACAACACCTCTTCCACCTGCGACTCCGCGGTGTCGATGTCCTGCGTCCACGCCTCCGTGGACAGATACTTCCATCCTCCGTCCGGCAAGAGGCAGACGACGTCACCTAGCTCGCCGGCCTGCACGAGTCGAGTGGCCGTGCGTTGGGCTACGGCTAGAACCGCGCCGGCTGAGATGCCGGCGAAGATGCCCTCCTCCTGCAGAAGTTTCTTCGTCCACAGGATCGAATCGCGCGCTCCTACTTTCATTTTTCCGTCCAGCATGTCGGGATTGAAGATGGGAGGTATGTAACCGTCGTCCAAAGAGCGCAGGCCGTAAACCAATTCTCCCAGCTCCGGCTCGGCCGCCACGATTCGGATCGAGGGGCTGTGCTCTTTGAGAGCCTTGCCCACCCCCATGAGGGTTCCTCCCGTCCCAAGTCCAGCAACAAATGCCTTCACGTCCGGGAGATCGCGAAGGATCTCAGGGCCCGTCGTTTGATAGTGCGCGTTCACATTCGCTTGGTTGCCATATTGGAAAGGCATGAAGTACGTCGCGTTGCGAGAGAGCTCTAGGGCCAGAGCGACGGAGCCGTTGGTTCCTTTGACTCCGTCCGAATAGATCATCTTTGCCCCGAAAGCCTCCATCATCTGGACGCGCTCCCGGCTGGCGTTATCCGGCATGACGGCTACGAACTGGTACCCGCGCAGCTTCGCGACCAATGCCAGGGCGATGCCGGTGTTTCCCGAGGTGGGCTCGAGAATGATCTTGTCCGGCGTGAGTTTTCCCGAGGCCTCGGCGTCGTCGATCATCGCCAGCGCGATCCTGTCTTTTACCGATCCAGTTGGGTTTTGACCCTCAAGCTTCGCCCAGATCCGAACGCCTTCGAGGGACGGGGTGAGGTGGGATACCTCGACGACGGGCGTGTTGCCGATTGTGTCCAGTATCGATGCGTACTTGATGTCGCGGCCCTCAGAACCCGCCAGCCACCGACGGCAACAGCGAAATCGTGTCTCCCTCGTCGGCCTTCGTATCGAGTTTCTCGAGATAGCGGACGTCTTCGTCGTTCAAATACACGTTGATGAACCTGTGAAGCTCACCAGCATCGGTAATCAGCTGTCCCCGGAAACCGGGGAACCTCTTGTCGAGCTGGTCGATCACATCGCCGACGGTTCCGGGATGCACCTCTACGGTGGATCGCTGATCTGTGAACTTGCGGAAAACCGTCGGGATCTTTACCTCTACAGCCACTATTCCTCCTTTTCGCGCTTCGATACTGACATAGGGCAAAGCGTTCCGGGTGCCTAGTCCACTACGTCAACCGGGATCTCTTCGATGCGGCCCTCGGTGTCGGTCCAGTTCTCTTTTTGGATGCGGAACGCTTTGATAACGGCCGGCAACGTCATCAAGGAAACGATCACGTAGGGCACGTCCTCCATGGCCAAACGTACGTCCGTCGGCGACGGGTAGGCCTTCGTATGCGTGTGGGAGTGGAAGACCCCTGCGATCTCCCATCCCTTTTCGTCGAGCTTGTTGTAGACCGCTAGTTGCTCGCGGGGCTCCAGCGCGTACCGAACGGGACTTGCGGCCGCGTTGCTCATGCGGAAAACCTTGACCACGCGCCCGCCGGACTCGGCGAGCAACCCGCAGGCCTCGTTCGGGCGGCCGGCAAGACAGTGTCCGATCATCTCGTCCGCGAGCTCCGCAGGGATGAGGAGCCCCCGACTCACCTAACACTCACCCTGCTGGCGTCCTGTGACTCGACGAGCCGGCCGACGGCAGCCGCGTCCTGCACTCCGTTGTCTACGAGCCGGTCCAGCAGACCTTCGGTCTTGGCGTGGTCGACGGCGATCAGCAAACCCCCCGAGGTCTGCGCGTCGAACAAGACATCTCGGCCGCCTCCCTCGAGTTCACCGGTGTCGACCACCGAACCGAGCGTCTCGAGGTTTCGCCGGCTTCCGCTCGGCAGCACTCCCTCGTCTGCGAGCTCGACCGCGCCCTTAAGCACAGGAACGGAAGAGAGATAGATCTCCGCGGCAATCCCATCTGCGAGCATCTGGATCAAGTGACCCATGAACCCGAAGCCTGTGACGTCCGTCGCCGCCTGAGGACCGACCTCGACCATGGCCTCGCAAGCCGTCCTGTTAAGTGCCGTCATCGACGCAACCGCACTCTCGATCACATCGCGGTCCGCGCGCTGCTCTTTGATAGCGCTCGAGATGATCCCCGTTCCGAGAGGCTTGGTTAACACCAGATCCGCCCCGGGGACCGCTCCCCGCTTAGAGACGATGCGGTCGGGATGGACGATGCCGGTAACCGCCAACCCAAACTTCGGCTCGGTGTCGTCAATCGAATGCCCTCCCACAATCGGAGCTCCTGCTTCGCTGCACGCTTGCGCCGCCCCTTCGAGAACGCGTCCGAGCAGATCCATCGAGAGGGAACGAGGCCAGCCCACAAGGTTCAAGGCGAAGGAAGGTCTGGCGCCCATTGCATAGAGATCGGACAGGGCGTTTGCCGCAGCGATCCGACCCCAGTCGAAGGGGTCGTCAACGATGGGCGTGAAGAAGTCCACGCTCTGGACGACCGCCTGATCGTCGCTGAGACGGTAGACGGCCGAGTCGTCCGGCTCCCCAAGACCTACGAGCACATCCTGGTTGTCTTCAACTGGTACGTGGCGCAACACGTGCGCCAGCTCGGTCATATCGAGCTTGCACGCTCACCCCCCGCCGTGCGAGTACGCCGTAAGCCGCACCTGATCGACCATCACACCTCCTCTCTCCTTTGTTCCTGGGGGCACGTTCGCCGAGCCGAACTACGCCCCCAGACCCCCACCTTGTTCCAGCATCGCCTCCGGCGATGTTGGGGCGGCCTCAGAATTGTCCGGCCAAGGACTCTTCCTCAATGGCATCTACAGGTCTGTAACCATCTTGGCAGGCGCTGCTTTCCCGGTGGATCGTCGTATTTGGCCCCTCCGGCCCATATCCTGAAGATCGCTTTGCCCGTTGGTTCCGACCGTACGAGATTGGTAGGCAAGCCCTGAACGACTCTCAAACGCCCATGCGGATAGTTCTCGTCGACGATCACGCAACCGTGCGCAAGAGTCTCAAGAAGCTGATCGAAATGAAGGGCAACTACCTAGTCGTCGGTGAGGGAACCAACGGTCAAGAGGCGGTCTCGCTGGTCGACGAGCTGCGCCCCGACTTGGTTCTTATGGATATGAACATGCCCGTCATGGACGGCGCCGAAGCGACTCGTGTCATAAAAGAACGCCACCCCGATATCGACGTCCTCGCGCTCACCGCCTTTGCGGACATGTCGTTGGTTTCGGCGATGGTCAAGGCGGGCGCCTCGGGATACCTGCTGAAAGGTGGCTCCTCGGATGAGCTGCTGGAATCCCTGCGGGCCGTGGCCGGGGGGAAGGGGGCGCTCGACAAAGAGGTGACGCGCGGCGTCATCGAGGACATGGCCGAACTCTATGAAAAAGAACAAGAGCGAGCGGAGGCACTCGCCGAGCTCGATCGTTTGAAGAGCGAGTTTGTCTCGGTCGTGTCTCATGAACTAAGGACCCCGATCACCATCATCAAAGGCGGCGCGCTCACCTTGCAACAACGA
The DNA here is from genome assembly GCA_030862115.1 of Actinomycetota bacterium. Taxonomy (GTDB): domain Bacteria; phylum Actinomycetota; class CADDZG01; order CADDZG01; family WHSQ01; genus JALZEK01. The sequence continues at coordinate 33,463 of JALZEI010000135.1, forward strand.
GGACCCGATTTGGACGAACAGACGAAGACTCATCTCCTTGATTCTGTAGTCAGGCAATGCGAAAGATTGACGCACATGATCGGTCAGATCCTCGCAGTCTCGGGTATCCAGCAAGAGAACCCGGCCGCCGTGAAGTTCGTCTCACTTGCCTCCGTCGCCCGCGAGGCGGTGGCCAGAAACGCCAGGCTCGCGGGCGGGCGCAAGTTAGTCGTGCACGATGGCGACGCGTTAGTAAGGGTCAACGAGGATCGCCTCATCGAAATCGCCGCCGCGTTGGTCGAGAACGCGCTTCGGTTCACCGAGGGAGCCGTGGAGATCTCGGCAGCCCCAATAGGATCGTGGTCGACCCTTCGCGTGACCGACGAGGGACCGGGTTTGGACCCGGAGAAACTAACCGCCCTGCTCGATCGACCCTTCTCTCAAGGCGACTCGTCGGCCACGCGGCGGGTGGGAGGCCTGGGACTTTCGCTGTACATGGCCCGACAGGTGCTCGAGGCGCTTGGGGGACGGCTTGTTTGCGACACCTCACCCGAGTCGGGGTCTACGTTCACGATGGAGCTTCCGGGCGCCTAACTGGTGGAGATTGCGCTCGTGGTCGCGCTCGCCTCCTACAACAACATCGCCAATTTGATCCCGGCCTTCAACGGTCGGCTGTACGTGCCCCTCAACTGCCTGGCCGCGGGAGCTGTGGTCGGCGTGGGTATCGGTGCGTTGGGGCTTACCCGTCAAGAGCTCGGTCTCGACGAACCCCAAGGGGCCGATCTACTCACGGGTCTGGCTATAGGCCTCGCGCTGACCGCCCCTCTGTACGCGGCCCTGTCGTGGAGGCGCACCACCGCCCTCTTGGCCGATAAACGGGTGGCCGGTCTGAGCGGCGGCGAGCTCGCCTACCAAACGTTGATACGAATCCCCGTCGGTACCGCTCTTCTCGAAGAAATCGCCTTTCGCGGCGTCTTGTTTGGTGCATTGAGCTCAAGAGGGAACTTTTATGCCGGAGCGATCTCGAGCATTGTCTTCGGGCTCTGGCACATCTCCCCGACGCTCAACCTCGTTCGCGCCAACCGGCCGGATGCAACAGCTGCAGACGGCGCCCGGACGATTGCGGGGGCCGTCGTTCTAACGGCGCTCGCGGGTGGGGCTCTGGTGTGGCTGCGCATATACAGCGGGGGACTGCTGGCCCCGTGGGCTCTCCACGCGGCCCTCAACTCCAGTGCGACGCTGGCGGCCGTTCTCGCACACCGACGGCTAAGTCGGCACCGGGATCCCGCTAACGCCTAACCGGTCACCTCGATCACTCCGCGCATCCCGTAGTTGTAGTGGCCCGGCACGTGGCATCCGTACAAGAGCGGTTGCGCCACGGCAAGTGAACCTCCCTCAGGAAAGGAAATAGTCGTCCGAATCGTCTCGCCGGCGGGAACCGACACCTCGGTCGGGCGTTCGTCGTGGTCTGTTTCCGTTCCTCGCTCGTGGACCTCCTGCACCGATTCGTTACCGACGATGAACTCGTGATCGATCGGATCGCTGTTGGCGATTACGAACTCCACAGACTCGCCCTCTTCCACCTCCACTCGAGATGGCGTGAAGCGGGAGTGCTCGATTCGAATGGTGACCGTGTCCCTCGACGAGGAAGGTGCCGAGCCGTAGCCGATCGCGGCCATCAGTGAACAGGCAACGACCCCCGCCGCCAGTGATTTCATCTCCGGCGATCGAGAACTCTGTTACTTGCGAACAAGATTGCGGTGGCCAGAGTTGCGGCCAGGGCCCAGGGCCACCATTGCGTTCCCGTCGTGGGTGACGGCAGCAAGTCCGGTCCGGACGCAAGCACCAGCCCGGCGGCAACCGGAGATGGTGAACCTACTCCCGTCTGGTCGATGGCCAGGTCGTGATCGAGCGTGGCCGCATCGGTATCGATGCGCAGATAGGTGAGCCACATGTCCGAGGAGGGAAGCCACTTCATTCCTCGATCCGAGCGCAGGTCGCCCAGCAGGTCATCGGAGGCCGGAGCGCTCAGCTCCAGCGACATGCCGCTGTCCGCTCCCGCTTGCGGAAGTATCGCCGGCTCCCTGTCGGTCAAGAGATAAACGTCGGCGTCGATCTGCTCCGAGGGGGCCTTTCCCAGTCCGAGGATCCGCAGGGGAACCCAGGGATTCGGGGTGGGGATCGTGACGTGGACGGGGGTCCCGTCGCCCGTTTCCAGGTC
>JALZEI010000143.1 GCA_030862115.1 Actinomycetota bacterium
TGTTCGACTTCGGCTTCGCGATTCCACCGCCGATCGACGTGCAGGATCCGAGTTGGGCCGAGCGCGTTGAATCTACCGTCGCTCCCTGCGAGGAACTCGAGCACATGCAACACGGGTACGACGTCGACACCCCGGATTACGACAAGTTCTGGCTCGAGCGCGACTACCTGAAGGACGCCGACAAGATCAAGATCCCGGTTCTGGTGTCCCATAACTGGGGAGACTGGAACGTCAAGCAGGAAGAGGGAATCAACCTCTACAAGGCGCTTAAGAACTCACGCAATCGCAAGCTCTTTGTTGGCACGCGCTGGGACGGGCACGGCACGCCGTCGGGCGGACCTGAGGGACTCGCTTACGACGCGGTGGTGCACGCCTGGATGGACCACTACCTGATGGGCAAAGACAACGGCATCCAAAAGATGCCGGACGTTATCAGCCAGACCTCGGACTACGCGGGCCGCGGCGAGTATTCAACGAGTAAAAAATGGCCCAACACGAAAAACGTAACGCTCATCGCGCAGGAGTATCCGAAGACGGCCCCCGCCGACTACCAGTGGAAACTGCTTCCGGACAAACCGATCATGGGCGGCTTTGGCCCCCCCGACGTCGCCTCATTCCTTTCGGCGAATGCAAATACCGAATCACACGCCGCCCACCACAGCCGTCTTAACCACGATTGGTTCTGGTTCGAAACACCTCCGCTAGCTCGCGACGTGCGCATCTTTGGATCTCCCAAGGTTCAGATCTACTCCACGGTCCAAAGGAAGTGGGTCACGTACACGCCGAGCATCATCGACGTAAACCCAGACGATCATGTCAACGTGGGCTCGGTGCACGTCGGAAGCACGAACCCCGACGCACTCGTCGCGGTCACGAGGGGTTGGCTGGATTCTCGCTACCGCAACTCGTTGGCGAAGAGAAAACCGATCAAAGCGGGTAAGCCCTTCGGCATGACGGTGGTGACGAAGCCGCAGGATTACACCTTCAAAAAAGGTCACATGATCGGTTTGAACATCCAGACCGAGATAAACGAGTGGTCGATTCCCAAGCCCTATCCCGGATGCGAGAACCTAAATCAGGATTGCTCGAGAGTTCGCGTCAACTGGGAGACGTCCAAGACGAGGTTGACGCTTCCGGTCGTCAACCCGCCGGGCAACCTCGACCGGCTCTTCGACCAAACCCACGAACACTGAGGCATCCTTGAGAGGCGTCGTCTTCCGGCTGCTGTTGGGGGCCTCGCTGGTCGGGTCCAGTCTTGTCGCGACCTCCCCTGCGGCGTCGGCCTGCACCATGGAGTACATAGCCGCGACGACCCTTAACGTCGACATCGGCCCTTTTAAGAAGAGCTATCGCCGGAAAGACGTCGTCAAGGTCAAGGTGACGGTGAGTCGCCCGGCGGAGGAAGACCCCGTGGGTCTCGGCATCGGCTACGAACGACCGACGTCACAACCCGCCGCCGAGGTCAACGTCGGTGTGGGCATCAGCGTGGGCCGGGTGTTCCTCCCCGGATACGGGTTCACGAACGCCCAGGGGCGCGTGGTCGTCCCCATCCGCATCGAGCGGTACACACCTCTAAAAACCGCCTATGTGCGCGCCTACGCCTACAAGACGGCCCTGGAGACAACCTGTCTGACCATCGAGGAGCAGGGCTTCCGCACCGTGCCGGACGCCTTCAAGGTGCGCGGCTAGGCGCTATTGACAATCATTTTCAATAAGCTTTAAGCTCCACCACCATGGGAGCCGACGGCGGTATCTGGGTCCAGGCCCTCGCCGCCGTCGCCCTTGTCTCCGCGCTGTCGCTCATCGGGTCTCTTACCCTCGTCGGCGCCTCGAAGGTGCTCGACAAATTCCTCATCTTCGTCATCTCGTTTGCCGCCGGCGCCCTGCTCGGTGACGCCTTCCTGCACCTACTGCCGGAGATCGCCGAATCCGAAAGGGGTTTCGACTTCCTCGCGTCCATGTCGGTGCTCGGAGGCATCACGGGTTTCTTCTTGCTTGAGAAGGGGCTGCACTGGCACCACGCGCACTTTCCCCACGAAGAGGTCGTCCACCCGGTGGCCGTGTCTAACCTGATCGGCGACGGGCTTCATAACTTCGTCGACGGAGCGATCGTGGCGGGATCCTTCTTGGTCTCTCCACAGCTCGGGATTGCAACGACGATCGCCGTCGTCCTTCACGAGGTCCCGCAGGAGTTAGGCGACTTCGCGATTTTGGTACATGCGGGACTCAAGCCGCGCCGAGCGCTGCTTCTTAACTTCCTCAGCGGTCTCGTTGCAATCGCCGGCGCCGTTGCCACTCTTTTGCTCGACTCCATCGGGGGAATAGAGCAGTTTCTAGTGCCCTTCTCCGCGGGGGCCTTCATCTACATAGCGTCCACCGATCTCATCCCCGAGTTGCACAAGGAACCCGAACCCATGAAATCCGTTGCGCAGGGCCTTGCCTTGATCGGCGGTATCGCCGTAATGGCCGCACTAACTTTGGTGGAGTAGTTGATGACGAAACGGATAGGGACTCGCAACACACAGCAGCGCGAAGCACTTCTTGAGGTCCTGCGGCGCGCGGGCGCCTTCCGCAGCGCGCAGGCCCTGCACGATGAAATGAAGGTAGGGGGATCGCGCGCCGGGTTGACCACCGTCTACCGAAATCTCCAAGTACTTGTGAACGCGGGGACGGTCGACGTCGTATCGAGCGTCGACGGAGAGTCTCTTTATCGCTTGTGCGATTCCGAACGGCATCATCACCACCTGCTCTGTCGGACCTGTGGCTCGACGGTGGAGTTAGAGAACCCCGAGGTTGAATCGTGGGCGGATGCAGCCGCGAAGCAACATGGGTTCTCCGCGGTCACCCACACCGTGGAGCTTTACGGTTTGTGCCGAGGTTGTTCGATTGCGACTTAGGTCTTTGCCGGAGGTTTGGGCGAGTCGAACGTGGACGCATCCTTTCCGAAAGCGGCCTCGAACGGCTTGAGGAGCTCGATGGGTATCGGCACGACGAGCGTCGAGTTCTTCTCCGTGGCCACATCGGTGATCGTCTGCAGATAGCGCAGCTGATAAGCGATCGGATGGCGTGAGATGACCTCCGCAGCCTGCGCCAGTCGCTCGGACGCTTGGAACTCTCCTTCCGCGTTGATGATCTTGGCGCGACGCTCCCGTTCGGCCTCGGCCTGCCTGGCCATCGCGCGCTGCATTTCCTGCGGAAGGTCGACGTCTTTGAGTTCCACAAGAGCAACTTTGACCCCCCATGGTTCGGTGAGGTCGTCGATTATGCGTTGCAGCTCGGAGTTGAGCCGATCGCGCTCGGTAAGGATTTCGTCCATGTCGCACTTTGAGAGGACTGCACGCAATGTCGTCTGGGCGATCTGCGACGTTGCGAAGATGTAGTTCTGAATCTCAACGGTCGCCTTGATCGGATCGAAGACCTGGAAATACACAACCGCGTCGACTCGCACTGTGACGTTGTCCTTCGTGATGACATCCTGAGGTGGGACGTTCAGCGTCACGATCTGAAGGTTGACCTTCACCATGCGGTCGATGATCGGGATGATAAAGAAGAGGCCCGGCCCCTTGGCTCCGTGCAGCACGCGTCCGAGCCGGAAGATGACTCCTCGCTCGTACTCCTGCACAATGCGAATGGACGCTGAAGCGATGATCAAAAGCACGACGACAACTGCTCCAGCGATCGCTAGTCCCATCAGGCCTCCTTGTCGGTTGGTCCCACGGGCAGGGTGGGTCCCGTCTCCATGGCCGAAGTCTCCTCCGACCCCTCAGCTTCCTGGACATCGTGCAGTGGCTCGACGAGCAAAACAAGACCCTCAGTTGCTTTTACCTTGACCTTCGAGCCCGCTGCGATGCCGGTCTCCATGGTTCGCGCCCGCCAGAGAGTCCCTTTCGTAAGCACGGTACCCTCGGGAGCGATATCGGTCTTGGCTTCTGCGATCGCCCCCACCAGCGCCTCCTCGCCCGTTATCGGGCGCCTCAGGCGCACTCTCAGAGCCGCAGTCATCACCGAGAAAAAGAAGATCAGCGTCAGCGCCAGAGAGACCCCGATGGCCACCGGGCTGAGGGATAGCTCCGGCCCGGCCCCCGAAAACAGAACCATGGCTCCGGCTACCAGCCCCGCGCTGCCGCCGATCGTCCACGCGCCTAGGCCGGCGGTCTGCAGGTCGATGATGAAAAAGACGACCGCGGCGGCTATGAGAGCCACCCCCGCCCAGTTCGTGGGTAGAACCGAAAGCCCGTAGAAACCCAATAGCAAGGACATCACGCCGAGGATTCCGGCCAGACCTATTCCAGGGTTGTAGAGCTCGAAGATGATCCCGAAGAGGCCGATCAGCAACAGCAGGTAGGCGAATTCGGGATCGACCACGAAGTGGAGAAGCTTCTCGAAAGGGTCCATCTCCTGAAAGCGAATGGTCACGCTGGGGGCCGACGCCGTCTCGTCCCAGGTCTCGATGGTTACCTCGGAGCCGTCGGCTACCTCCACCGTCGACCCGTCCAGCTCCCGCAGTAACTCATCGAGCGAAGACGCGAGCCCGTCCACCACCCCGATCCCTGCCGCCTCGGTAGCGCCGATGGAGTCGGACTCTCTCACCGCCGATTCGGCCCACTCCACGTTGCGCCCCCGGGTACTGGCCAGCTCCTGGATGAACGCCGCGGCATCGTTCTCGACCTTGTCGTTCGGGGCGGCGTCGTCCGCCAGGTTCACCGGGGTGGGGGGTCCCATCTCGGTCGCCTCGGCCATATAGGCCAGAGTGGCCGCGTAGGAGATGAAGGTGCCGGCCGAGGCGGCTTGCGCGCCTCTGGGAGCCACCCAGACCACGACCGGAACGTTCGACTCCAAGATGTCTCGCACGATCTCGCGCATCGAGATGTCGAGACCACCCGGAGTGTCGATCTGAAGGACGACTACGTGCACGTCGTCCTCCTCGACCGCCTCCAGCCGGCCCGTGAGGTAGTCGGCCGTGACGGGATCTATGACCCCCTCGATCTCCACCAGCGCGAGCACGCTCTGCTCCTCCTGCGCTTCCGCCTCCGCCAAGAACAAAGGAGCGACGAGGCAGCAGACCAAAAAGCTGAGGGACAGGAGCCTTCGGGACAAGGGGTGCACCCAGCAATGGTTGCAGACCGTGCCGTGTATCGCAGCGGCTACCCTGACTCGTCTCTAACCCGTGCACTCCATAACGCCAAGGTGATGCCCCGCCGTGGAGCTAGACGAGTTCCTCCAACCAAAGATTCTGATCGTCTCCGGCAAAGGCGGAGTCGGAAAGACAACCGTCGCGGCGGCATTGGCTCTGCTCGCCGCGAGGGAGGGTCGCAAGGTGTGCATCGCCGAAGTCGACCGGAAGGGAAGTCTCCCGAAGCTCTTTGGGAGAGGGGCACTCGGATACGACCCACAGGAACTTCTCCCGCGGCTCTGGGGGCTCAACGTTGTTCCGGAAGCCGCCCTCGCTGAGTACCTGCGCGTTCAATACCACATGCCGAGGATCTCCAAGGTGTTTACATCGACCCAATTCGTCGACTTCATCACTACGGCGGCACCGGGACTGAAGGACATCCTTGTCCTGGGAAAGATCTGGTACCTCGAACAAGACCGAGGTAACGAGCCCCACGACTTCGACACGATCGTCGTCGACGCGCCTGCAGCGGGACACATGCTCACTTTCTTCTCGGCTCCCGTAGGGCTGGCGGATGCAGTGCGGGTGGGCCCCGTTCGCAGACAGTCGGACTGGTTGGTTCAGATGTTGCGCGATCCGAAACGAACCCGCGTCCACCTAGTGACACTGGCCGAGGAGATGCCGGTAAGCGAGACGCTTGAAACATCGACGGCTATAGCCACGAGGCTGGGCATGAACCAGGGGACGACCTTTGCGAACGCCGTCTACTCGCAGCTTTTTTCGCGGGCGGAAGAGAAAAGGCTCGGCGACGTCGAAGACCACAGGGGATTCGAAAACATGCTGCTCGAAGCACGAGGGGTCGGGCTCAACATCAACGGCGACGAGCTGAGGGCGCTCATCGGCTACTCCCGCTTTCTAACCGCGCGCAGACAGATTCAAAGTACTCATTTGCGAAAGCTCCGAAAAGGAATCGTGGGGGATGTTGTCGAGTTGCCGTTCTTGTTCTCCGCGGGGCTGGCGTTGCCCGACATCGACACGCTGGCCGACGCAATCGAGGAAAGCGTGGAAGCTCGATGAATCCCGTTGCTCGAATAACGCAGAGAAAAGAGATCATCGTGTGCGCGGGGGCCGGAGGTGTGGGAAAGACCACAGCGGCTGCAGCAATCGCGCTACGGGCCGCTATGGAGGGAAAGAAAACCGCGGTACTGACCATCGATCCGGCGCGCCGACTCGCATCGTCTCTCGGCTTGAAGGAACTATCGAGCGAGCCCACAAAGGTGAGCGCCCGCAAGTTCGCGTCCGCCAATCTGGAGCCAAAGGGATCTCTTTATGCACTGATGCTGGATACGAAATCAACCTTCGACAAAGTCATCATGGAGTACGCCCCGACCCCAGAGCAGGCCGAACGCATCATGGCCAATCGCTTCTATCGCAACATCTCCGGCACGTTATCGGGGACGCAGGAATACATGGCGATGGAGAAGCTTTACGAACTGCACGTCGAGGGCGATTACGACCTGATCGTCATCGACACACCTCCGACTCGAAACGCCCTGGATTTTCTCGATGCGCCGCGGCGAATGACCGATTTCTTCGAGAGTCGGGTATTGCGATGGTTTCTTCTTCCCTACATGAAGGCCGGTGGAGGCTTCATGAGGGTTGCCAACGTTGCCGCGTCGACGTTCTTGCGGATAGTCAAACGCATCGTGGGGGCCGAGGTCCTGGAGGACACCGCCGAGTTCTTCACCAATCTCGAGGGCATGTACGAGGGGTTCAAGGAGCGGGCGGGCGAGGTCTCGCGGTTACTCAAATCGTCGGCCACTTCTTTTGTGGTCGTAACCTCGCCCGCCGAGGAGTCGGTGGCCGAAGCCACCTTCTTCGCCTCGCGACTCGAGGAGGCGGGGCTTCCGTTCGGCGCCCTGGTAGTCAATCGGGTACACCCGCACTACGAGGTGGGGGCCTCCCCCAGGCCGACGCAG
>JALZEI010000039.1 GCA_030862115.1 Actinomycetota bacterium
GCAGCGATCACGACGCCTCGACGAGCGACATAGCGCTCTCCGTCGATCTCGACCTCCCTGGTTGCCACGAATCGGGCTTGACCTCGGAGGAATGTGGCCCCCTTTCCCTCCAGGCGATCTACCGCGATCTGATCGTTCCAGTCGTCGGTGGCTTCGTCCCGGATGCGCTGGGCCACCGGCGCGTAATCGGGATGCGCGTGTGCCTCACCGGCAAGGTTCCCGACGCGGGAGGTCTCGGCGAGCGCCCCGGCTGCTCTCACCAGCATCTTGCTGGGGATGCACCCCCAGTAGGGGCACTCACCGCCCACGAGATGGCGCTCGATGCCGAGCACATCCAGCCCTGCCTCGGCCAAGGTGCCGGCAACGGCCTCACCTCCGACTCCCAGCCCAATCACGATTACATCGTGCGTCTTTGCCACGTCTCTCTTCCTTCGGTTGTAGTGAAAGCGCGGAGCGCCTTACAGAGTCCAATGTAATAGGACAGCACTACCGGTACTTCGATTGCATAGAGGAGGTCAGATGGCTTGGGTCGAGCATGGGCCGGAGGGGGAATCGCTCCCACACATCCTTGCGTCGCACTCGCTGAATCCGAAGGCGTTGCAGGGGCACCTTGCGCTGTATCGAGCGGTGATGTTCGCGGAGTCGCCGCTGTCAAGAGTTGAGCGTGAGGCGATCGCGGTTGCGGTCTCGGCCGCCAACGATTGCCATTACTGAGTAGTTCAACACTCAGAGGCGCTGGAGGCAGAGTCGAACGATCCAGCGCTGGCCTCGGCGGTCGCCGAGGGACGGTTCGAAGATCTGAACGATCGCATCAACGCGCTGTGCACCTATGCCGTGAAGCTGACGCTCGAACCCTGGAACGTTCGACGCGAAGACGTGGAGGCTCTACGGAATGCGGGCTTCGACGACCGCGCAATCGTCGACGCCAACCAGGCGATGTCTTACTTCAATTACGTCAATCGCGTTGCCGACGGCCTCGGTGTCGAGTTGGAGCCGACGTGGCCCGACGCGGTGCGCCAACGCCGTACTTACGGAGTCCGGAAGAGACAGGGATAATCCGCAAGGATTGATCGTGTCGCGATCTCCGGCTCTGGGGGCGACCGTCACTCCGGTTCCCATGCCGGTAGCGATGCAACGAGATGGCATTCGGTTGCATCCCGCAATCAAGACCCGTCTCGCTACGTCCTATGTGATACCGGACCGGATGAGTGACGAGGTTGATGAAGATGGGCATGACGGAAGATGACGCGGGTCCTCGCAGACCGGGCCCGGGCGTCGTCGCCCTGGCCGTGGTGGGGACGCTGTTTGCGGCCGCCGTCGGGTGGGGCCTGGTCAACGATGCACCTCCGGGGGCGGGTGGGGATCCGAAAGTCTCGGGAATAGCGCTTACCGACTTCCAGGGCGAGAAATTCTCGCTCGGCGACTACGAAGGGAAGCCGCTGGTCGTGAACTTCTGGGCCTCGTGGTGTCCGAGTTGTACGGCTGAGATGCCGGCCTTCGATCGCGCGTACCGGAAACTGGAATCGCAGGTGGCCTTCGTCGGGATAAACCAGAACGACACCCACGAGGCTGCGCGCGAATTGGCGAGGTCGACCGGCGTGACTTATCGCCTTGCCGAGGATCCCCGCGGGGAGACGTTCGCCCTGTTCGGCGGTGCCGGGATGCCGACGACGGTATTCATAGATGAAGAGGGTGTTGTGGTGGAGACAATCGCCGGCGAGCTGACCGAGGACCAGCTCCTTTCTCTGGTCGAGGAGCACCTTGGGGTGGATACCGAGTCCGGAACCCAAAAGGCCGCGTCCGGAAACCCGGAGGCCGCTCTGGATCCGGAGGACATCATGGAGGTCATAGCCCCCGACGTGATCCCCTCGATCGACGACCCCCTCTTCATCGAGCCGTCGGAGGCGAATTGGCTCCAAGAGCGCGAGCCTGTCGTCGCTCTTGAGCTCGGATCGGATGCGCGGGCCTATCCGCTGCAGATCTTGACGTGGCATGAGATCGTCAACGACACCGTGGCGGGGGTGCCCGTCGTAGTCACCTTCTGCCCCCTCTGCAACACCGCGATCGCCTTCGAACGCCCACGCATCGGCGGCGAGGTCACGACCTTCGGAACCTCGGGGAAACTGATCAACTCAAACCTGTTGATGTACGACCGCAAGACCGAGTCGCTGTGGCCGCAGGTCACGGGCGTCGCCCTGACCGGTTCCCAGAAGGGGCTCTCGTTGGAGCGCGTGCCCGTCCAGATCGTTTCGTGGGGCGACTTCCTCAGGGCGCACCCGGATGGAGTGGTCCTGAGCAGGGACACCGGGCACGACCGGCCGTACGGTGAGAACCCGTATCCGGGGTATGACGACGTGGACGACGCTCCTTTCCTCTACTCGGGCGAGATCGACTGCCGTCTCGCAGCGATGGAGCGGGTTCTGGGGATTGAGGTTCGAAACGAGGTCGTCGCTTTCCCGTACTTCCGTCTGCGAGAGAGGGCGCGCGACGGCGTCTCCGTCGCGCAGGCAAACGTCGGCGGCGACCCGATAGTGGTTCTATGGAAGGGTGGAACCGCATCCGCTCTAGACGACGCCGAGATCGCCGCCTCCCGAGACGTCGGATCAGCCGCCGCATTCTCTCGTACGGTCGGGAACGAAAAGCTGGATTTCATCGTAGCGAGGGATACGATCCGAGACCGCCAAACGCACAGTGAGTGGGACATCTTCGGCCGTGCCGTCGCGGGACGCTTAGAAGGCGAACGACTCGACGCCATTCAGACGACCGACTCGTTCTGGTTCGACTGGGCCGCGTTCCACCCGGAAACCGATTTGTGGCACCCGTGAGCAGGCGTAAGAGAAGCCACGACGACTTCTTGGACGCGACCTTGCCCGCGCTCGACCTCGTATACAACCTCGCTCGGCGTCTGGTGGATTCAGACGACGTCGAGGATGTGGTGCAGGAGACCTACACGCGGGCCTTCGAAGCGTGGTCGGCGGGTCGTCCGCCCCGAAAGGTCGAGCCGTGGCTTGCAACAATCTGCCTGAACACCGGTCGCAGCTTGCTGAGGCGTGCGTCGACGCGGCGAGAGGTGCCGTCGCAACCAGACCCGACCCTTGCCGCGAAAGACGATGTGTCCGAAGGCGCGATCTTGAATATGCGAAAGCGGGCCGTCCATGCTTCGCTATGGGAGCTGCCCGAGGAGCAGCGGATCGCGATCACGTTAATGGACCTTGACGGGTTCACCGCTTCTCAGGTAGCGAAGATCACCGGGTCACCACGCGGAACCGTCCTTGCACGCGTGCACCGCGGCCGCAAGAAGCTTGCTCGCATACTCGAGAAGGAGGTGAGCCAATTTGAAACATGATCCGGAGCGCAACGCGGCCGCGTACTTAGGCGGTCTCCTCTCGGGCGCTCGCCGCAGGATGTTTGAACGGCATATCGTCGATTGCGAGGATTGCTGGCGCGAGGTCGACCTCGGACGTCGAGGGCGTTCCGTCGCAGAATCAGGACGCGAGATGGCGCCGCAGGCTCTGCGGGAGCGAGTTAGGGCCGCTGTTGAGACCGTCCGGCCGCATCGCCGCCGTCCGCTATGGCTCGTGGGAGGCGGAGCGGTGGGGCTGGCGGCCGTAGTCGTCGCGGGGGCGATCCTCCTGCTGCCCGAGCGTGAGCCCAGGGAGATCGAGGCGGCCCTGGCCGCTTTCCGTAACCGGAATGCCGGCGTCTCGGTGGAGTCGCAGCTACCCGCCCGCCTGGCCGAGCTCAAACTTACCGAGGCGACTCACGTCGAGTTCGGAGATCTGGATGCGGTCGCGCATACCTATGTTGATCCCTCAGGAGATGAAGTAGTCATCTTTGTATCTGATGAGCACTGGCCGGTGGCGGTGGGGGCCGAACACGACAACGCGGGCGAGACTTGGCTCGCGGAGAAGGATGGACTTGTTTTGATCTGCCTGGACGAACCTGCCCCATCGCTGGTAGTGGGCGACGACGTCCACGATGTCGAACTCGCGGCCTACACACTGCGGCCCTGACTCACCGACTCCCGTTCGCCGTGGTCGGCCCGGTAGCGCAATCACCGCAAGGCCTGCTGCGTCCCTATCTACGTAGGCAGAACGACGTCGATGTGGAGGTGATGGTAGTGGCAGTAGCGGCGACAGACCGAGGCTTTGTTAACGAGGGCGCCACTGTGAGCTCGGTTGTCCGTACAGGTGCGCTCTGGGGCGCTATCGCGGCCGCGGTGATGGCGATGTACGCCATGGTCGCAGGAGCAACCTACTTAGGTACCGGTTTCTTCACTCCTATGTATCACATCGCATCAGTCGTGATCGAGCCAAACGCGATGATGACCTCGATGCAGTCGGCAATGGAAGGCCAAGGTGATTTCCACTTCACCGCGGGCCCAGCCGTCGTGGGGATGATGATCCATCTCGCGACCGGGGTGGCCTACGGCATCGTCTTCGCTCTCCTCGCCCGGTTGCTCCGGTTGTCGGGTGCGGTAGCCATCATTGCCGGGATGATCTTCGGGGTGGCAGTCCTTTTGTTCAGCAGCTTCGTTGGTCTTCCAATCGCTGCGGCGCTGTTCGACGGTGGCGATCCAATCGCCGACATGCCCAAGATGGTCGGGTGGACCACCTTCTCGATCGAGCACGTGATGTTCGGTGCGGTTCTTGGTCTCGGGTGGCTCGTCGCGACGCGCCGACCCACGGAGCAGCCTAGTTAGCGATTCTTCTCCAGGAGCGTTATCGAAAGAGCGCCATAGTCGCCACGGCGTCGCGTTCTGGAAAGGCGTACGAGTAGGACTCTGCTGCAGCTTGAGGAGGCTCTACCCCTTACGCTTGCCGAAGGATCATCAGAGGTTCAGCCCACGAATCGTGTCACCAGAACGGGACGGGAGTCCAATGCCGGTAAAAGTCTGCGGTCTGAATTGCTCGCTGAAGCCCTCGTCGAAACGCTCGAACACCTCAGTCATGATGCAAGACGTCGTCGACTGGATGCGTGAGCACGACGAGATTGAATACGACGAGGTGAGGATCGCTGATTACAACGTCAAGCCCGGCGTCGAGTGGGATGAGGGTACCGGCGACGACTGGCCCGAAATCGGTACCCGGGTACTCGCCGCGGAAGTCCTGCTCTTCGGCACCCCGATCTGGATCGGGCATCCCTCGAGCCTCGCCCAGCGCGTCATTGAGCGGATGGACGCGTGGCTGTTTTCCTACGACGAACTCGGCCGCAAGAAGGTGTATGGACGGGTAGCAGGAGTGGCCATCACAGGCAACGAGGACGGCGGACACCACGTGTTCGCTGAATGCGCTCAGGCTCTCAACGACGTCGGATTCGT
>JALZEI010000182.1 GCA_030862115.1 Actinomycetota bacterium
AACTGCAGAAGCAACCTACGCGGCGGATCTTTCCCGCGTACGCCCTCAGCGTGATGGGCCGCTACCCAGGAGGTGTTCTCGATCAAACGGATCGTGCTGTGCTGTGTCGTGGTTGCAATGGCAACCGCAAGTCAAACGTCTGTCCGCGCGGAAGAAGTCGTAACGCCGGAACCGGTTATCGACGAGCATCCTCGCGCGGTTGCACACCTGTCCGACGCAAGGATCTCCGGGCACGTAGAAAATGGAGATCCCGCCGGAACCGTTCACCTGCAACGAAAGAGGGCCGACCGAGACGGATTCAGATCGATCGCGTCGGCGACACTGGGACGCGACCTCGCGGTCACCTTCTCCGTGGAAGATTTACGGCACACCGCGAGGTACCGACTCCGATACGAAACCCGGCTAAGCGACTCGGTACGCATAAGCGTCAAACCGAGACTGACTCTCAACATCTCGCCCGATCATGTGATGTCCGGCCGACCACTGGTCGTAAAGGGTGTCCTCTACCCCAAGATGCGAGGACGCAGGGCCCGGCTTCAGTGGAAGGTCGAAGGAGCGTGGCGAACGATCGAGCGAGTATCACTCGGCGACGGCGCCTACCGGGTACCGCTCACGGCCCCCGCTCCCGGCCACCGTCGCGTGCGGATCACCTTCGCCGGAGACGCGTACAACGGCTGGGCGCGACGGGCCGACCGAGCCCACAGCTACGAACGCTCCCTGGCCACGTGGTACGGACCCGGCTTCTACGGGAACCACACCGCCTGCGGCCCCAGACTTCAAAGAGACTCCATCGGCGTGGCGCACAGGGTCCTGCCCTGCGGGACGAAAGTCGAGATCCTCTACCGGGGTCGTACCGTGACGGTCCCCGTCATCGACAGGGGTCCTTATGGAGACTCCAATTGGGACCTAACCCAGAGGACGGCGGAGAAGATCAACTTCAGCGGCAAGGAATACATCGGCGTCCTACATTGAGTCTCAGAATCGTTAGGCGCTTGCTACGCGGCGGCGTCTCGAGAGCGAGCCGGGCGGGGGTCGTCTGCCGCCAGCGATCGCAAACCGTCCCGGACGGTCGGATAGGCCGGTTCCCATGCCAGCTTCGACTTGATTCTCTCGTTCGAGACCCGAAGCCTCGTGCTCGCCATCAGCGCCATGTACTTGCCTCCGAGACGGCCCATCCACGCCGGCACGCTCCGCGGCGCGGGCAGTTCGAGAACGCGCGCGAGCTCGGTGACGAAATCCCAGATGCTGACCGGCTCGTCGTCTACGACGTTGAACACGTCGCCCGGGCTTCCCTCTGCCAGAGCCGATCTAATCGCACTCGCACCGTCTTCGACGTGAATCCACGACAGCACGCCTCGTCCTCCGCCGGGCAGGAGAAGCAGGCGGCGGCGCAACATCGTTGCCATGAACTCGGTGGAGCCGACGCCGGGTCCATAAAAGAGGCCCAGTCGGAGCACGATCCCCTCGACGTCGCCTCGCCTCGAAGCCGACAGGACATGCGACTCGAGACTTCCCATCGCGTCGAGAGCCGGTTTGAACGCGGGGGCGGGGGCCTCCACGGGAAAAGGACTGCTCTCGGTTGCCACGGCGTCGACATCGCCGTAGCCGTAGCCGAAGATCATCGACTCGGCCACGTACCGCTCGACGCCGTGGTGCCGCGCGGCCTCGAGGAGGTTGGCGGTCGCCTTCTCTCGCAACTCGTTGGTCGCGTTGAGCTCTCGAGGGCGCATGGGGCCGCGCGGGGGCAAGGCGTTCAGGATCTGCACGATCGCCGACGGACGGGCCTCGCCAACGGCGCGTAGCACGTCCGCGCCATCCAGCGCGTCGCCGCGCGCAGCCCGTGCGCCGGCCGCCTCGAGGGCCGTTGCCTTCGCCGGCGAGCGCGTCAGCCCGACGACCTCGTGACCGTCGTCCAAGAGCCGGCGTACCAACGGCCGCCCCAGCGCACCGCTCGCACCCGCAATGAAAATCCTCACGGTTCCTCCTCTCTCGCCTGCACGATCGTCGCCGCGACGAGCAAAACCGAGAGACCCCAAAGGAGGAAGTGATCGGACGTCCGGCCCCCCTCATCCCGGTCGATGATGTGCGAGACGGCATGAACAACCGAGGCCGCGGACGCGCCCACCAGGGCGACGAGCGTGCCGGACCTCCAGCGGAGGGCGGCCAGCAGCGTGGCGGCTATGCCGAGCTGGAAAGACCCGGCATCGCGCAAGAAATGCCGGTTGAAGGGCGGAAATGTGGCGAGGGAGTCGTAGAACCCGGCTGGATCCACGAAAGCCCACACCCCGCCGATTCCGAAGAAGGCGACGGCGAGCGCCCACACGGCGAGAACCAGTTTCGACCTCGGCATCTTTGCTCCTTTCACTTCGTAGACGGAACGGGACCTCCATTTGTGACGACTTCTTTTCGTCACAACCCGAGCGTCTGAATCGTCTCTCTTTCGAAGGAGGATAGAGAGATGACCCAGACCGTAGAGGGATTCGAGGAGTTAAGGCCTTATCTGTTCTCGATCGCCTATCGAATGATGGGGAGTGTGAGCGAGGCCGAGGACATCGTTCAGGAGGCCTATCTACGGTGGCAGCGGGCGCCGGAGGATGTGTCTTCTCCCAAGGCGTTCTTGAGCAAGGTAGTGACCAGGCTGTGTCTCGACGAGCTCGGGTCCGCGCGGGCGAGGCGGGAGAGTTACGTCGGACCCTGGCTTCCCGAACCGCTGCTGGGTGAGATGCCCGACGCCTCCGAGGGGGCCGAACGAGCGGAGTCTCTTTCGATCGCTTTCCTCGTCGTCCTCGAGTCCCTGTCGCCTCTGGAGAGAGCGGTGTTCTTGCTGCGCGACGTCTTCGACTACGACTACGCGGACATCGCCGAATTCGTCGATCGCAGCGAGGACGCGTGTCGCCAGATAGCTCACCGCGCCAAGCAACATCTGACCGCGCGCCGGCCTCGCTTCCCGACAACCCGCGAGCAGCGCGATGAGATCACCTCTCGCTTCCTTCAAGCCTGCGCGATGGGAGATCTCGAGTCCTTGAGAGGACTCCTTAGCCACGACATCACGCTGTGGAGCGACGGCGGCGGCAAGGTCAGGGCGGCGCGCCGGCCCATTCACGGCCCCGACAAGGTCGCGCGCTTCGTGCTGGCCATCTTGAAGAAGGCGCCGACCGACGCAACGACTCAAATCGTGCCGGTGAACGGTCAAGCCGGCGTGTTGGTATACGACGAGGACGGTCTGGCCAGCCTTCTTACACTCGACGTCGGGGAGGGGGCCGTGCAAGGCATCCACATCATCGCCAACCCCGACAAGCTCCAGTCGATCCGAGGGGTTTAATCGCCACCGGTTAAGCCGGCCGTCGGGGATCGTTACCGCGGCTTAGGGTGATCCGCATGTCCGGTCCCAGCAAGCGCGCTCTCGAGGTCGCCCAACAAGAGACCAAGACGCTCGTGGACGCGGGGGCCGAGGCGGTCTTTCTCACAGGAAGCCACGCGCGCGGCGACGCGCACCCAGAGAGCGATCTCGATCTGCGAGTGATCGGAGAAGGTTCGTCCCCTTCGCTCAAGAGACACGAGGAGTTCTTGATCTCGACATCGTGGAGCTCGCGCGAGGAGCAAGAGAAGACCTTCGAAGATCCCGCGGAGGCCGGGGAGGTCGTGCCCGGGTGGCGCAGCGCGGTCTTACTCCACGACCCGGATGGTGTTGCGGCCGAGTTCCAAAAGAAAGCCGAAACGTGGAAGTGGGACGCGATCGCCGGCGCGGCCGATGACTGGGTCGCCGAACAAGTAACTGAATTCGCCGAAGAAGTCCACACGTTGGTGAGCAACCTCGACCAGGATGCGCGGGAGGCCGCCGCAGCGATTGCGTCCCAGCTCGCCCTTCACGTTGCCAAGTTCTTATCCGTCCACCACCGCTTGCTTTACGAGAGCGAGAACGAGCTCTGGGAGATGGTCGCCGAGACCATGGGTC
>JALZEI010000185.1 GCA_030862115.1 Actinomycetota bacterium
GGCCTGTAGGACCGCTGCCACCAGACCCACGACGACGAGCGTCCGCAACACCTTCATGTACATCCCTCCCAGGAAGTCGCCCACCGAGTCGGTCGGGCGGGGTCGGAAATCTCCACAGATCACCCCGCAGGGGGCGTCGCAGAGGCCTTCCCGGCCCCCATCGCCCGTGAATACCCGGGATTTGCGCGAAGGCGTACGCGTTCGTTATCTTTAGCACTCAGAATATCAGAGTGCTAACGCAGGAACGGCACCTTCAAGGAGGTACGAATGGCAAAGATTCTCAGTTTCGAAGAGGAGGCCAGGCGGGCGCTGGAGCGAGGCATGAACCAGCTCGCAGACGCCGTCAAGGTCACCCTCGGCCCCAAGGGCCGCAACGTGGTCTTGGAGAAGAAGTGGGGCGCCCCCACGATCACCAACGACGGCGTATCGATCGCCAAGGAAGTCGAGCTGGAGGACCCCTACGAGCGCATCGGGGCCGAGCTTGTCAAAGAGGTCGCCAAGAAGACCGATGATGTGGCAGGCGACGGCACCACCACCGCCACCGTATTGGCCCAGGCGATGGTCCGCGAGGGCCTCCGCAACGTGGCCGCCGGCGCCAACCCGATCGCCCTGAAGCGGGGCATCGAGAAGGCCGTCGACTCGGTCGTCGAGGCCATCCGCGGGTCGTCCCGCGAGGTCGAGGGCCGCGAGCAGATCAGCCAAGTGGCATCGATCTCCGCCAACAACGACGCCGAGATCGGCGAGACCATCGCCGAGGCGATGGACAAGGTCGGCAAGGATGGCGTCATCACCGTCGAGGAGTCGAACACCTTCGGGCTCGAGCTCGAGTTGGTCGAGGGAATGCGGCTCGACAAGGGCTACATCAGCCCCTACTTCGTAACCGACGCAGAGCGCATGGAGGCCGTACTCGAAGAACCGTACGTTCTCCTGTTCAACGGCAAGATCTCGGCGGTTAAGGACCTGTTGCCGGTGCTCGAGAAGGTCATGCAGGCCGGTAAGTCGCTGCTGATCATCGCCGAGGACCTCGAGGGTGAGGCTCTTGCCACGATCGTCGTCAACAAGATCCGCGGGACCTTCAAGGCCGCTGCGGTCAAGGCCCCGGGCTTCGGCGACCGCCGCAAAGCAATGCTCGGCGACATCGCCGTGCTGACGGGCGGGCAGCTCATCTCCGAGGAGGTCGGACTGAAACTCGAGTCCGTCAGCCTCGACATGCTCGGCTCGGCTCGCAAGGTCGTCGTCACGAAAGACGACACGACCATCGTCGAGGGGGCCGGCTCGGCCGACGAGATCTCGGGCCGCGTGGGCCAGATCCGTTCGGAGATCGAGCGGTCGGATTCGGACTACGACAAAGAGAAGCTGCAGGAGCGTCTCGCCAAGCTGGGCGGCGGTGTCGCGGTGATCAAGGTCGGAGCCGCCACCGAGGTCGAGCTCAAAGAGAAGAAGCACCGCATCGAGGACGCGGTCCAGACCACGAAGGCCGCCGTTGAAGAGGGCATCGTGGCCGGCGGAGGCGTGACCCTTCTCCACGCACGTGAGACTCTCGAAAAACTCGAGCTGGACGGCGACGAGGCCACCGGCGTGAGCATCGTCCAGAAGGCTCTGGCGGAGCCGCTCACGATCATCGCCCGCAACGCGGGGATGGAGGGCGGAGTAGTCGTCGAGAAGGTACGCACGCTCGGCCCCGGGGAGGGTCTGGACGCGGCGACCGGCGAGTACGGCGACCTCTTCAAGGCAGGAGTCGTGGACGCCGCCAAGGTGACCCGCTCGGCCCTACAGAACGCCGCCTCGATCGCAGCATTGTTCCTCACCACCGAGGCGATCGTGGCCGACAAGCCCGAGAAGGAGAAGGCCCCCGCCATGCCCGACGGCGGAGGCATGGACTTCTAGCCCCACTCTCGCTTTCAAAAAGGCCCCCGAACCCCGGGGGCCTTTTACGTACGCCGAGTGCTCTATTGGTTGCGATATGCGCAACGAGCGGAGCAATCGGCACCTTGTGACTGGCGTCACAGCGCGCCCGCCCGGTCGATTGCTCTATTGGTTGCGATATGCGCAACGAGCGGAGCAATCGGCCCGACGACTTGATTCGCCGCTGTGCCGCTCAGCAACATGGGCTGTTCTCGGCCGCACAAGCGAAAGCGGCTGGCTTCTCGCGCAGTGCTTTGTCGAGGCGATGTTCAGCCGGCGTCTTCGAACTAGTTCTCCCGGGTGTATGGACTATCGCGGGAACGCCCAATACATGGGATCAAACGATGCTTGCCGCAGTGCTTCATTTGGGCGATACCTGCGCGGTCTCCCACCGGTCGGCAGCACGTAAATGGGAACTGCATGGCTTCGACCGGGCTCCATGCGAAATCTCAACGAGTTCCCGTCGAGCTAATGAGCACTTGATCACTTCTCATGGTGGGCACATCCTTGTCCACCGCGTCGATGAGAAGCTGACGCGTCATACCCACTGGGTGGGCATCTGGCCTCTCACTCATATGCCGAGAACCCTGCTCGACCTAGCCGGCAAAAAACATCCTCGAACCTCAAAGTCTCTCGATCAGGCCCTGCGCGAGGGAAAAACGACGATTCCAGATATGTGGGAGCTGTACGAAGAGCAGTGGATAAGAGGACGGAGAGGCGCGGCAATCCTGCGAGAATTACTCCTACATCGAAGCCCCAACGAGGCGCTCAGCGAGAGCGACCTTGAGCAGTTGATGGTCGACCTACTCCGCAACGCAGCCTTCCCTCCGTGGAGACAGCAGTACCCAATGGTTCTTTCCTTCGGAAGTATTCGGATTGACTTTGCCTACCCTCGGATCAAACTCGCCATCGAGTGCGACAGCTATCTATGGCATATGGATGAGGACGCCTTCCGCAGAGATCGCCAGAGGGATGCAGAACTTCAGGCGATGGGATGGATCGTCCTCAGATTCACTTGGCGACAGATCAAGTTCGAACGAGACTTCGTGATTACGCAGATTCGGCGTGTCTTCGAGTTGCGCGGAAATTAATGCCCCTTCGACTGCTCTGTTCGTTGCGATATCCGCAACCAATGGAGCATTCGGCCTTGGGGGGCGGTCAAGCGTCGACCGCGTACACCTTCCAGGTGCCGTCGATGCCCTTTAACTCGTGTTCGCCTCGGTCCTCGAACGAAATGCCCGAGCCCGCGACCAGCGGCGGGACGGAGGCCGAGGCGAGTACCTCGTTGGCCTTCGCCAGACGCGTCACGCGCGAACCGATGTGGACGGCTATCCCACCGACATCGTCGTGGCGTTGCTCGACCTCGCCCGTGTGGAGCCCGGCCCTGATCTCGACACCCAGGGGTTTGACGCCGCGGCTGATACTGCAGGCACATTTGAGGGCGCGGGCGGGACCGTCGAAAGTAAGCAAATGTCCGTCGCCCATCTGTTTGACCACACGCCCTTGGTAGCGAGCAACCTCGCGCTCGACGGTGCGGTCGTAGTCCTCGAGCACTTTGCGCCACTCGGAATCGCCCATCGACGCCGCTTTCTCGGTCGATCCAACGATGTCGGTAAAGACAAGAGTCGCCAGCACGCGCTCCGCGTCGCGCTCTCGTCGCGAGCCCGTAACGAACTCCTCGATCTCCTCCGCGACCTCGTCCCAGTTCCCCATAAAGGGGACCGGATCGTGGCCATCTAGCTCGACATACTTGGCATCGGGGA
>JALZEI010000199.1 GCA_030862115.1 Actinomycetota bacterium
CCGCCTCGAGCTGATCTCGCCGGTCGGAGATACCGGGAAGAACCGGAGCGACCATCACGCCACACGGGATGCCGGCGTCGTTGAGCTTCCTCACGGCCTCCATTCGCTTGCGTGGGTGAGGTGTGCCGGGCTCGCTCGAGCGCCAGGCATCCTCGTCGAGCGTCCCGATAGACAAGGCCGTCGACACCTCGGTGACGTTTGCTGCTGCCAGGAGGAGCTCGAGGTCACGCAGGATGAGAGTGCCCTTGGTAAGGATGGAGAACGGGTTGCGATACTCGGTGAGCGTCTTGATTATCTCGGGCATGATCTTGTAGCGGCCCTCGGCACGCTGGTAGGGATCGGTGGCGGTCCCCATCGCGATGTGCTCGCCCTTCCATCGTTTCGCTCGCAATTCCTTGCGCAGCAATTGCGGCGCATTCACCTTGACCACGATCTTCGTCTCGAAGTCCCGCCCGGCGTTCATGTCCATGTACGTATGAGTAGACCTAGCGAAGCAGTTGTGACTCACGACTCCATCGGCAATAAAGTCCCCGGTACCCGTAGTGATGTCAAACATGGGTGTATCGAATCCAAGAGACTCAACAGAAACGACCCTCAGTGTGTCGTTGCTCTCGATCCGATCACCTGCGAGAACTCCAGATAGCAGGACCGGTGGACCTTGGGGATCGTCGTCGACCTTTTCAACCTCCTGAGCCGCGCCGGTCCCCACAAGCGAGTCCGCGATTGTCAGACAAGGACGCGTCGGTCCACCTTCGGCGGCCGTCGCGTGCTTCCAACCTCGCTTCGTGAGAAACCTGTGATCTCCGCTGCAGATCAACTTCGTACCGTCTTGCAAGGTCACGCGATAAGCGGGCTTCACCGTTTGCCAGTGAGCCAGCACGTTCGTAATGACGTAAGTCCCGTACGTATCGCCCCTCTTTGTTCCATAGATCGCGTCTCCCACCCGGACCTCGCTTAGGGGTTTGGTGCGTCCGTCACCCATCAGGATGGGGGTCTCGCCCGAGAGGCAGTAGGTGCAGCTATGGGTGCAGCCCCGGTAGGGGTTGATCGTCCAGTTGAACGGCAGGTAATTGCCGGGGACGTTGTTCAGGATCGACTTGGCCTCGGCCTCTATGAACTCGATCCCCTTGAAGTGAGGGGTGTCGAAAGTCCTGCGGCGGACCTCGAACAGCTGCTCAGCGGGCATCTCGGAAGTATAGAACGTATGTTCGACTTGGTGGGTTGGTCAGCCCTCCGGTAGGGGACGGGGCGGGCGCAGGTGAGAGAAGGCCTCTACGGTCACGATCGAGGCCAGGATCAAAGCGGCCCCGAACCAACCAAGTGCCCTCAGGGTCTCACCGAGCATGAGATAGGCGAAGAGGCCGGCGAAGGCCGGCTCGCTCGCAAGGATGAGCGCCGTGCGGGCCGGATCCGCATGTCGCTGAGCGTAGGTCTGAACGAAGAACCCGAGCGCGGTCGCCAGCAGCGCCGTCACCGCCAAAGCGCTCCACACCGAGGAATCGTCGGGCATGGAAAGGTCGCCGGTGGCGAGCGAAAACGCCAGGGATATCACTCCACACACGCCCAGCTGTACCGCCAAGAGGGCCCCGATATCGAAACGCCTTACGCCTGCGTCGGTAGCCAGTATGTGCAGTGCGAAGGAGCACGCGCATAAAAACACGAGAGCGTCCCCGCCCAGCTCCCCCGTTCCACCCGTGCGCGACAGCAGAAAAAGTCCGATCGCCGACACGAGGGCGGCAACCCAAGCCGCTCGTCCCGCTTGTTGACACAGAAACACCGATCGGAAGAGCGGCGTCAGCACCACGAACAAACCCGTGATGAATCCGGCATTTGACGCCGAGGTCTTGTCTAGTCCGAGGGTCTGGAAGATGTAGCCGCCCGTCAAGAACAGCCCCATCAGAGCGCCCGCACGCCAGCCCTCCCCGGTCAGCTTGCGGAGTCCCCGGGGTGACAGAAGAGACCAGGCCGCGACGATGAGGAACGCGCTGAGGAACCTGAGCGCGAGGAACGTCGACACGGGAAACGAGGAGACCGCGTCCTTGACCATCGGAAACGTAAGTCCCCAGATGGCGGCGATCCCTACGAGACCGATCTCCGCTGCACGCGCGCTCTTCTTCTTTATCGTCGACTCCAAAGCTCCATGGCGAGAAGCATGATTGTCTAGTGTTGCAACACGTGCGTTGATTGTGGCGAGCCGGCAGACGCCTCGCTTATTTCGGCGTCACTGGGAGAGTTGGTTTAACGAAATAGCGGGCAATAAGAAGGGGCGCCGTCCAACAACGGCGCCCC